>NC_015259.1:1870189-2178986 GCF_000192745.1 Polymorphum gilvum SL003B-26A1
GCGGACGCGTGAGTGGGCGCGGATGGAGGCTGCCGCCGGCGGCCCGTTCCGCTCAGATCTCGAATTCGTCGATCTCGGTGAAGGCCTTGCGCAGCGCGTTCGACCAGCCCGCGGACAGCTCCTGGAAATAGGGATCGTCGCGCGAGATGCGCTTCTGGCGCTCGGCGGAGAAGCTGTCGGTGTTGTAGAGTAGGAGGTCGATCGGCATGCCGACCGACAGGTTGGAACGCAGGGTCGAATCGAACGACAGCAGCGCCATCTTGGCGGCCTCGCCGAGGCGCATGTCGTGGCGGGTGACGCGGTCGAGGATCGGCTTGCCGTACTTGTGCTCGCCGATCTGGAAGAACATAGTGTCGTCCGTCGCCTCGATGAAGTTGCCGGCGGAATAGATCTGGAACAGGCGCGGCTCCTCGCCCATGATCTGGCCGCCGAAGATGAAGGTGACGTAGAAGTTCTCGGCGCTGGCGGCGAGTGCCTCGCCGTCGAGGGCGCGCACCTCGCGCACCGCGCTGCCGACGACGCGGGCAGCCTGGAACAGGGTGTCGACGCTCATCAAGGTCGGCCCCTTGTTGGAATGGGAGGCGATCTGCTCGGACAGGATCGACACCACCGACTGGGTGATCGCGAGGTTGCCCGACGACATCAGCGCGAAGACGCGTTCGCCCGGCTTCTCCCAGATCTTGAGCTTCTTGAAGGTGGCAATGTTGTCGACGCCGGCGTTGGTGCGGGTGTCGGCGGCGAAGACGAGGCCGCGATCGAGTTTCAGTCCGACGCAATAGGTCATGTCCCGCGCCTCCAGCGCGCCCGTTCACCGCGTCGCCGGGGCCGTCGAGGCAAGACGGCCGCCACGGCGTCGCGTGGTCCCGCTATTGCTGCTGTTGCTGCTGGCCGGCCGCGCGGGAGACGTCGACCTCGACGTTCAGGTTCTCTTCCGTGCCGCCGAAGCGGATCCCCCGGATCGGAGCAGCGGAACGTGAGTCCAGGCCGACGGTCAAGCGGATATAGCGGTCGGTCGGGCAGATTGCATTGGAAACGTCGAAACCGACCCAGCCGAGGCCGTCGATGAAGACCTCTGCCCAGGCATGGTGGGCCTCGGACTCCTGCTCGTCCTCCAGCAGCAGGTAGCCGGAGACGTAGCGCGCCGGCACGCCGAGGGCGCGGGCGGCGGCGATGAAGATGTGGGCATGGTCCTGGCACACGCCCTCGCCGGCGGCGAGCGTCTGGGCGGCGGTGGCGTGGGTCTCGGTGACGCCGACCCGGTAGCCGACCTTGTCGCGCACGGCGTGCATCAGGGCATGGAAGCCGGCGATGCGGTCGCCGTCGCCGACGAGGCCGGCGAGACGGCGGATCGCCTGGTTGGCTTCGGTCAGCGGCGTGACGCGACCGTAGATGCGCACCGGCGCGTCGGCCGGCTCCATGCCGAGCACGCCGGCGAGGTCCTGCGTCTCGACCGTCCCGCGTGCGGTGATCTCCACCGCCTCGATGGTTTCGCGGCTCGACACCATGTGCACCAGGTTGCCGAAGGCGTCGGTGTAGGTGGTCGCCCGCTCGATGCCGGGCGCCTCGATGCGCCAGTCGACGACGGTCTGGCCGGCGCAGTCCGGCGGCGTCAGGCGCAGCTGCTGCATCGCGTTGGCGAGCGGGCTGTCGTAGCGGTAGCGGGTGGTGTGGCGGACCGTCAGGCGCATCGTTTCGACCGGGTTCTGGGCGTTTATGGGGGAGACGTGTCGGGGAACCTCATGCGAAGTTGTAGTCCTGCGCGAGGCGGACGGAAAAGGCGTTGTTGCGGGCGGCGAAGTCGACCAGAAAGTCGTGCAGGCCGGCGCTGTAGATGTCGCGCATCTGGCCGTCGCGGAGCTGGGACCAGATTGCGGCGGCGAGATCGGCGCTGGGCATGCGTTCGCCGTAATAGTTCGTCAGGTCATCCATGGTCCCGTTGATCCAGTCGTAGCAATAGGCGAGCGAACGCGGCATCTCCTTGCGCAGGATCAGGAACTCGGCGACGTTGAAGGCCTTGAGCTGGGCGTCCGGATAGGCGAAGCGGTAGCTCCTGAGGCCCGACAGGGCGCGCAGGAGCGACGACCACTGGTAGCGGTGGCCGGTGCCGCCGACGTCGTTGTCGGGCAGCAGGATCCAGTAGCGGGTGTCGAGCACGCGGGCGGTGTGGTCGGCGCGCTCGACGAAATGGCCGAGTTGGGAGAAGTAGTAGCCGTCGTCGCGCAGGATGGTGCCGAGCAGGGCGCCGCGGAACTGCTGCGCGCGCTGGCCGACCCAGGCGAGGAATTCCGGCAGCCTGTCGTGGGTGAGCGCCTGCGGCTTGACGTCGGAGAACTCGATCCAGGTCGTGTTGAGGCTCTCCCACATGTCTGAGGTGATGCCGGTGCGTACCGAGCGGGCGTTGTTGCGCGCCATCTCCAGGCAGGTGCGCACGCTGGACGGGTTGTCCTTGTCGAAGATCATGTAGTTGATCACCGTACGCGGCGTGACCTCGCCGCCCTTCGCGCGGAAGCCGGCCTCGCAGCCGGCGCAGGCCAGCGCATTGCGCCAGTCCTCGGTCTCGTCGGCGCCGGTGTGCGGCACCATGGCGATGCGGTAGGCGACCTCGAGCAGGCGGGCGGTGTTCTGCGAGCGTTCCTGGTAGCGCGACATCCAGAACAGGGAGGCGGCTGTGCGGCCGAGCATGCGGTCAGTCCTCCAGAACCCAGGTGTCTTTGGTGCCGCCGCCCTGGCTGGAATTGACCACCAGGGAACCCTTCTTGAGCGCGACGCGGGTCAGCCCGCCGGGGGTGATGCGCACCTGGTCGCCGATCAGCACGAAGGGACGCAGGTCGACGTGGCGCGGCGCGACGCCGGAGGCGACGTGGGTCGGGCAGGCGGACAGCGCCAGCGTCGGCTGGGCGATGTAGTTCTTCGGATTGGCCTTGAGCACGTCGCGGAAGGCGGCGATCTCGCGCTTCGAGGCGGTCGGGCCGATCAGCATGCCGTAGCCGCCCGAGCCGTGCACCTCCTTGACGACGATGTCGGCGAGGTTGTCGAGCACGTAGGCGAGGTCGTCGGGGCGCGAGCAGGTCCAGGTCGGCACGTTGTTCAGCAGCGGCTTCTGGCCGGTGTAGAACTCGATGATGTCCGGCACATAGGCGTAGATCGCCTTGTCGTCGGCTATGCCGGTGCCCGGCGCGTTGCAGATGGTGACGTTGCCGGCGCGGTAGGCGTCGAACAGGCCGGGCACGCCGAGCATGGATTCGGGGCGGAAGGTGAGCGGGTCGAGGAAGGCGTCGTCGATGCGCCGGTAGATGACGTCGACCTGCTTGGGCTGGCGCGTGGTGCGCATCCAGACCCGGCCGGCGTCGACGAATAGGTCGCGGCCCTCGACCAGTTCGACGCCCATCTGGTCGGCGAGGAAGGCGTGCTCGAAATAGGCCGAGTTGTAGATGCCGGGCGTCAGGATGCAGATGGTCGGGTCCTTGCGCGCGCCCTCGGGAGCGACGCTTTCCAGCGTCTGGCGCAGCAGGTCGGGGTAGTGCTCGATCGGGGCGACGCGGTGCATCTGGAACAGGTCCGGGAACAGCCGCATCATGGTCTCGCGGTTCTCCAGCATGTAGGAGACGCCGGACGGCGTGCGGGTGTTGTCCTCCAGGACGTAGAAGTCGTTCTCGCCGACGCGCACCAGGTCGGTGCCGATGATGTGGGAATAGACCTTGCGGGCCGGCGAGAAGCCAACCATCTCGGGCAGGAAGGCCTCGTTCTGCAGGATCAGCTCGGCGGGGATGCGGCCGGCGCGGACGATCTCCTGGCGGTGGTAGATGTCGTGCAGGAAGGCGTTGAGGGCGCGCACGCGCTGGTCGATGCCGGCCGACAGGCGGCGCCATTCCGCAGCGGAAATGATGCGCGGGATCGGATCGAAGGGGATCAGCCGCTCGGTCGCCTCCTGGGCGCCGTAGACGGCGAAGGTGATGCCGAGCCGGCGGAAGATGGTCTCGGCCTCGCGGCTCTTGCGGTTGAGGAAATTGACCGGCTGAGCGTCGAGCCAGCGGGCGAGCCGGGCATAGGCGGGGCGGGCGGAGCCGTCCTCCCGCAGCATTTCGTTGAAGAACGCACGCTCTTGCGACATCGACTCCCCGTGTCTCCTGCCGAGCAATTAGGCAAGAATGGCAAATGGCCGTTGACTGTCCAAGCGCAATCTTCCGGCGCGGCAGCCCAGAAATTGGGCAGCGGGCCGGCAGACCGGCAGCGCGGTCCATCTTTCTGCTGACTTTCCGGTCGTCCGACCTCATGCTAGGACCCGAGCCGTTCGAGAACGCGAAGAGGCATGCGATGAAGGAAATCCTGGCCGAACTGGAACACCGGCGCGAGACGGCCCGACTGGGCGGCGGCCAGCGGCGCATCGAGGCCCAGCACGCGCGCGGCAAGCTGACGGCGCGCGAGCGCATCGACATTCTCCTCGATGAGGGCTCGTTCGAGGAGTTCGACATGTTCAAGCAGCACCGCTGCACCGATTTCGGCATGGACGAACAGCACATCCCCGGCGACGGCGTGGTCACCGGCTGGGGCACGGTGAACGGCCGCACGGTCTACGTGTTCTCCAAGGACTTCACCGTGTTCGGCGGTTCGCTGTCGGAGACCCATGCCCAAAAAATCATCAAGATCCAGGACATGGCCCTGCAGAACCGGGCGCCGATCATCGGCCTGTTCGACGCCGGCGGCGCGCGCATCCAGGAAGGCGTGGCGGCGCTCGGCGGCTACGGCGAGGTGTTCCAGCGCAACGTGCTGGCGTCGGGCGTCATTCCGCAGATCTCGCTGATCATGGGCCCGTGCGCCGGCGGTGACGTCTATTCGCCGGCGATGACCGACTTCATCTTCATGGTGCGCGACACGTCCTACATGTTCGTCACCGGTCCGGACGTTGTGAAGACGGTGACCAACGAGACGGTGACCGCCGAGCAGCTCGGCGGCGCGAGCGTGCACACGACCAAGTCGTCGATCGCCGACGGCGCCTTCGACAACGACGTCGAGGCGCTTCTCGAGATGCGGCGGCTGATCGACTTCCTGCCGATGAACAACACCGCCGACGTGCCGGAGGTGGCAAGCCCCGACGATCCGCAGCGCATCGACACCAGCCTCGACACGCTGATCCCGAACAACCCGAACAAGCCCTACGACATGAAGGAACTCGTGCTGAAGACCCTCGACGAGGGCGACTTCTACGAGATCCAGGGCTCTTACGCGAAGAACATCATCACCGGCTTCGGTCGCATCGAGGGGCGCACCGTCGGCGTCGTCGCCAACCAGCCGATGGTGCTCGCCGGCGTGCTCGACAGTGACGCCAGCCGCAAGGCGGCCCGCTTCGTGCGCTTCTGCGACTGCTTCAACATTCCGCTGGTCACCTTCGTCGACGTGCCGGGCTTCCTGCCGGGCACCGCGCAGGAATACGGCGGGCTGATCAAGCACGGCGCCAAGCTGCTGTTCGCCTATGCCGAGGCGACGGTGCCGAAGGTGACGGTGATCACCCGCAAGGCCTATGGCGGCGCCTATGACGTGATGAGCTCCAAGCACATCCGCGGCGACATCAACTACGCCTGGCCGACCGCGGAGATCGCGGTGATGGGCGCCAAGGGCGCGGTCGAGATCCTGTACCGCTCGGAACTCGCCGACAAGGACAAGATCGCCAGGCGCACCAAGGACTACGAGGACCGCTTCGCCAATCCGTTCGTAGCCGCCGAGCGCGGCTACATCGACGAGGTGATCATGCCGCACTCGACGCGGCGGCGGGTGTCGCGGGCGCTGGCGCTGCTGCGCTCCAAGAGCCTGCAGAACCCTTGGAAGAAGCACGACAACATTCCGCTTTGAGGGGAACCAGAACCGATCCGCCGGCCCGCCGGCGGACCGTGGCCACCGGCTGTCCGCTAGTCAGGTCGACAGGTCGCAGACGTAGGACAGTTCGCCGTCGATCTCGTTGAGGAAGGTGGTCGCCTCGGTCAGGTTTTCCGGATCCTCGGCCATCCTTGCGGCGGAGCCCTCGGCGAGCGGAGCGAAGACCCGGCGCGCCGCCTCGTGGGGCGGGGCGAAGCGAACAAGGACGAGGAAGATGCCGTTCTCGCGGCCCCGGATGAAGCGGAGCGCGGAGACCGGAACGTCCTTCCAGGTCGCGGTCAGCGGCACGACGATGTCGTCATATTCGCCGCTCGGGATCACCCGCATCGGCCCGTAGAGGTCCGGCGCGGCCAGCGGCAGCACCGGTTGCCGGCCTGCGTCGGCGGCCGCGCCGAGTTCCTCCAAAGCGGCAAGCAGGCCAGCGCTGTAGTCGCAGCCCTGGTCGAAGCCGGCCAGCAGGGCATCGAGCGTGTCGGCGCGCGCGGCGGCGTGCGGGGTGAGCGCCGACAGGCTGAAAGCCGACAGGGCAAGCGCGGCAGCGAAACGGAGCGGGCGGAGCAGCTTCATTGCAACCTCGGCGGTGCGTGGGTCATCGTGTTGGCGGCGTCAGGTGGCGCGTCAGTCGTTCCAGCGTTCCCAGCGCGGGAACAGCGGTTCCTCGCACAGGTAGCCGACCGGGCACTGCGCGGTGTCGCGGGTGCGCGCGTAGGCGGGCGTCAGGGCCTGGCCGCGATCGCAGAAGCGGCGCGAGGCAACGAAGCGCTGGAAGGTGAAGCGGCCCGTGGTGAACACGACGGCGCCGTGGCGCTGGACCATCGCCTGGGCCTGGGCGCAGGTCATCTGGCGCAGGTCCGGCCGCGCCTCGGCGGCTCCGGCGAGGGCGACCAGCGCGACGGCGACGAGCGTGGCGCGGGCGGTGCGGTGCGTGATGGCGGACATGGCGGCTCTCCCTGGCTTCGTCGGGATCCCGGCGTTCCCGGGAGCATGACGACAAGGTGCCACCGATCCGGCGCGAGCGGAAGGAGATGGATCAAACGGCCCGCGGTCTGTCGCGATGGATCTCGACGCTGACGCGGCCGGAGGCCATGGGCAGCGGCGCGCCCGGCTTGTGCACGCGCACGCGCAGGCGCTCGATGCGCGCGTCGACCGTAAACACGGCCTCGGCGATGGCGCCAGCAAGGCGCTCGATCAGGCGGACGCGCGAGGTCGTCACGACGCGTTCCACCGCGCGGGCGAGATCAGCGTAGCAGACGGTGAGGGCATAGTCGTCGGTGCGGCTCGCCTCGGCGAGGTCGAGCCAGCAGGTCAGGTCGACGTGAAAGCGCTGGCCGAGCCGCGCCTCCTCGTCATGCACGCCGTGATAGGCGTAGAACACGAGGTCTTCCAAGTGAATGGCGTCCATCGGAAATCCGTCGCAATGGCGCAAGACCGGCATCGAAGGAGCGGGCCGTTGCGCAGGGTGATGGGCCTGATGATGGGACAGGTGATAGGCCAGATGGGCCGCGCACGCCAGCCCGGGATACCGCGGGATGCCCGCTCGGCTATCTTTTTTCGTAGTCGGCGGGACAGGGGTTTGCGTCCAGGACGTCCGCCGCCCCCTGGAGGGAGAAGGCCGCGAAGCGGCGGTCGTCGAACTGGACGCTGAGGCGGATGCCGGTGCGCAGGCGGTTCCACAGCAGACGAAAGCGGTCGGCGCAGGCCGCGCAGTCGGTCTGGACATAGCCCTTGTCGTCGGCCGGCAGCACGACCATGTTGTGATCGACGACGACGCGGATCGGCTTGCGTGACGGGGCGTTGCGGCCGTTGATGTCGATGTCGACGACGGTGCCGGCCAGCTTGCGGCTGCGGTTGCACCAGATGATGAAGCGGGCGCCGTCCGAGGTCTGGGTCCAGTATTTCTCGAAGCCCTGGACCGTGTCGCGGTGCCAGTCGCCGCTCGCCTGAACGCCGGCGGACGGCAGGACCGAAAATGCCAGCAGGGCCGTGAACCGGAAATACCGCACCGTATAAACGCCCCCCGTCATTTCTCCCAAGGTGTCTTGAACGGCAGATCGGTCGAAAATGCAACGGCAAAACGGTGTCCGGGCGCCATTTGCGGACAGGAAGGCGGCGTCGACGGTTCCGTTGGGGCAGATCGCTGGGAGACGCCGTCATCCTTTGGTGATATTGCACGGGATGGGGACGGCGCCTAAAACCGGCGCACCGTAGACACATCAGGGCCACTGAGCCGGAGGCGATGCGCGCATGTTTTCCAAGATCCTGATCGCAAATCGCGGGGAAATCGCCTGCAGGGTCATCAAGACTGCGCGGCGCATGGGGATCAGGACGGTCGCCGTGTTCTCCGACGCCGACCGGGATGCGCTGCATGTCGAGATGGCCGACGAGGCGGTCCATATCGGCCCGGCGGCGGCGGCCGAATCCTACCTGGTGATGGACAGGATCATCGCCGCTTGCAAGCAGACCGGCGCCGAGGCCGTGCATCCCGGCTACGGCTTCCTGTCGGAACGGGCGGCCTTCCCGACGGCGCTGGCGGCGGAGGGCATCGTCTTCATCGGTCCCAACCCCAGGGCCATCGAGGCCATGGGCGACAAGATCGAATCCAAGAAGTTCGCCAACGCGGCCAAGGTGAGCACGGTGCCGGGCTATCTCGGCATCATCGAGACGCCGGAGCAGGCGGTCGAGATCGCCGAGGAGATCGGCTATCCGGTGATGATCAAGGCCTCGGCCGGCGGCGGCGGCAAGGGCATGCGCATCGCCTGGAACGCGGCCGAGGTGCACGAAGGCTTCGCCCGCTCCAAGTCGGAGGCGGCGTCGTCCTTCGGCGACGACCGGGTGTTCATCGAGAAGTTCATCCAGAACCCGCGCCACATCGAGATCCAGGTGCTGGGCGACAAGCATGGCAACGCCATCTATCTGGGCGAGCGCGAATGCTCGATCCAGCGCCGCAACCAGAAGGTCATCGAGGAGGCGCCGTCGCCGCTGCTCGACGAGGCGACCCGCCGCGCCATGGGCGAGCAGGCGGTGGCGCTGGCCAGGGCGGTCGACTACGACAGCGCCGGCACGGTCGAGTTCGTCGCCGGCCAGGACAGGAGCTTCTTCTTCCTGGAGATGAACACGCGCCTGCAGGTCGAACACCCGGTCACCGAGCTGGTCACCGGCATCGACCTCGTCGAACAGATGATCCGCGTGGCGGCGGGCGAGAAGCTGTCGATCAGCCAGTCGGACGTGACGCTGACCGGCTGGGCGGTGGAAAGCCGCATCTATGCCGAGGATCCCTACCGCAACTTCCTGCCGTCGATCGGCCGGCTGGTGCGCTACAGCCCGCCGAAGGAGGGAACCGCAGGCGACATCACCGTGCGCAACGACACCGGCGTCGTCGAGGGCTCGGAAATCTCGATGTTCTACGACCCGATGATCGCCAAGCTGATCACCCACGCGCCGACGCGCGGCACGGCGATCACGGCGATGGGCGAGGCGCTGGACGCGTTCTACGTCGACGGCATCCAGCACAACGTGCCGTTCCTGACCGCCCTGATGAACCATCCGCGCTGGCGCAAGGGGGAACTCTCCACCGGCTTCATTGCCGAGGAATATCCCGACGGCTTCGCGCCGGCCCGGCCTGATGCGGACGCCAAGTCCGTGCTGGCGGCGGTGGCGCTGACCATGGAGACGGTGCGGCGCGAGCGGCTCGATCACCTGCCCGGCCGGCTCAGGCCGCATTCCGGCGCGCTGCGCGAGAAATGGGTGGTCAAGATCGATGCCGACTATCTCCCGGCGCGGATCGCCGAGGGCTATCCGACGACGCCGATCGAGATGGACATCGCCGTCGACGGCAGCGCGCCGCATACGGTCGTGTCCGACTGGGTGCCGGGCGAGCGGCTGTGGACGGGCCGCGTCGGCGAGCGGCACGTGACCGTGCAGGTGCGCCCGGTGTCCAACGGCTACCAGCTCGACTGGCAGGGCTATTCGGTGATCGCCAAGGTAATGACGCCGCGCACGGCGGAACTCGACGCGCTGATGCCGGAGAAGTTGCCGCCGGACACGTCGAAGTTCCTGCTGTGCCCGATGCCGGGCCTGGTGGTCTCGATCGCCGTTGCCGAAGGCCAGGAGGTCAAGGCCGGCGAGCAGCTCGCCATCGTCGAGGCGATGAAGATGGAGAACGTGCTCAGGGCCGAGCGCGACTGCGTCGTCGCCGCGATCAAGGCCAAGCCCGGCGACAGCCTGGCCGTCGACGCGGTGATCATGGAGTTCGAATGAGCGCAGGAGGTCGGGGCCTGGACACGGTCCTGTTCGATCTCGACGGGACGCTGACCGATCCGTTTCCCGGCATCACGCGCTCGATCCAGCATGCGCTGGAGGCGCTGGGCGCGCCGGTGCCGGCGGCCGAGGCGTTGCGCTGGTGCATCGGTCCGCCGCTGGCGGAGAGCTTCGCGGTGCTGCTCGGCACCGACGACACGGCGACGCTGGATCGGGCGATCGCGCTCTACCGCGAGCGCTACGCGGTCACCGGCCTGTTCGAGAACACGCTGATCGAAGGCATCGAGCCGCTGCTGCGTATGCTGGCGGACGAAGGGCGCCGGTTGTTCGTCGCCACCTCCAAGCCGTACGCCTATGCCGGCCGGATCGTCGAGCATTTCGGCCTGGCGGCGGCCTTCGCCAAGGTCTACGGCTCCGAACTCGACGGGCGGCGCGCGGCCAAGACCGACCTGATCGCCTACCTGCTTGCCGAGGAGGGGTTGACGGCGCAGCGCTGTGTCATGGTCGGCGACCGCAAGCACGACCTGATCGGCGCCAGGGCGAACCGGGTCGCCGCCGTCGGCGTTACCTGGGGCTACGGCAGCCGGGAGGAACTGGCGGCCGAGGCGCCGGACGCGATCGTCGATGCGCCGCGCGACCTCGCCGCCTGGCTCGATCAGGGAGAGGCCGCTCCTGCGCCAGCGGCAAGGGGTACCCGACCCTAACGTTTCATTATGCACTTCCTGCTAGGCAGTTCTCCGGATGGAGGACGGACGGTGACTGCAGCGGCATCCATGCGCCAGACCATGGGCCAGACCATGGGCCAGGACATCTCGGAGGCGGGCCGGTTCTCCGATGTCGGCTGGATCGCGGCCGCGGGCGGGGCGTGCCCAGCCTGGCTTGCCCGGTTCGGGCTGCGCAGGGTCGCGGCGGCGTCGCTGCAGGCGCGGGCCGTTCCGGACGGGCTGCCGGACATCTGCGTCGCCACGGCGAGCGCAGCGAGCGCTGCCACGGACCTGCAGGACGTCCGCAGTCGCCTCGGCGACAACATCCATCTCGTTCTCCTGCTCGACGGACAGGTCGACCGGGAAGGGCTCCTGCGGTTGATCGAGGCCGGCGCGGACGACGTGCTGGTCCAGCCCGGCGAGGCGGACCTCGAGCGCGCGCTGTTGAAGGCACGCCGCGCGGTCGAGCGGCAGGCGCGGCTGCAGGCGCAGCTGGCGGAAAGCCGGGCGGCGCGCGACATGCTGCAGGCCGGCATCGACAACCTGCCGTCGCCGATCTTCTTCAAGAACCGCGCCGGCGTGTACAGCGGCTGCAATCGCGCGTTCGAGCGCTATATCGGCCTGCCGAAGGCGCGCATCGTCGGCGCCACGGTCCATGACGTCGCCCCGGAGCACCTTGCCCGCGTCTATCACGAGGCCGACGAGGCGCTGATGCAGCAGGGCGGCGTGCAGGTCTACGAGGCCAAGGTGCGCTACGCCAGCGGCGAGGTGCGCGACGTGTCGTTCAACAAGGCCGCGACCGTCGACGGGCGCACGGGGCTGGTGAACGGCATCGCCGGTGCCATGCTGGACATCACCGAGCGCAAGCGCCTGGAAGAGGAACTCAAGCGTGCGGCGGATCGCGATCCGTTGACCGGCGCCTTCAACCGGCGGAAGTTCTTCGACCTGGCGCAGGACGCCGAGCGATGCGCGCAACAGGCGGGCACGCCGCTGTCGGTCCTCGTCATCGACGTCGACCATTTCAAGGCGTTCAACGATCGGTACGGCCATGCCTGCGGCGACGCGGCGCTGTGCCATCTGGTGAAGAAACTGGGCGGCGAACTGGCGGAGCCGGCCGTGTTCGCGCGTGCCGGCGGCGAGGAGTTCTTCGTCCTGCTGCCGGAGCACGGCCTCGGCGAGGCAGTGCAGACGGCGGAGCGGATCCGCCACAGTGTCCTGACGGACCGCTTCTCCTTCGGGGGGCAGGACTTCGATCTGTGCGTCAGCATCGGCGTGTCGGTGTTGCGGTCCGGCGAAAGCCTCGACGAAACGCTGCTCAGGGCCGACAGCGCCCTCTACAAGGCGAAGGAATCCGGCCGCAACCAGGTCGTGCTCGCGCCCTGACCTTTCCGTAGGGCGGTCGGCGGACTAGGCTGTTCCCAGTCTCCAACGGGCAGGGCAGACATGGACGGCGAGCGGCAATCGATCCGGATCCTGATTTCCGGCCGCGTGCAGGGCGTCGGCTACCGGGCCTGGTGCGTGCGCAAGGCGTCGGCGCTGGGCCTGTCCGGCTGGGTGCGCAATCTTCCCTACGGACCGGTCGAGGCGGTGCTGTGCGGGCCGCCGGGCGCCGTCGCGGCGATGCTCGCCGCCGTCCGCAGGGGACCCGTCGCCGCGCGGGTCGACGACGTCCGCATCGTTGGGGAAGCGCCCGCAGCGCACGGGTCGTTCGCGGTGCGTACAACGCCCCCATCCTAAGATGCCGGTGGAAGTCGCGTCAAAATTCCGGCTAGTCTGGCAGAAGATGCGGAACCGTCATGCAATTCTCACGTTCGTGTCGTTAGCAGGAGGCAGAGCGGGTTCCGTCCCTGCATTGCGGCTGCGGTTCGGCCAATGATGGAGGTCCAATCTTGAAGATCGCGGTTCTCGGAGGGGACGGTTTCGTCGGCTGGCCCACCTCGCTGCATCTGTCCGACAGGGGCCACGAGGTTCACATCCTCGACAACCTCAGCCGGCGCTGGATCGACACGGAATTGGGTGTGCAGTCGCTGACGCCGATGGATTCGATCCAGGAGCGCACACGGATCTGGAAGCAGGAAAGCGGGCGGACAATCCGCTTCCACCTGATCGACGTCGCGCGCGACTACGAGGTGTTCAAGGCCTGGCTGGCGGAGCACCGGCCGGACGCGATCGTCCATTTCGCCGAGCAGCGCGCGGCGCCCTATTCGATGAAGTCGGCGCGGCACAAGAACTACACGGTCAGCAACAACGTCAACGCGACGCATCACGTGCTGAATGCGCTGGTCGAACTCGACCTCGACGCGCACCTGGTCCATCTCGGCACCATGGGCGTCTACGGCTATTCGACGGTCGGCGCGGCCATCCCCGAAGGCTACCTGCCGGTCGGGATCGAGACGATGGCGGGCGAGACGGTCCGCCAGGAGATCCTCTACCCGGCCAATCCGGGCTCGATCTACCACATGACCAAGTGCCTGGATCAGCTGCTGTTCCAGTTCTATGCCAAGAACGACGGACTGAGGATCACCGACCTGCACCAGGGCATCGTGTGGGGCACCAACACCGACCAGACCAGCCGCCACGTGCAGCTGATCAACCGGTTCGACTATGACGGCGACTATGGCACGGTGCTCAACCGGTTCCTGATTCAGGCGGCGATCGGCTATCCGCTGACCGTCCACGGCACCGGCGGGCAGACGCGCGCCTTCATCCACATCCAGGATTCTGTGCGGTGCATCGAACTGGCGCTGAAATCGCCGCCGCAGCGCGGCGAGCGTGTGAAGGTATTCAACCAGATGACCGAGACGCACCGGGTGCGCGACCTGGCCGAACTGGTCGCGAAGATGACCGGGGCCAAGATCGCCTGGCTGCCCAATCCGCGCAAGGAAGCGCCGGAAAATGACCTCGTGGTCACGAACGACGGCTTCCTGGACCTCGGCCTCGAGCCGATCACGCTCGCCGAGGGACTGCTGTCGGAAGTGGTCGACGTGGCACGCAAATACGCCTACCGGGTCGACCGCAGCCGCGTGCCGGCCGTCTCGGCCTGGACGAAAGAGATCGCCAAGGAGGTCGAGACCGATCCCGAGCACCCGCGCCTGCGCTCCGTCTCCTGAGAGGGCGGTCGTGGATTGCTCGGGACCGCGGTTCGACCGTCCGGCGGCAAGCCGGCGGGCCTATGTCACGCTGGTGACCAACGCGGACTACGCGACCGGCGCGACGGCGCTGCTGCGCTCGCTGCGCCATACGGGAACGGCGGCCGACCTCGTCGTCATGCATACGCCAGGGGCGGATGCGGACGACCTTGAGCCGCTCGCCGGCCTTGGTGCGCGGCTGTGCGCCTGCGACCGGCTGGCGACGTCGGAGGCGTTCAACGAGCGACACGAGCGCGGGCATCTGCATGCGGCGGCCCCCTTCACAAAGGGCGGAAAGCCGGCGTTCCACACCCCGCTCGACAATTTCGTCAAGCTGCGGCTGTGGCAGATGGAGGACTACGACAGCATCGTCTTCCTCGATGCCGACACGCTGGTTCTGCGGTCCTGCGACCGTCTGTTCCACTACCCGCAGTTCTGCGCCGCGCCCAACGTCTACGAGAGCCTCGGCGACTTCCATCGGCTGAATAGCGGCGTGTTCACCGCACGGCCGTCGCAGGCGGTGTTCGAGGCGATGACGGCTCGGCTCGACGCGCCGGACGCGTTCTGGCGGCGGACCGACCAGACTTTCCTGGAGACCTTTTTTCCCGACTGGCACGGGCTGCCGGTCTACTACAACCTGCTGCAATATGTCTGGTTCAACCTGCCGGAACTGTGGGACTGGGCCTCGGTGCGGATCGTTCACTATCAGTACGAGAAACCGTGGCAGGCGGGCCATGCCCGGGCGGACCGGCTGAAGCCGCTGATCGAGCTGTGGCAGGCCTTTTACACCGGCGCCGGCATCCCCGACGACATTGCCGCGCTGCCGGGGCCGACGCGATGAGGATCCTGCTGACCGGCGGGACGGGGCAGGTCGGCCGCTTCGTCGCCGCCCGGCTTGCCCGCGACGGCCACGACCTGGTCTTCCTCGGACGACGCGCGCCGGACGCGGGCCGCTTCGTGCCCTGGGACCTTGCCGACGATCCGATGAACCTGCCGGCGGCCGACGCGTTGGTCCACTGCGCGCTGCAGCATGTGCCGGGGCGGTTCCGCGGCGGGGAGGGGGACGATCCGGAGCAGTTCGTGCAGGCGAACCTGGAGGGCAGCGAGCGTCTGTTCGCGGCGGCCAAGGCCGTCGGCATCGGGCGCTGCGTGTTCCTGTCGAGCAGGGCGGTCTACGGCGACGGACGGTGCGGCGAGACCCTGCGCGAAGACGATCCGGCCGAGCCGGACACGCTCTACGGACGGGTCAAGCTGGAAGGCGAGCGGCGGCTTCAGGCGCTGTGCGATGACGGCTTTTGCGGCCTCGTCCTGCGTGCGACCGGGGTCTACGGGCTGGCGCCCGGAACGGGCGGTCACAAGTGGCAGGCGCTGTTCGCCGACTATCTGGCGGGCCGCGCGATCGAACCGCGCCGGGCCAGCGAGGTGCACGGCGAGGATCTTGCCGCGGCGGTGGCGCTGCTGCTCGGCGTGACCGGGCCTGCGGCCGGCTTCGGGGTCTGGAACGTGTCGGACCTGTCGCTCGACCGGCACGACCTGCTGGCGCTGGTCAAGGCGCTGACCGGTTGCCGGCATGCGCTGCCGGCGCGCGCGCAGGGGCCGGCGCCTGGCGTCATGGCGACGGAGCGGCTTCAGGCGCTGGGCTGGCGGGGCGGCGGACAGGCGCGGCTCGCCGCCTTCGTCCGATCCGTGGCCGAGACCCTGCGCTAGTCGGAGACGCGACCGGGCTCGTCGCCGGTGGCGAAGGCGAAGCCCTCGTCGGTCCAGCCGGCGATGCCGCCGATCATCAGCTTGACCGGCAGGCCAAGGCGGGCGAGGCGTACGGCGGCCTTGTCGGCGCCGTTGCAGTGCGGGCCGGCGCAATAGACGACGAACAGCCGGTCAGGCGCAAACCCGGACATCCGGCGGGCGGTGATCTTGCCGTGCGGCAGGCTGATGGCGCCGGGAACGTGGCCCTTGCGGTAGAGGTCGGGGCCGCGCACGTCGAGCAGGACGAAATCCCCGGCGCCGGCGGCGAGCGCGGCATGGACGTCCCAGCAATCGGTCTCGAAGGCGAGGCGAGCCCCGAAATGCGCGAGGGCTTCGGCGGACGGGGCGGCCGGGACGGCCGTGACCGGGTTGGACATTGCCGGTTCCTGCAGGATGGACGGAGGCTTCGATCAGGATGGCGCCATGATGCCGTCCGCCGCGCCCGGGCGCCAGAGCGTTTTCCGATCAAGCGGAACCGCTTGATCGGAAAACGCTCCAGCTTGTTTGCTGGAGCATAGTCTTATCGACCGGGTCGATTCGATCCGGTCGGAATATGTTCCAGAGGACTCAGCCCTCCTGTTCGGCGTTGCGGCGGCGGATTTCGCGGGCCCGCCGCTCCAGATCGTCGCCGTCGCGGTCTTCGGCGCGCGGCTTTCGAGGCGGCGAGGATGCCGGGGACGGCGTCGAGGGGGCGTCGTCCATCATGCGCATGGAGCGCGGCAGTTCCAGCTTCTCGCGCAGCCGGTCGACGACCTCGGACGGCGCGTCGCTGCTTTCGTAGCTCATGTGGGTGAGCGGGACCCGGCGCCCGGCAACGATCAGCACCGGCCGCTGCCACACTTTCCTGGACAGGAAGTTGTGGAAGAAGCCGGCGCGTTCGAGCACGACGTTCTCCAGCGCCGACAGCGCCAGCCGCTCGCTGCCGATCAGGCGTCCGGAGACGCTGCGATGCTCGAGCAGCAGACGGTCGTTGGCCTTGTCGAAGATGACCCGGGTGCGGGCGGCCTGACGGTGGATGCGCACGATCAGGGCGCCGGCGGCGACCAGCGCGACCGCAGAGGGCCACAGGCTGTCGGCGGCGAGGCCGCCGACCGCGCAGGCGATTGCGCCGATGGCGAGGATGACGATCGAGACGCGTGCCTGCACCTTGTCGTCGTGGATATATTCGAGGCGGTTCGGGGTCGGCGAGACCAGATCCATTGCGCGTGCCCAAGGTTGCGGCTGCAGCGAGGAGGGATCTCCTCGTCCTGGGTCGTCACTTTTATCGATCTGGCTTGCGGGAAGCTTGCGTCAGCGAACGAAAAACCCGCCGGCCGGGCCGGCGGGTCCGTTGTCAGCTCCGAACGGGACGGTCAGGCGCTGACCAGACGGCCGTCGAGCAGCGCGCCGGTCGCCGGAGACACCGTGCCGATGGTGCGGATGTGGGCGATGATCTCGTTGCGGTAGACCAGGCCGGTGTGGTCGTAGTCGAGTTGGCGCATGTCCATGCTGGGGATGTCGCCCGGCACGCCGCCGGAGATCGGCTTGCCGTTCCACGCCTCGCCGAAACCGCCGAGCGAGATGTAGGTGTTGAAGGCGACCTTGAAGGACTTGTCCATCAGCTGATCGATCGGCGTGCCGTCGATGGTGACGTCGGCGGCGCGTGCCTCGGCGGCGGAGGCGCCGAAATCGATGCGGTAGCGCAGGGTCCTGGAAAAATGCAGGAAGCCGCGCGACACGAACTGGGTCAGGTCGATGCCGCCGGCGGCGAGTTCCTCGGGCCGCACGACGCGCTTGGCGTTGTTGTCGAGCATGTCGAGGATCTGCGCGCCGGTCATGGTCGCCACATGCACGTTGTCGGCATAGGGCATGACGTCGTACCAGGCCTTGAAGCTCAGCGGCCCTTCGGCGACGCCGGCGGTCAGGCCGGTGGCGTTGAACAGGGCGATGTCGATCGGGCCGCCGGGGAAGGTCGCCGAACGATCGACCAGGGCATCGTTCATGAAGTTGGCGATCGCCACCTCGCGGATGTAGCGGTCGGCGATGGTGCGCTCGGTGGAAACCAGCGCGCCGTCCTCGACGGTGCCGATCTGCTCCGCCAGCTTGCTGTCGAGCGCCTTGATCAGCGGCAGCACGTGTTCGGCCTCGAAGTCGGCGTCATAGTCGCCGTCGTGCTCGAGCCCGGCGTACTTGGGATCGTCCGCCTTGACGCGGTCGTCGCGCTGCTTGATCGCATGCAGGCCGACCGAGGAGAACCAGGCCTTACGGCCGCTCTCGGCGGCGATCGACATGGCGATATCGCCGAGGAACTTGCCGTTGGCCTCGGCCTGGGTGATCAGCACGCCCTCGACGACGTTGTCGACGTCGATGCCCTCGCCGTTGAGCTTGGTGTGCGAGTGGCCGCCGAGCAGGACGACGGGCTTGTCGGTGAGCGGGCCGGCGGCGGCGGCGATGTCGAGGTCGCCTTCACCGATCATGCGGGCGGCGCCGGCCTTGCCACTGCGGTGGGAGCCGGAGCCGAAGCCGCAGTGGGACAGGATGACGACGACGTCGGAGATTTCGGCGACCGCCGGCAGGACGTTGCGGACCGCCTCGACCGGGCTGGCGACGGCGAGCGTCGGGTCGGACGGCTGGCCGACGCGGGTGTCGACGGCGGTGGTCAGGCCGATGAAGCCGATGCGCAGGCCCTTGGCCTCGGCGACCGCCGCACAGACATAGTCCTCGTCGCGGGCGAGGAACTGAGAACCGTGCACGTTGGCCGACAGGACGGGGAAGCGCGCGTCGCGCTTGAGGCCGACCTTGAGCAGTTCGGCGCCGCGGTCGAACTCGTGGTTGCCGAGCACGGCGATGTCGACGCCAGCGGCCGAATAGGCCCGGTAGGCCGGGTCGACGACGAATTCCTCGGGCGACCAGCCGGTCAGTTCGTCGAACACCGAGCCGGTGTGGTCGTCGCCGACGGAGACGAACAGGACGATCTCGTTGTCCTTGGCATCGGCCCGAGCCTGCCGGACCTTCCTGACCATCTGCGACAGGCGGTGGGTGTCGCCGCGCGCGGCGTGCATGTCGGTGATGTGGTTGTGCATGTCGTTGAAGTGCATCAGGCGCAGCACGCGGCGCTCGCCGGCCGGCAGGGTCGGGGCCGGCACCGGGTTGCCTTCCTCGGTGACGATCGCGCGGATCGGGCCCGACAGCGGATCGCCCTTGAGCAGGAACAGGCGCTCGACCGCCCCGGCCGGGTTGGCCTCGACCGGGGCCATCAGCAGTTCGCCCGGACCGGCGGCGGCCTGGGCGCGGAAGACAACGACGGGCGAAAGGGCGGACAGACCGGCGGCGGCGCTGGCCTTGAGGAAGCTGCGGCGGGACATGAATCCGGTGTCGATCGGCATAGGACTGCTCCTGGAGTCGGTGCGCGCGGCCATACGCGCGGCGGCACAGACCTAGTCGGCATCCTTGAAGTCCTTGTGACAGTCGAGAAAAGCGTTCCCCGGCAGAAACGCAACCTCAGCGCGCGGCGTCGCGGGTCGGGCCGAACAGATCCTCGAAGGCGGCGCGCAGGACCATATCGGATTCAGCCATCGAGACGGGGATGCCGAGATCGACCAGACTGGTGACGCCGTGGCGGGCAACGCCGCAGGGGATAATGCCAGAGAAATGCTCCAGATCCGGATCGACGTTGAGGCTGATGCCGTGGAAGGTGACCCAGCGACGCACGCGGATGCCGATCGCGGCGATCTTGTCCTCGACCTCGGTGCCCTTGTCGGGGCGGCGGACCCAGACGCCGACGCGGTCCTCGCGCCGCTCGCCGCGGATGTGATAGTGCCACAGGCTGGCGATCACCCAGGCCTCGAGCGCGGCGATGAAGGCGCGCACGTCCTGTTGGCGGCGCCTGAGATCCAGCATGACATAGGCGACCCTCTGACCGGGGCCGTGATAGGTGTACTGGCCGCCGCGACCGCTGCGATGGACGGGGAAGCGTTCCGGGGCGAGCAGGTCCTCCGGCCGGGCGCTGGTGCCGGCGGTATAGAGCGGGGGATGCTCGAGCAGCCAGACGCGCTCGCCGGCGGTGCCGGCGGCGATGCGCTCGACCCGCGCCTCCATCTCCGCGACGGACTCCTCGTAGCCGACCGGTTCGTCGGTCACCACCCACTCGACCGGCGGCGTATCGATCCGGGGATGAAAGTCGGGGAGGAGGGCTTCGCGATCGACAGCGGACATGGGCGTTAAGAATTTGTTAACCATCAACTGGCGATGGTGGGGTAAGGATTTGTTAACCGGCAGCCGCAGCGGCGCCTGCCGGACGTTCCTCTTACAGGCGGACCGGTCCGATGGCCACCTTCGATGAAATCAGCGTCGACATTTCGGTCGTGCTCGGCACTACGGAGATGCCCGTGCACCAGCTGCTGCGCATGGGTCGCGGCGCGGTGATCGACCTCGACGTCGCCGAGGAAGACGACGTCAAGATCTTCGCCAACAACACGCTGGTGGCCAAGGGGCAGGTGGTTCTGCTCGGCGAGCGGATCGGCGTGTCGATCACCGAGGTGCTGATGCGCGCGCCGGAGGTGCGTCCGATGCGCACGGACGGGCCGCTCTGAGCCCGGTGATGGCCTGGTCCGGCTAGTGTGGATTTCCGGTTCCATCGCTCTTGCGCGGCAGAATCCGATTTGCTACATGGGGCGCCTCGGTGCCTGACGGCGCCGGAACACGAGCGGTCGTGGCGGAATTGGTAGACGCGCAGCGTTGAGGTCGCTGTGGGGTAAAACCCGTGGAAGTTCGAGTCTTCTCGACCGCACCATTTGCAAGGCCCTTGCAGGAACTTCGTCCAGAGGTTCGTGCAAGGGCCTTGTCGTTTACGCGGGCCTTCGCCGGCGCCTGCCGCGCCCTGCCGCGCGTGGCGTTGCCGCTCGCGCTCGCGGCCGGGCTGGCGGGGTTCGTCTCGCCCGAGCAGATGCGCAACATGCGCCGGCCGCCGTTCGAACTCGCCAACCTGACCTGCGACCAGCTCTGGTACCTGCGGGAGAAGATCCGCGCCGACGGCGGCATCTGTCCGCGCGACGAGCGGGCGCGGCGTGCCTTCTTCCGCACACGGACCTGCATTTCGCCGGACGAGCGCGTGCTGCCGGCCGAGGTGAGAACCTATCTCGACGCCGTGCGCAAGGCCGAGCAGGCGCGCGCCTGCGACGCCGAATGATCCGTTTGCCACGGTCGTGGCCGTCATAAAAAGGCGCATGCTTTCCCATAGCCAAAGCAGGTCCGCACGGGTAGTTCTGGGGACGGCCGCGCCGCCGGCCGGCGTACCAGCCCAGACACGACCGCACGCACACCCGGAACCTGGAGGGAGTTCATGACGAATGCCGAGATCGTCGACGCCGCCCCTGCACCCGCCGCGATCCCGGTCCGCGACGAGGACGGCCGTCTGACCGACTCCTTCCTCGGGGCGGTGGAAGCGGCGCTGGCGGCGGAGGACCGCGACGTCCTGCTCGCGCTGGTCGGCGATCTGCACGAGGCCGATGTCGGCGCCGTGATCGAGACCCTGGCAGAAGACGAGCGGCCGGCCTTCGTGCGCCTGCTGGGCGACGCCTTCGACTACACGGCGCTGACCGAACTCGACGAGGCGGTGCGCGTCAAGCTGCTGGAGGAACTGCCGACAGCCGATATCGCGGCCGGCCTCGGCGAACTCGATTCGGACGACGCCGTCTACATCCTGGAAGACCTCGACGCGGAAGATCAGGCGGCCATCCTCGGGGAACTGTCCTACTCGGACCGCATGCAGATCGAGCGGGCGCTGGACTATCCGGAGGAAAGCGCCGGCCGGCGCATGCAGACGGACTTCATCGCCGTGCCGCCGTTCTGGACCGTCGGCCAGACCATCGACCACATGCGCGAGGCGGACGACCTGCCGGAGACCTTCTACGAACTCTATGTCGTCGACCCGGGCTTCCGCCTGATCGGTGCGGTGGCCCTGAACAAGATCCTGCGCACGCCGCGCGGCGAGAAGATCTCCGCCATCATGACCGAGACGCGCCACAGCGTGCTGGCGACGGAGGACCAGGAAGAAGTGGCGCGGCGGTTCGAACGCTACAACCTGGTGTCGTCGGCGGTCGTGGACGAGGCCGATCGCCTGGTCGGCGTGCTGACCGTCGACGACATCGTCGACGTCATCCAGGAGGAGGCGGAGGAGGACATGCGCGCGCTGGCCGGCGTCGGCGACGAGGAGATTTCCGACAGCGTCGTGACCACCGCCCGCTCGCGGCTGACCTGGTTGGTGGTCAACCTGGGGACTGCGATCCTGGCGTCCCTGGTGATCGCCCTGTTCGACGATACCATCGAGGCGATGGTAGCGCTGGCGGTACTGATGCCGATCGTCGCCTCGCTCGGCGGCAACGCCGGCATGCAGACGATGACGGTGGCGGTACGGGCGATCGCGACCCAGGACCTGGACGCGCGCAACATGATGCGGGTGCTGCGCCGCGAGGTGCTGGTCGGAATCGTCAACGGCGTGGCGCTGTCGATCCTGATCGGCGTCGTCGTCTACTTCTGGTTCGACAACCCCGGCCTCGGCATGGTCATCGGCAGTGCGATCGTCGTCAATCTTCTGTTTGCCGGCCTGTGCGGCCTGCTGATACCGATCACGCTGGACCGGTTGCGGGTCGACCCGGCGATCGCCTCGAGCGTCTTCGTCACCATGGTGACCGATGTCGTCGGATTCTTCGCGTTCCTTGGCATAGCTGCGGTCTGGTTCAGTCTGCCATTCTGACGCGTGTTGTGCCGCCCAAGCATCCTAACGGTTTTAGCGATTACGTAAATTTTACAATTCCGAGCTAGGCTTCCCTAGCGTCAAACGGCATTTTTCGGATCCCATGCATATTGTCCTCGTTGAACCGAGCCTGTTCGGCCGGCGAACCCTCGGCAATCTCCTCGAAAAGCGCGGCCATCGGGTCGACGCCTTCCCTGACGCCGTGGGCGCTCTGCAGTTCATCAGAAAGGTCACTTCGGTGGAACTGGTGCTGATCAGCCTCGAAATCGAAGGCATGACCGGCCTGGAATTGTGCTGGCAGTGTCGGCTGATCGCCCAGGAAGGCCGGAGCCTGTACATCATCGCGATGTCGTCGTGCGGCGAGACCGAAAAGGCCATTGAGGCCCTCGACTGCGGCGCCGACGACTATGTCCGCAAGGCTCCGGCGCCAGAGGAACTGTTTGCCCGGATCCGGGCGGCCGAACGGCTGAACATGATGCAGAGGGATCTGGTCCGGCTGGCGACGCGCGACCCGCTGACGGAACTTTTCAATCGCCGCGCCTTTCTCGACGCCGCGCAAAAGCACATCCGCGACGCCTCCGATCTGATCCCGGTCAGCGTCATCCTGCTAGACATCGACCATTTCAAGGCCATCAACGATGCACATGGCCATGCGGTCGGGGACCTGGTGCTGCGGGCGGTGGCGGAGATCCTCGCGCGCAGCAACGAACTGGCCGGCCGACTGGGCGGAGAGGAGTTCGCTGTGATTGAGCCGGGCTGCACCGCGACGCAGGCCTGCATTCGGGCGGAGGTGTTACGGGCCGACCTGCAGAGGGTCGATGTCCGGCACGCGGACGCTGTCATTCCGGTCACGGTCAGCCTCGGGGTCGCGGAGGTTCCGATCGGACGGGAGGATGCCTTCGATTACGCCCTGTGCCTGGCAGATGCGGCGATGTACGAGGCCAAGAGGCTCGGCCGCAACCGGGTCGTGGCGGCCGGAGCCCTGCGCGGGCGCGCTTCGGCCTGATCTACCGGCCTGAAACCGGCTCGGGTCCACGCAGATATTCCATATATAAAATACTGATATTTAAAGGTATATATTCATATATTGACTTTAACGTAAGGATGCATCTAGGGTCTGTTCGCAGGGGGAACCATGCAGCAGCGCCTTTACACGATTACCCAGCTCACCCAGGAGTTCGGCATCACGACGCGCACGCTGCGCTTTTACGAGGCGCAGGGCCTGTTGACCCCGCAGCGCCGTGGCCGGCAACGGCTGTACCGGCCCGCGGAGCGTACGCGGTTGAAGCTGATCCTGCGCGGCAAGCGGCTCGGCTTCTCGCTTGCCGAGATCCGCGAGATCATCGAGATGTACGGCAAGGCGCCGGGCGAGGTGGGCCAGCTGCGCCTGCTGATGACCCGCATCCGCGACCGGCGCGCCGAACTGGAGGAAAAGCGCCGAGACATCGAGCTGACCCTGGCCGACCTGGATGAGGTCGAGGCGGGTTGCCGGGCGCGCATGGCCGAACTCGGCCTTTCGGATGCCGTCATGGAGGAGGCCGGCGCATGAGCGCATTCGAACCGAAGGACCCGGACTGGGAGGTGCGCGTGCGCGCCAGCTATGCGCGCCAACCGTTCATGGAGCACCTGGGCGCCGTCCTCAGCCATCTGGCTCCCGGCGAAGCCGACATCGCCATGGCGTTCCGTCCCGAACTGACGCAGCAGCATGGGTTCTTTCACGCCGGCACGACGACGTCGATCGCCGATTCGGCCGCAGGCTATGCGGCGCTGACGCTCTATCCGCAGGGCACGGGCGTGCTGACCACGGAGTTCAAGATCAACCTGCTCAATCCGGGCCGCGGCGCACGGCTGGTGGCGCGCGGACGCGTGCTCAAGCCCGGGCGGACGCTGACCGTCTGCCGGGCCGACGTCTACGGTCTGTCGGACGGCGGCGAAACCCACGTGGCGACCGGCCTGTTCTCGATGATCTGCCTCGAGGGGATGGCCGACTAGGGGACGCGGGGCGCAGGCACGGGCAGTCTAAGCGCATCAGCGATGCGCGTGACGAGGTGTGACATGGCTGGGAAGGCGGCCAATCTGACCGTTCGAGAGGGAATTGTCGAGGAAGCCGTGGCGCGGGACGACATCGACTGCGGTCGCGATCTGCTGTTCACCGGCTTCTGACCGTTTTCTGGACAATGCGAGGTGGAGACTGGATGACCAAGGCGTCGATTGCGATCCGGCCGCTGGAAGAGAAGGACCGGCCGGAGTGGAGCGAACTCTGGCGGGCCTATCTCGCCTTCTATGAAACCGAGAAGCCCCAGGCGATCTACGACGTCACCTGGGCGCGGCTGATGACTCCCGGGGAGGATCCGCGCGGGTTCTGCGCCGTCGACGAGGCCGGCCGGCTGGTGGGCATCGTGCACTACATCTTTCACCGGTCGTGCTGGACGGTCGGACCCTACTGCTATCTGCAGGATCTCTACGCCGATCCGTCGGCGCGCGGGGCCGGCGTCGGCCGGGCCCTGATCGAGGCGGTCTACAGGGCCGCGGACGAGGCCGGCGCCGATGTGGTCTACTGGCTGACGCAGGACTTCAACGCCACAGCCCGCCGGCTCTACGATCGCATCGGCAAGGCGACCCCCTTCATCAAATACGTGCGCTGACCCTACACGCGCCGGCCGGCACCGACAGCGCCCCGGCGGCCAGGAGGACCCTATGATCCGCAACGACTTCCCCGGCTTCAACTTCAACCTCGGCGAGACCGCCGACATGCTGCGCGACAGCGTGCGCTCCTATGCGCAGGACCGCATCGCGCCGCTGGCGGAGCGGATCGACCGCGAGGACTGGTTCCCGCGCGAGCTGTGGCCGGAAATGGGCGAACTCGGCCTGCACGGCATCACCGTGGAGGAGGCGTGGGGCGGGGCGGGCCTCGGCTATCTGGAGCACTGCATCGCGATGGAGGAGGTCAGCCGCGCCTCGGCCTCGATCGGCCTCAGCTACGGCGCCCATTCCAACCTGTGCGTCAACCAGCTGCGCCGCTGGGGCAACGACGACCAGAAGAAGCGCTATCTCGGCAAACTGATTACCGGCGAGCATGTCGGCGCGCTGGCCATGTCGGAACCGGGGGCGGGCTCCGACGTCGTGTCGATGAAGCTCAGGGCCGAGAAGAAGGGTGACCGCTACGTGCTCAACGGCTCGAAGATGTGGATCACCAACGGCCCCTGCGCCGACACGCTGATCGTCTATGCCAAGACCGATCCGCAAGCCGGGCCGAAGGGCATCACGGCGTTCCTGATCGAGAAGGGCTTTGCAGGCTTCTCCGTCGCCCAGAAGCTCGACAAGCTCGGCATGCGCGGCTCGGAGACCGGCGAACTGGTGTTCCAGGACTGCGAGGTGCCGGAGGAAAACGTCCTCGGCAGCGTCGGCAAGGGCGTCAACGTGCTGATGTCCGGCCTCGACTACGAGCGCGCGGTGCTGGCGGCGGGCGCGGTCGGCATCATGCAGGCGGCGATGGACGTCGCCATTCCCTACGTCCACGAGCGCCAGCAGTTCGGCCAGCCGATCGGCACCTTCCAGCTCGTCCAGGGCAAGATCGCCGACATGTACGTGGCCATGAACGCCTCCAGGGCCTACGTCTATGCCGTCGCCCAGGCCTGCGACCGGGGCGAGACAACGCGCGAGGACGCCGCCGGCGCGATCCTCTACGCGGCGGAAAACGCGACCAAGATCGCGCTCGACGCGATCCAGCTGCTCGGCGGCAACGGCTACATCAACGACTACCCGACCGGCCGGCTGCTGCGCGACGCCAAGCTCTACGAGATCGGCGCCGGCACCAGCGAGATCCGCCGCATGCTGATCGGCCGCGAGATCTTCAACAAGACCGCGTGAGGGGGCGGGAGCGGCGGTGCCCGCCGCGTGCCGTTCACGAGCCCGGTCGCGTCACGCCTGCGCGGTCATGAAGCCGGCGAAGAAGGCCGACAGGGCGTCGTGGGCGTCGAGCGGCAGGACATGGGCGACGTACTGGTCCGGACGGACGATGACCAGGCAGCCCCGTTCGCGGTCGATGGCGCGCATGTCGAACACGTCCTGCCCGCCCTTGCGGTCGGCGCAGTACATCTTCTCGTAGTCGGTCAGGCCGTAGCGGCCCTTTTTCGGCAGCAGGAACGCCGGCATGGCCGAAAGGTCGAGATCGCGGAAGCCCTGCTGGAAGATCGCGCGGGCGTCGATGACGGCGTCGATATCGGCATCGGCCGGCGTGTGGCGGCGCACCGGCGAGGCCGGCGACTGCTCCAGGAACGCGCACAGGCGACCGATGGCGGAGGCGGGAGCGGCCGGATCCTCCGCGCCTGAGAAGGCATAGAGGCGCCAGCGGCCGTCGGCAATGGCTGCATGGCCGAGGTGCACCGGCTTGCCGTCGGCGAGACGGATGACCGGCGCGGAATGGAAGCGCGTGCCGATCGCGAGGCCTTCGGCCAGGTGCTGGTGGGTGGCCTCGCCGGTCAGCACCGACGGTGCGTAAACCGTCGCCGTTCCGGCCGTGTAGCGGCCGTGCTGGACGAAGTAGTGCTGCACCTGTGCCGGTTCGATGCCGTCCGGATTGGTTTCCGACTTCAGCGGCGCGCTAAGCATCTTCGCCCATTCACGGTCGAAGTCGATCAGGGTCCTGGCGATCGCCTGGCGTTCGGCGGAATAGGTGCGCAGCAGTTCGGGGCCCGACAGACCCTTGAGGACATGGGCCAGTTTCCAGCCGAGATTGAAGGTGTCCTGCATGGAGACATTCATGCCCTGGCCGGCCTTCGGACTGTGGGTATGGCAGGCGTCGCCGGCGATGAAGACATGCGGCAGGCGCGTCGCCGCCTCGGCGTCCGGCACGTCGTCGAACCGGTCGCAAAGCCGCTGGCCGATCTCGTAGACCGACCACCAAGCGACCTCCTTCACGTCGAGCGTGTAGGGGCTGAGGATCCGCCGTGCAGCGGCGATCAGATAGTCGACGGTGATGTTCCTGTTGGCGACGCGCTCGTTCTCGTTCAGCTTGTCGAGCTCGACATAGATGCGCACCATGTAGCCGCCCTCGCGCGGGATCAGAACGATGCTGCCCTCGTTCGCCGACTGGATCAGCGCCTTCATGCGGATGTCCGGGAAGTCGGTGACGGCAAGGATGTCCATGACGCCCCAGGCCTGATTGGCCGAATCGCCGTGCAACGCGCGGCCAAGGGCCTGGCGAACGCGGCTGCGGGCGCCGTCGCAGCCGACGACGTAGCGGGCGCGCACCGTTTCGATTCGGCCCTCGTGGTCGGGATCGGTCCGCTCCAGCGTCGCCGTCACCGGATAGCCGCCGGGGGAGGCGGCCGTGTCGATGGCAAGGTCGACGAGGCGGCGCGAATAAGAGGGTTCGAGACGGTTCGGCGACTGGCGCATGACGTCCAGGTAGAAATCGTGCACGCGCGCCTGGTTCAGGATCACGTGGGGGAATTCGGACAGTCCGTCCTCGACGTCCTGAGTGCGACCGTGTCGGACGATGGTGTCGCGGTCGGCGTCGCCCGGCTTCCAGAAGGTGGTCTCGTTGACCCAGTAGGCCTCCCTCATGACCCGGTCTACGAAGCCGAAGGCGTTGAACATCTCCATGGTGCGGCACGCGATGCCGTCCGCCTGGCCGACCAGCAGCGGACCGGACTTCTGGTCGACGATCCGCGTGCTGATTTCGGGAAAGGCCGACAGCTGGGCCGCGAGGGTGAGCCCCGCCGGTCCGCAGCCGATGATGAGGACGTCGACCTCCTCGGGCAGCGTGTCCGAGGCCGGCGCGGTCCGGACCCGGTCGGACGGCTCCGCAATGTCGGGGCTGCCAGTTCTGAAGCCGTTGTGATGGTACTGCATGGCACGGTTTCCTTGGTGCATTTCCCTGGCCCGGTGCGGAGCCTTGATCTGGTTGCAGGCGCGCCGGGCGGTTTCGACCCTCGCCGGACCGCCGGTCCCATATCCGAAGCCGGCGTGGCGATGCTAAAACGAACTCGACAGACACTCGATATAATAAGTATGCTGATTATCAGTATGCTTGTCAAACAGGACTGCGAGGCCGGAGACTGTGGTGATAGATATCGAGGAGATGCCGGGGCACCTGGTGCGCCGGTTCCAGCAGATCGCGGTGGCGATCTTTCACGCCGAAGTCGGCAAGACCGGCTTCGACCTTACGCCCGTGCAATATGCCGCGCTGGCGCGGATCAGCACCAATCCGGGCATCGACCAGGCGACGCTCGCCGGCCTGATCGCCTACGACCGGACCACCATCACCGGCGTCGTGGACCGCCTTGTGCACAAGGGCTGGCTGACCCGCACGGTAAGCGGCAGGGACCGGCGTGCGCGGGTGCTGCGGATCACCGAGGAGGGGCTGGACGTCCTGCGCCGGATCCAGCCGGCCGTAGAGGAGGCGCAACGGATCATGCTGGGCGGCCTGACCGAGGCCGAGGCGAAGGACCTTCTGCGCCTGCTGCACAAGGCGACGGCGGCGGCCAACGACCTCAGCCGCGCGCCGCTGCGTGCGGCCTCGACGCCCGCGTCGGACGCCGACTGAACCGTCCGGGTTCCGTTGGGAAAACGGTGCGGCGGACGAAGCGAGCCGAATGGGCTTTCATGCGGCGCTGCAGGGAGTCATTGTAGAGGCCCAAGTTCGGAAACCGCTTCCAGTGCCGCCGGGAAGGACCGATGTTGACCGCCTCTCTCGCCATTCATCCTCTGACCCCCGACCGTTGGGACGATCTGGTCGGGTTGTTCGGGCCGGAACGCGGCGCGAACTCCGGCTGCTGGTGCCTGTGGCCGTTCCTGCGCGGGCGCGACTGGAACGCGATGAGCCGCGACGAGCGGCGCGATGGGCTCAGGGACAGGACGGAGACGGGGCCGGCGCCGGGACTGCTCGTCTACGACGGCAGCGTTGCCGCCGGCTGGGTCGCGGTCGGCCCGCGCGCGCAATACATCCGTTTCCAGATGGCGAAGACATCGATGCCGCTGGACACGGACCCGGCCGAAGGGCCTGCCAATCCCTACGCCATCCCGTGCTTCTACATCCGCTCCGCCTATCGCAAGCGTGGCCTCATGCCGGTGCTGGCCCGGGCCGCCGTCGACCATGCGACGGCGCTGGGTGCGGACGCGGTCGACGCCTGCCCGATCGATCCGGACAAGCCGCTCACCTGGGGCGAGGGCTTCGTCGGCATCGCATCCGTGTTCGGCAGGCTCGGCTTCGAGGAAATCGCGCGCCGATCACCGAAACGGCCGCTGATGCGGCTTGATCTTCGGCCGGCTAGGCGCGCAGGCGAGGGGATCAGGACAGGATGAGTGGCGAAACCGAACTCGACTACCTGATCCGGCACCTGCGGCCGATGCTCGATCCGCAGCCCTATGTGTTCTGCACCTTCGCGGAAAAGAACTTTGCAGATCTCGTGCCGCTCGCTCCGGTCGCGCTGATCTCCGAAACGGAAGGCGTCACCGCCGTCCTGCCGGCCGACCGGGCGCGGGACCTCGGGCTGGCCGAGGCGGACTGGTACCGGCGGATCACGCTGATGGTGCAGTCCAGCCTGGCGGCGGTCGGTCTGACGGCGGCCGTGTCGGGGGCGCTGGCGCGGGCAGGCATCCCGGCAAACATGGTCGCCGCCTTCCATCACGATCACGTGTTCGTTCCCGCCGACTCGGCGGAGCAGGCGCTGCTTGTCCTGCGCGAACTGGCCGAGGGCTGAATGCTCGTGTCGCCAGATTTAACGATGCACTAAGGCCTTTCAGCCTAAGCGAGGGGCGAGACCCGCCCGGGCGCGAGGGGCGCAGGTGCGGGTTGGACGAGGGGCCTCATGGACCTTGATACCCGTACGCTGCTGCTGACTTTCGCGGCGATCAGCCTGGTGGCCGGCGCCACCCTGCTGCTGGTCTGGCTGCCGTCACGCACGCAGGCCTGGCTGAGGAGCTGGGCAATCAGCTTTCTCGTGCGCGTGCCCGGCTTCCTGCTGCTCGCGATGCGGGGAGACATTCCCGACCGGATCTCGATCGATCTCGCCAATGCGCTGCTGATGCTCGGCGTCGGCATCGGCCATGCCGGAGCGAGGCAGTTCGGCGACCGCCCGGTGTTGCCGCCCGCCGTCGTCGCTCCGATGATCGTGTGGCTCGCCGCCTGTCAGGTCCCCGCGCTCTATGAGGATTCCGGCATGCGGGTGTTCGTGCAGGCCATCCTGTTGGCCGCCTATGGGGCGCTGATCGCCTGGGAGTTCTGGCGCTGCAGCGGGGAAAGCCGCCTGCTGCGCGGCCTCCTTGTGACCATTTTCGCGCTCAATGCCGTCACGCAGGCCCTGCGCGGCTGGTTCGGCCTGGTCAACGGCCTGCCTGCGTCGCTGCCGATTCCGGACGATGGGCTTGTTCTGACACTCTCCGTGCCGATGCTGGTCGCTCTCGTCGGCGTCCTGATCGGGATTGCCCTGCATCGGGACCAGGTGATGCGCGGGCTGCGCCGCGAGGCCGATATCGATTATCTGACCGGTGCTCTGAACCGCCGCTCGTTCGAGCTGCACGCCGGGCAGGCCCTGCGCCAAAGCAGTTCGGTCCGCAGGGCGTTTCTCCTCCTCGATCTCGATCATTTCAAGGCGGTGAACGACACGCTCGGCCATGATGCAGGCGACCGCGTGCTGGTCGATTTCAGCCGGGAGGTGCGGAGCCGGGTCGGAGCCGGAGCCTGCTTCGGTCGGATCGGCGGTGACGAGTTCGCGTTGCTGGTGCCGGTTTCCGATGCGCTCGCCGCCGAGCGGCTGGCCGAGGATCTTTGCCGCCTGGTTTCCGGCATGACGGTCGCGTCGCCGGATGGCGATTGGCCACTCAGCGTCAGCATCGGCATTGCGATGGCAGGACCGGCGGACGATCTCGAGCAGTTGATGCGCTGGGCGGACCGGGCGCTCTATGCGGCCAAGGCGGCGGGCCGCAGCCGGGTCGAACACCTGACCCCGGCTCTCGTCGCGGCTGTTGCCGCACAGATCTAGGTCTCCGGCGCGCGCGGACGGTTGCAATCGGGCGCGCCCCGTTCCAAAGCTGTCCGGCAACCGATCCGGCAACCGAGAGGACTTTCGACCATGGAGCGTTCCCGCCGCCGGCTAGCTGCGATCATGTGCGCCGATGCGGTGCGGTGGGCGGTCGGACCGTCCGGGCGAGCGGTGAGACCGCCGGGGGCTGGGCCTGCCGGGCCGCATCGGCGCGCCTGTTGCGCTCTTGATAACCCTTTGGAGGCTATACTCCGCTCTTCGTTTGCGAGCCGGGCCGGCTTGGCATAAACATGGGGCCATGAGACCGCGCCGGGATTCACCGGCACACCTTCACCAATGGAGCCTGTCCAGCGCATGATGAACCAGTACACGTCGGTGCCTGTCCGCCTTGACGACGAAGACGAGGAAGAGAAGACCAAGACGCCGCAGTCGATCCAGGTCGACAAGCATCTGTTCGACGCGCGCACGGTGCTGATCACCGGTCCGATTACCCAGGAACTGGCGCGCGACGTCTGCTCGCGGCTGCTGGCGCTGGCGCAGGTGTCCGGCGATCCGATCACCGTGATCGTCTCGTCGCCGGGCGGCCATGTCGAATCCGGCGACATGATCCACGACACCATCAAGTTCATCCGCCCGGACGTGCGCATTCTCGGCATGGGCTGGGTGGCGAGCGCGGGCGCGCTGATCTACGTGTCGGTGCCCAAGGAGCGCCGCTTCTGCACGCCGAACACCCGCTTCCTGCTGCACCAGCCGTCGGGCGGCGCGGGCGGCATGGCGACCGACATCGAGATCCAGGCACGCGAGATCCTGAAGATGCGCGACCGGCTCAACAAGATCTTCGCCGACGCCACCGGCCAGCCGCTGGAGCGCATCGAGAAGGACACCGACCGCGACTACTGGATGGGCCCGGATGAGGGCATTGAGTACGGTCTGGTCGGCAAGGTCGTGCAGACGGTCGACGAGTTGCGCTGACGCGTGTCGCAGTGTACGCACAACAAGCGACGCCGGCGGTTTCCGCCGGCGTCTTGCGTTGCGTAGGCCTGTCAGGCGCAAGTCTGCTGCGCGGCCGGCCCGGTCATCTGAGCCGCACAGGAAGCGCCGACGACATGGCGGCGGACGCGCTCCAGCAGCACGCGCAGTTCCGCTTCGACGCGAACCGGCAGGTTCCGGCCGACCAGATGACGCGCCAGCCGGTCGACGAAGCGGTCGTAGCCGCCGGGATCGGCGCAGTAGGGTGCCAAGGTGTGGCTGATCGGCGGTCCCTCGTAGATCGGCGCGCCGCCGAACAGAAAGACCAGAAACTCGGTGAGATCGTCGGCGGCGGTCGCGGCAGCGGCAGGCACGGTCCCCCCGCCGGCCTCCGGCATCGGTTCCGTCAGCACGGCGGCCACCGCCTGGCGAATCGCCGGCCGGCCGCCCAGTGTCAGATAGAGTGTCATTCCTGGCCCCTTCGGTTGAAGTGATATCCCGATGGGGGCAGCTTGGGTCACCGGCTTGCGGGCGCCTGTGATGTGTGTCACGGCTTGCCGCATTCCTGGCATGGAGATTTTTCGGGATGATTTTCAGACAGATCGGCGGGTTGTCCATTCCGGCCCTGGGCCTCGGCACATGGCCGCTGACGGGCACGCAATGTTCCGACATCGTCGCCCACGCCCTGGCCAGCGGCTGGAGGCACATCGACACGGCCCGACGCTACGAGAACGAGAAGGACGTCGGTGCCGGCATCCGGGCGGCCGGGGTGGCGCGCGATGCGTTTCACCTCACCACCAAGGTGTGGTGGGACAGCCTGCGCCACGACGACCTGATCCGTTCGGCGGCGGCCAGCCTAGAGGACCTTGGGGTCGAGCAGGTCGACCTGCTGCTGATCCACTGGCCCAACCCGGAAATCCCGCTTGCCGACTCGATCGCGGCGCTGCTGGAGACGAAGGCGCGCGGCTGGACCCGCGCCGTCGGCGTCTCGAACTTCCCGTCGGCGCTGATGGCCGAGGCGCAGGCACTGGCCGGCGGCCAACTGGTGACCAACCAGGTCGAGTACCATCCATTCCTCAGCCAGAAGGCGGTGCTTGCGGCCTGCGAACGGCTCGATATGACCCTGACGGCCTATGCGCCGATCGCGCGCGGACAGGTCAACGACAGCGCGGTGATCCGGCGGATCGCCGACCGCCATGGCAAGACGCCGGTGCAGGTGACGCTGCGCTGGCTGGTGCAGCAGGAGCGGGTCATCGCCATTCCGAAGACCGCCAATCCCGACCGGCTGGCGGCCAACGCGGCGATCTTCGACTTCGAACTGGGCGCCGAGGAAATGGCGGAGATTTCCGCGCTCGGCTCGCCCCGGGGGCGGACGATCAACCTGGACTGGGCGCCGGACTGGGACACGGAGTAGGGAGGGGGGCTCAGCCCCGGGTCCAGGTCTGCCGCGCCTCGAGCCAGGCGCGGCAGCGGCCTTCGGGATCGGCGGCGGCCAGCACGTCGGTAATCACGCACAGGCTGTCGGCGCCGGCGGCATAAACCGCAGGCGCCCGCTCCAGCGTCAGGCCGCCGATGGCGACCAGCGGGCAGGCGATGCGCGCCTTCCAGGCGCCGATGCGGGCGAGTCCCTGCGGCGCGAAGTCGACCTTCTTGCCGCCCGGCTCGTAGATCGGGCCGAGGGCGACATAGTCGGGATCGAAGCCGAGGGCGCGGTCGAGTTCTGCCTCGGTATGGGTCGAGATGCCGAGGCGCAGGCCGGCCCGGCGGATCGCGGCGAGGTCGGCGCCGTCGAGATCCTCCTGGCCGAGATGGATCCAGGCCGCGCCCGCGTCGATGGCGGTGCGCCAGTGGTCGTTGATCACCAACTGGCAGCCGAAGGTGCTGGCGAGCGTGAGCGAGGCCCGCACCTCGGCCTCGATCTCGGCCGGGGTCTTGTCCTTCAGGCGCAGCTGCGCCAGCTTCAGACCGGCCGGCAGCAGGCGCACGAGCCATTCGGCGCTGTCGACGATAAGATAGAATCGGTCGAGCATGACGACGTCCTCATCGTTACGGGGCGGGGATAGCAGATCGGCACGGGTCCATGTTCTTTTATCTGTCCAAGATCGTCTTTTTCGTCATTCGGCCGTCGAACTTCGTCTTCCTGTTGATCGCGGCAGGCCTCGTTCTGGCGTTCGGCCGATTCCGGCGCATCGGTCTGGTGCTGGCGTCCGCCGGCGGGCTGCTGCTCGGCGTCGCCGGGCTGTCGCCGCTGGCCAACCTCTTGATGGTGCCGCTGGAAGACCGGTTTCCGGCGCCCTCGACGCTGCCCGAAACGGTCGACGGCATCCTCGTGCTCGGCGGAGCGATCGACACCGTGGTGACCGGCAAGCGCCCCTTTCCCGGGCTGACCACGGCCGGCGAGCGGGTGGCGGTGATCCCCGGACTCGCCCGCCGCTATCCGCAGGCGCTGATCGTGCATTCGGGCGGCAGCGGGCTGCTGTTCGGCAATTCGAGCACCGAGGCCGAGGGGGCGGCGCAGCTGTTCGAGAGCTTCGGCCTTGCCCCGGACCGGCTCGTTCTGGAGGATCGGTCGCTGAACACCTGGCAGAACGCGGTCTACACCAAGGCGCTGGTCGAGCCGCGCGCAGGCCAGACCTGGCTGCTGGTGACCTCGGCGATGCACATGCCGCGCGCGGTCGGTGTCTTCCGCAAGGCAGGCTGGACCGGCGTCGTGCCCTATCCGGTCGACTGGCGCACGCGCGGGCCCGAAGACCGCCTTCGGGTGTTCGGCGCCGTCTCCGACGGGCTGACGCGGCTCGACATCGCGTTCCGGGAATGGGTCGGGCTCGTCGCCTACCGGGCGAGTGGGCGCACCGACGCGCTGTTGCCGGCGCCCTGATCCGGCCGCACGCCTACTGCGGGGGCGGAGCAATTGAACGGCTCCGCCTTTTTTCCGGGCCTCCGGGGCCCTATCTTGTCGACGAGACACACGGTCGGCGAAGGAAGCGAACCCATGTCCCTCGAAGCTCCCCTGATCGCGGCGGACGTGATGCAATGGCTGCATGGCGAGGCGGTCGGCATCAGCGACACGCTCGTCATCGTCGAGGAACTCGGCGAACGGCTGCGCCGGGCCAAGGTTCCGGTCGACCGGATCACGATCGGGATCGTGCTGCTGCATCCCAACGTGCGTGCAGAAAACGCGATCTGGACCAGCGACGGAACGCGGGAACTGCGGCGCTACCTGGAATCGCAGGATCTGGAGGCGTCCTACGACAACAGCCCGCTGAAGGTGGTCTACATGGAAGGGCGGGCCGTACGCTGTGCCATCCCGCCGGTGGCGAATGGTTGGGAATACGGCATCATCCCGGACCTCCGGGCGGACGGCTACACCGACTACATCGCGCTGCCGATGCCCTTCGCCGGCGACACCAAGAAGGCCCTGACGCTGGCGACCCGCGCGCCCACAGGCTTTACCGCCGCGCATGTCGGCGTGTTCGAATCGATCGCCCATCCGCTCGGCATCGTCTGCGAGCTGAACACCCTGCGCCGGACGGCGGAGACGCTGCTCAACACCTATGTCGGTCCACGCGCGGGCTCGCGGGTGCTCAACGGCACGATCAAGCGCGGCGAGGGCGAGTGGATCTCGGCGGTGGTCGGCTTCGCGGACCTGCGCGGCTTCACGCGGCTTTCCAACCGGCTGCCGGCCGATACGCTGATCCGGCTGCTGAACACCTATTTCGGCGTCATGGCCGAGGCGGTGGAAAGCCACGGCGGCGAGATCCTGAAGTTCATCGGCGACGAGGTGATGTCGATCTTTCCCTACGAGAACGATGCCGAGGCCGTCGATGCGGCCAAGCGCGCGCTGCTGGCCGCGCGCGAGGCGGTGAAGCGCATCGCCGGCGTCAACGCCAGTTGCTGCGAGGAGACGCCGCAGATCCGCGTCGGCATTGCCCTGCACGCGGGCGACGTGTTCTTCGGCAACGTCGGCAGCGAGACGCGGCTCGACTTCACGGTCGTCGGCCCGGTGGTGAACCTTGCCGCCCGGATAGCCGGCCTGGCCAAGGACCTGGACACGGAGATCCTGGTCTCCGATACGATCGCCGACATCATGGGCTGCCGCTCCGGGCTCTACGGCAGCTATCAGGTGAAGGGATTCGACGAGCCGGTGTCGGTGTTCTCGCCCTCCGCCGCGGCCATCGACAACGCGACCTGGTGTCCCGAGAGCACGGCGCGTCTGGCCCTCGAAAAGAACTGACGACGCAAGAGCACGACCAGGACCGCGAGCGTCGTGACGGCGAAGACCGCCGGGCCGGCGAACCAGCCGAGGAAGCCGATCGAGAAGAAGAACGCCCGCTGGCCGCGGTTGAAATGGCGGCCGGCCAGGGTGTTGAGTTCGGCCGCCTGTTCGGCGATGCGGCGCATGTCGGCATGCCGGCCGCCGCTCGCTTCGGGCACGGCGCCCATGACGATGCTGGCGTAGTTGAACAGCCGGTAGGCCCAGCCGAACTTGAAGAAGGCATAGGCGAAGATCAGCATCAGGCCGAGCACCTTGATTTCCCACAGTGCGCGGCTCGACTCGACCGGCACCGACAGGTCGCCCGCGATCTCGACGATGCGGTCTGCGGCGTCGAGCAGGGCGAAGGAACCGCCGATCGCCAGCAACGCGGTCGAGGCGAAGAAGCCGGTGCCCTGCTGGAGGCCGGACAGGATCGCGGTGTCCATGATCCGCACCGAGCGTCCCGCCATGGTGATCATCCAGGCGCGCCGGTAGGCCTCCATGGCATGGGACAGGGTCCTGTCGCGCAAGGGGCTCAGCTCAACCAGGACGTTGAAGCCGAACCAGGCGAGGAGAAACCAGCCGACAGCGATCAGGTCATGGGCGGAGAGGGCGGTCATGAAAGGAACTCAACCGTTGCCAATGTGTTACCCCGATCGGAGGGCGCATCCGAGCTGCTCACGATTTCAAGGGCTTGCACAAGAAAGCCTAAGCCCATGATACCATACTGTCATTTCCAGAATTGCATAGCCAGCGTAGCTGATGCGCTTTTTTTGCACTTGCGAAGAAATTAGGGAGACGTTAATTCATATGCCGCAAAGGCGCCACATTCGACCGCTCGCGGTCGTGCGGCGCCTGCCAGTCACAAGGGTTTTCATGGACGAAAACGTGCAGAAGTCCTGCTGGGGCGTCACCGTGTGGACGGTGATCGTGCTCGGGGGCATGTTCGCTCTGATCATGCTGTTTGGCGACGCCGAAGGCGCCAGGCAGGCCGTGGCGGTCGCTCACTGAGCGGCGGCGGAATCGGGCCGGAATTCAGGGCGCGGACCAGGTCCGCGCCCTTTTTCGTGGCCGGACCGGACTAATCCCCGCTTGGCCGCGACGGCGGGTCTGCGGAAATCCGACGGCGGGGGCCGATGTGGCGGTGCAGTTCCATCTGGCGCACGACCGTCTTTCCGCCCGGCCGGCTGACCAGGAAGCCGGCATAGGCGGCGTTGGCGACGTCGAACAGCACCAGCGTCGCCGGGCCCGAAGCCGGCCAGTCGATCTCAGCGCCCCAGGTGTCGACTTCCTCCAGGCGGGTCTTGCCGGCCAGGGCGAGCAGGTCGTCGCGGTGGATAACCACGCCGGCACGCGGGGTCCAGTCGATCGAGGCGAGGCCGTCGGGGCGGCGGAAAAGCGCGAGGCGGGTGCCGGCAATGTCGAGCGTCAGCACGGTCGCGTCGTCGGACAGGTGCAGAGTGAGGTCGGCCGTGCCGAGATCCTGCGGCAGGGGGACAACCGTACCGTCGGCGCCGGCGACGAAGCCGCCGGTGTTGACGATCCGGTGCGGGCCGAGGTCGAGGCACAGGCCGGGACCCGCCGCCAGAAGGACGGCGGCGACAAGGCCTGCTCGGAGGGCTCGGATCGTCCAGGGACGCATGGGTCGTGTCCGGCGTTGCGGCAAGATATCCCTCTATCCTGACGGAAACTCGTTTCGGATTCCTTGTGCCTATCCCCGACCAAGGCCTGTGAAAAAAGCCGCGGGCGCGCTTTGACGGCGCGCCGATCCTTGCTAGGGGAAGGGCATGGCTCTCCATCTGGTCAAACTCTGCGTGGGCGCGGATAGCGTCGAAAGCCTCCAGGCCTGGATCGACTTCCGGATGGGGGAAAGGCGTGCGGCGGGCGAGCCGGCGGAACAGGTGCACACCACGCGGATGAACCCGACGCGGCGCGAGGAGTTGCTCGACGGCGGTTCTCTGTACTGGGTGATCAAGGGATTCATCCAGGTTCGTCAACACCTTGTCGACATCCGTCCGTTCACCGACAAGGCCGGCATCAAGCGCTGCGACCTGGTGCTGGAACCGCGCCTGATCCTGACCCAGATGCAGCCGCGGCGGGCGTTCCAGGGCTGGCGCTACCTCAAGCCGACCGAGGCGCCCGCGGATATCGCGACCGGACGCGGCCACGCCGACATGCCCGAAGGCATGCGCCGGGAGCTGTCCGAACTCTGTCTCATCTGACGCCGGAAACCGGCCGGAGAGGCGCCGGAAACCGGCCTGAGACCAGCCGAAGGCTGGCGAAGATTGGCGGAGACTGGTGACCCTAGGCCGGAATGTTGTCGATCAGCCGCGTCTGGCCGAGCCAGGCGGCGACCAGCAGGCGGCGGGGGCGGTCGGAGGCCGCCTCGAGCGGGGCGAGCGTGGCCGCATCGCGCAAGGCGAGGTAGTCGACCCGGAAGCCGGCCTGCTCCAGACGGCGGCAGCCGTCGTCCAGCGCGGCCAGATCGCCCGGATCGGCGGCCAGGCGGGCGGCGGTGTCGGCGAGGGTGGCGTAGAGGGTCGCCGCGGTTCGGCGGGCCTGGGGATCGAGATAGGCGTTGCGGGACGACATGGCGAGGCCGTCGGTCTCGCGCAGGGTCGGCGCGCCGACGATCTCGACGGGCATGTTGAGGTCGCGCACGAGCTGCCGGATCACCAGGAGTTGCTGATAATCCTTCTCGCCGAAGACGGCGACGTCGGGCAGGACGGCGAGCAGAAGCTTGGCGACGACGACGGCGACCCCGGAGAAGAAGTGCGGCCGGAAGTCGGTCTCCAGGCCGAGGGCGGGGCCGCCGAGACTGACGGCGGTGCAGAAGCCGTCCGGATACATCTCGCGGGCGCTGGGAGCGAAGACGTGACCGACGCCGAAGGCGGCGAGCTTGTCCACGTCGCTCGCCTCGGTGCGCGGATAGGCGTCGAAATCCTCGTGCGGTGCGAACTGGGTCGGGTTGACGAAGATCGACACGACGACGGCGTCGGCGAGCGCGAAGCCCTTGCGCACCAGCGACAGATGCCCCTCGTGCAGGGCACCCATGGTCGGCACCAGGGCGATGCGCCGGCCGCCGGTACGCTCGGCGGCAAGGGCGCGGCGCAGGTCGGCGACGGTGCGGTGGATCTGGGGCCCTGTCGTGCCTCTCTCGGTCATTGCGGTCCTCCCCCGGACGCGGCTGCGGCGGCCGCGTCGTTGTGCGGTGCGATGTCTAGCAGATCTCCGCCGCTTTGACAGCCGGGGCGGCCAAATGGCATTTCGCCTTGTTTCGTCGGCTGCGCACCCCACACTATGGGCAACGATTCCAGAATGGCGAGACCCAGAGGAGCGATGTCGAACGCCAGCCGAACGCCTGACAAGACCGATCCCCGCGCGGTCGCGGACGTGCCGTCCAGCCGGACGGAGATCGATGCCTTCCTGTCCACGGCCAGGGCCGTGCAGCCGGCGGGCGGGCGCGGACGTCTGATCTTTGCGCTCGACGCAACCATGAGCCGGCAGCCGACCTGGGACCGCGCCTGTGCCCTGCAGGCGGACATGTTCGAGGAGGCCGGCCGGATCGGCGGGCTCGACGTCAAGCTGGTGTATTTCCGGGGCTTCGGCGAGTGCCGGGCGTCGAAATGGGTCGGCGACGCGCGCCGTCTGGCCGAGTTGATGACCCGCATCGACTGCCGGGGCGGCCATACGCAGATTCGCAAGGTGCTGTCCTGCGCCATCGAGGAGACCCGCAAGCAGAAGGTCCAGGCGCTCGTCTATGTCGGCGACTGCATGGAGGAGAACGTCGACGAGCTGTGTGCGCGGGCAGGCGAACTAGGGCTGCTCGGCGTGCCGGCGTTCCTGTTCCAGGAGGGCGGGGACCGGGACGCGGAAGCGGCCTTCCGGGAGATCGCCCGGCTGACCAAGGGCGCCTATTGTCCGTTCAATTCGGCATCGGCGAAGGAACTCGGCGACCTGCTCAAGGCGGTGGCCGCCTATGCGGCCGGCGGGCGGGCGGCGCTGGCGGCGCTTGAGAAACGGGGTGGCGCCGGCGCGCGGCCGCTGATCGAGCAGATGAAGTAACCGATGATCTATCTTGTCCTCGGCATTGCGGTGGTGGCGCTGGCGATTTGGGCGGCGCAAAGCTTCGTCAAGGCCAATCCCGCCGATCTGGTCCGCCGGCTGCGCACCGCAAGCGGCGTCGCGCTGCTGGGCGGGGCGCTGGTGCTCGTCCTGACGGGGCGCTGGGCTCTGGCGATGCCGGTGGCGATCTTCGCCCTGTCGCTGTTTGGCCTGGGCGGGTCCGGATCGCGCCGGGGCGGCCAGCCGAGCGCCGGGCAGCGATCACGGGTCCGCTCCGCGCTGCTGGAGATGGAGCTCGATCACGACAGCGGCGAGATGAGCGGGCGCGTGCTGGCGGGCCGGTTCGAGGGGCAGATGCTGGAAGGCCTCCAGGTCGAGGACCTGAAGGCCTTGTGGGGGGAAGCGGTCCGGGACGCGGAGAGCCGGGCGCTACTCGAAGCTTATCTCGACCGCCGGCTGCCCGGATGGCGTGAAGACTTCCAGGCGGATGGCGCAGACGGGCAGGGCGGCCCGGCGGGCACGGGCGCCATGACAGATGAGGAGGCCTACCAGGTCCTGGGGCTTGCGCCCGGCGCCGGCGAAGCGGAAATCCGAGCGGCGCACCGCCGGCTTATGAAGCGGCTCCATCCCGACCATGGCGGGACCGCCTTCCTGGCGGCGAAACTCAACGAGGCTAAAGAGAGGCTTCTCGGAAGACATTGAAACCATCCGTTACGCGTTACTGATAGACGGCATAGCAGGCGAACTTCGCCCGCTTGAGGGACTTGCAGGCATTCATGGCGGCGGTCTTGTCGCCGAAGCCGACGAAGCGCGCGCGGTACAGGGTCTGACCGTTGGTCTGGACCGGTTCGGTATAGGGCTCGCGGCTGCGCAGCGCCGATCCGGTCGCCGCACGGGCCTTCTTGAGCAGGCGGATCGCCTCGAGTTCGCTCTCGGCGGCCGCGATCTGCACCTGCCAGCCGGAGGCGCGATCGGCGGTGTTGTTGGTGGCGACGGTGACCGTAGTCGGCTCGTCGGCCGCCGCATCGGCATCGGCGACGGCAGACGGGGCCAGCGGCGAGGAGGTCGGGACCGGAGCTGCGACCGCCGGCTGCGGTGCGGCGACCGGAACAGGTACCTCGAAGACTTCGAAGGCGGCGGCGACGCGCGGCATGGAAATAGAGCCGGTGGTCAGGACGACGGGGTCGCCGGTCGCCGGTTCCGGCGTGCCGGCAACGAGTTGCGGCTTGACCGGCGGCAGCGGCGCCTTGCCGAGGCTGGCGGCGACGAAGCCGCCCCCCGTCGGGCGCGATGCCTGGCCCGAGCCGGGCGCTGCCGGGCGGGCGACCAGCGCGGGCGCGGTGCGCGGACCGCGGCTCGCCTTGGGCAGATGCTCGTTGATCAGCTTGACCATCTGGGCATCGCGCGAACGGCCGGTCTGGCCGCCCATGACGACGGCGACGACGTGACGGCCGTCGCGATTGACCGAGGTGACCAGGTTGAAGCCGGACGCGCGGATGAAGCCGGTCTTGATGCCATCGACGCCGGCGACATGGCCGAGCAGCTTGTTGTGGTTGCCGTAGGTGCGACCGCGATAGGCGAAGGAGCGTGTCTTGAAATAGCCGTAGTAGCTCGGAAACCGCTCCTGGATCGCGCGGCCGAGCTGGGCCATGTCGCGGGCGGTGGTGCGCTGGCCGGAGTTGGGCAGTCCGTGCGGGTTGCGGAAGGTAGTGCGGGTCATGCCGATCTGGCGGGCGGTGCGGGTCATGCGCTCGGCGAAGCGGGCCTCGGAGCCGCCGATGTTCTCGGCGACCACCACCGCGACGTCGTTGGCCGACTTGGTGATCAAGGCGAGGATGGCATCCTTGACCGAGATCGTCGAGCCCGGCTTGAGGCCGATCTTGGACGGCGGCTGGCCGGCGGCGTAGGCGGACACCTTGAGCGGCGTGTCGAGCGACAGCCGCCGGGCTTCCAGTTCCTCGAACACGACGTAGAGCGTCATGATCTTGGTCAGCGAGGCCGGGTAGCGCGGCTCGTCGGCTGAGGCGGCATAGAGGGTCTTGCCGGTCTTGGCATCGACGACGATGCCGGCATATTTAGCGTTGGCCTGCGCGATCGAGGGCAGCGAGGCGAACAAGCCTATCAGCAGAAGCGCTTTCGCAATCCTGGGAAGGGTCCACACCGAAACGAGGCTACGCATACCAGACACACTCACTGTTCCCATCGTTCCCATCCTGGGGGGGGGCTTACAACCTTTTCTCGCGGGGATGGGCACGGTTCGTCCTGGCCGTGCGGCTACCCGTCCCATTCATCCCGTCACAGACACTGTGCTAGAAACGCGGTTACGAATGAGTAAAGCCGTTCGCGTTTTAAGGGGTCATGAACCTTAAGACGGTGCAATTATTGCGTCCGGTTTATATTGCAGTGCAAAAAAGTTATTGACATTTTTTGTGCGGTGCGTGATGATGCGGTCACTCGCCAATCGGTGGATTGAGCGCGGTCCTCCTGTGGAGGCACCATAACAGCGAGGGATGGACATGATGAACAATCTCGACGAATTCCAGAAGCTGGGCAAGGACAACATGGACCTTGCCATGCAGACGGCCGGCAACATGAGCAAGGGCTTCCAGGCGATCGCCGCCGAAGTCGCCGACTACCAGAAGAAGTCCTTCGAGGAAGGCACCGCAGCGATCGAGAAGATCGTCGCAGCGAAGTCCCTCGACAAGGCGTTCGAAGCGCAGACCGAGTACTTCAAGACCTTCTACGAAGGCATGGTCGGCGAAATGACCAAGATCGGCGAAATGTACACGGACCTCGCCAAGGACGTCTACAAGCCCTACGAAGGCATGCTCGGCAAGATGGCCAAGTAAGACCGCCTGCGCGGTTCGCGCGGCGTCGAAAGGTCAGCACCGATGCCCGGCTCACGCGAGCCGGGCTTTTTGCTTTTCGGGCGGCGGCGACGCCTGCCTCATGCCCGGCCCGACCAAGCCACGTCGAGGCTGCCGACCAAGCCCGTGGTCCGGTCATCCCGCAGGCAGCGAAGCGCAGATGCGGGATCGGCGAGCCGGGGGCTCCCGGTCTCCTTCATCGACATCATCGACACGGTGGCTCTCCGGTTCCGGCTCGCGCTCCGCTTGGCCGGAATGACGCCAGAGAGGCTGCGGGCGTGTCGGCACGCTGAGCTCGGGCGCGCGCGCCGGCTGGCAGCGCGTGCGGCCAACCGCCGCGCCCCGGTCCAGCCTCGCTCACGGTTGACCTTTCAAAATCCGGATCGCGACCTACATGAAACGGAAGCCGTCGCACGCCGTCCGTCGATTTGAAGTCGATCACCAAAACAGGCCATTGCGCCCGAGGCCGGGCCGCGTCAGGATTGTTTCACGGTCGGGCGGGTGTTCGGGAGGCCATCCGCCGACCGGGCGTCCGCGGACAGGAAACCCTGTACGGGGACGGGGACGAGGCTTCCGTTGGCGAAAGGCCGTTGTTAGAGTCGGGGCGGAATCTGAATTCGAGGCAAATGAGCACAGGCATGGCAAACGGGTCGCGCCGGGACGAAGATGCAGACGCAGGAACAGTCGTCGTCCCGAAGACCAGGACGGTCACCAAACGTCCGAACCTCTATCGGGTGCTGTTGCTGAACGACGATTACACCCCGATGGAGTTCGTCATCCATGTGGTCGAGCGCTTCTTCCAGAAGAACCGGGAGGAGGCGACGCGGATCATGCTGCACGTCCACCACCACGGCGTCGGCGAATGTGGCGTCTACACCTACGAGGTGGCCGAGACCAAGGTGACCCAGGTGATGGATTTTGCCCGCAAGCATCAGCATCCGCTGCAATGCGTGATGGAGAAAAAGTGAGGGATCGCACACGTGCCGTCATTCTCCCGAAGCCTTGAGAAGGCCCTGCACCAGGCGCTGGCCTTCGCCAACGAGCGCCAGCAGGAATACGCCACCCTGGAGCATCTCCTGCTCGCCCTGATCGACGACCAGGACGCGGCTGCGGTGATGCGCGCCTGCAACGTCGACCTCGACGTGCTGAAGCGGAACCTCGTCGATTACATCGATACCGAACTGGAGAACCTGGTGACCAACGGCGAGGAGGACTCCAAGCCGACGGCCGGGTTCCAGCGGGTGATCCAGCGCGCGGTGATCCATGTCCAGTCGTCGGGGCGCGAGGAAGTGACCGGGGCGAACGTGCTCGTGGCGATCTTCGCCGAGCGCGAGAGCCACGCGGCCTATTTCCTGCAAGAGCAGGACATGACCCGCTACGACGCTGTGAACTACATCTCGCACGGGATCGCGAAGCGTCCGGGTCTGTCGGAGGCGCGGCCGGTGCAGGGGGTCGAGGACGATACGGCCATGCCCGAGGACGTGGAAGCCAAGCCGAAGAAGAAGACCGATGCGCTGGAAGCCTACTGCGTCAACCTCAACGAGAAGGCCACCAAGGGCAAGATCGACCCGCTGATCGGGCGCGACAGCGAGATCGCGCGCACGATCCAGATCCTGTGCCGGCGCTCCAAGAACAATCCTCTGTTCGTCGGCGATCCGGGTGTCGGCAAGACCGCGATCGCGGAAGGCCTGGCGCGGCGGATCGTCAAGGGCGACGTGCCGGAGGTGCTCAAGGACGCCACCATCTTCGCGCTCGACATGGGTGCGCTGCTGGCCGGCACGCGCTATCGCGGCGACTTCGAGGAGCGGCTGAAGCAGGTCGTCAAGGAGATCGAGGAGTATCCCGGCGCGGTGATGTTCATCGACGAGATCCACACGGTGATCGGCGCCGGCGCGACCTCGGGCGGGGCGATGGACGCCTCCAACCTCTTGAAGCCGGCGCTCGCCTCCGGCGCGATCCGCTGCATCGGCTCGACCACCTACAAGGAATACCGGCAGTTCTTCGAGAAGGACCGGGCGCTGGTGCGCCGGTTCCAGAAGATCGACGTCAACGAGCCGTCGGTGCCCGACGCGATCGAGATCCTCAAGGGCCTGAAGCCCTATTTCGAGGACTTCCACAAGGTCCGCTACACCAACGACGCGATCAAGACGGCGGTCGAGCTGTCGGCGAAATACATCAACGACCGCAAGCTGCCGGACAAGGCGATCGACGTGCTCGACGAGACCGGGGCCTCCCAGATGCTGCTGCCGGAAGGCCGGCGGCGCAAGACCATCGGCGTCAAGGAGATCGAGACGACGATCGCGACCATGGCGCGCATCCCGCCCAAGACGGTGTCCAAGGACGACGCGCAGGTTCTGTCGCATCTCGGCGACGAACTGAAGCGGGTGGTCTACGGCCAGGACAAGGCGATCGACACGCTGGCCTCGGCGATCAAGCTGGCACGGGCCGGCCTGCGCGAGCCGGACAAGCCGATCGGCAGCTACCTGTTCTCCGGCCCGACCGGCGTCGGCAAGACCGAGGTGGCGCGCCAGCTGGCCTCCTCGCTCGGCGTGGAGCTGATCCGCTTCGACATGTCGGAATACATGGAACGCCACACGGTGTCGCGGCTGATCGGCGCGCCGCCGGGCTATGTCGGCTTCGACCAGGGCGGGCTCCTGACCGACGGCGTCGACCAGCATCCGCATTGCGTGCTGCTGCTCGACGAGATCGAGAAGGCGCATCCCGACCTCTTCAATATCCTGCTGCAGGTGATGGACCACGGCAAACTGACCGACCACAACGGCAAGCAGGTCGACTTCCGCAACGTGATCCTGATCATGACCACCAATGCGGGCGCGGCCGACATGGCCAGGGCGCCGATCGGCTTCAGCCAGGTCCGGCGCGAGGGCGACGACGCGGAGGCGATCAACAAGCTGTTCACGCCCGAGTTCCGTAACCGCCTCGACGCGATCATCCCGTTCGGCAACCTGCCGATGGAGGTGGTCTACCAGGTGGTCGAGAAGTTCGTTATGCAGCTGGAGGCGCAGCTGGCCGACCGCGGCGTGACCTTCGAGCTGACCGAGGACGCGGTCAAGTGGCTCGCCGACAAGGGCTACGACGCCCAGATGGGCGCCCGCCCGCTCGGCCGCGTGATCCAGGAGCACATCAAGCGGCCGCTCGCCGACGAGGTGCTGTTCGGCAAGCTGAAGAAGGGCGGCACGGTCAAGGTGTCGGTCAGCGAGGACAAGGCCGGCCTGCTGCTGGAGAGCGTCGAGGACAAGCCGATGGTGCCGGTCAAGCCGAAGGCGAAGGCGGCAAAGCCCAAGCGCCGGCGCAAGCTGGCGGCCAGGGCCGAGGCCGAGGCCGCGCCGGTCCCCAAGGCGGCAAGCGGCAAGCCGGGCAGCAAGAAGAGCCTGGTGCCGAAGGTGCCGCTGGCCGACTGAGGCCGCGTCGACCGCACGCGCGAACGGCATCCCGCGGGATGCCGTTTTGCATTTCGCCGGGCGCCTGTTAGGAAAGGGGACCGGCCGGCGTATCTCGCTCCCCTTCGCCGGCACGTCTTTCAGGCTGCCCGATCCGGCTCCGCTCCCTGCAGGAGGTGCCATGCTTCGCGACGATCCCGCCTTGCCCGCGCCGGAGCGGGACAGCGCGCGCCTGTGGGCGCTGCGCGGCATGCGCGCGGCGGTGTCGATCCCGGCGCTGATCCTGACCGCCGCCTTCATCGGCTACGCGGGGCTGGCGCGCGAGAGCGGGCTCAGCCTCGGTGAGACGCTGGCGATGACCGGGCTGATCTGGGCGTTACCGTCGATCGTCGTGCTGACCGGCGCGCTGTCGGCCGGCATGGGCCTTGTGCCGGCGGCGATCGCCGTGGCGCTCGCCTCCGTGCGGCTGATGCCGATGACCATGGCGCTGCTGCCGCTGCTGCGCGACGAGGGGCGCACGCGGCGCTGGCAGCTGCTCGTCGCCTCGCATTTCGTCGCCGTGACCGCCTGGGTCCATGCCATGCGCACCCTGCCGGAGCTGCCGCGGGCCGGGCGGCTGCCGTTCTTCCTCGGTTTCGCGTCGAGCCTGACCGGATTCGTGTTCTGCGTCACCGGCGTCGCCTACCTGCTGATCGAGCGCATGCCGGCGCTGGTGGCCGCCGCGCTGTTCCTGCTCACGCCGGTCTATTTCCTGTGTTCGCTGTGGGGGGCGGCACGGGTGTCGGCGGACAAGGCGGCGATGGTCGCCGGGGTGCTGCTCGGACCGGTATTCTACGCCCTGCTGCCCGGCCTCGACCTGCTGTGGACCGGCCTGGCGGCCGGCACGCTCGCCTATGGCGCGACGCGCGTGGCGCGCAGAGGCTGGCGATGAGCGGCGCCGACGTCTGGTGGTGGCCCTATGTCATGATCGTGGTCGCCGGCTGGCTCGCCACCGACGTCTGGCGCTGGCTCGGCGTGCTGGCCAGCGGGAGGTTGCGCGAGGACAGCGAGATGCTGGTCTGGGTACGCTCGGTCGCCACGGCGCTGGTCGCCGGGGTGATCTCCAAGCTGATCCTGTTTCCCGCCGGCGCGCTGGACAGCACGCCGCTCGCACTGCGCCTGGGGGCGGCGGCGGCAGGCATGGCCGCCTTCTTCGCCCTGCGCCAGCAGGTGGTCGCCGGCGTGCTCGCCGCCGAAGCCGTGCTGATCGGCGGCTGGCTGCTGCTCGGACTTTAGACGACTGCGGCGAGCGCCAGCATGGCGTATGATCCGGGCTGCGGACCGAGTGAGCGGGAGAAGACGAGGCATGGCAATCCAGGACGAGATCGTTCTCTACTATTCGCCGCAGACGCGGGCGACCGGCACGCGCATCCTGCTGGAGGAACTGGGCGCGCCCTACCGGCTGCACGTGCTCAACATGAAGGCGGGCGAGAACCGCGCCCCTGCCTATCTTCAGGTCAATCCGCTCGGCAAGGTGCCGGCGATCCGTCACGGCGACGCGCTCGTCACCGAACAGGTGGCGATCACCATCTACCTGGCGGACCTGTTCCCGCAGGCGGGGCTCGCTCCGGCGATCGGCGATCCGCTGCGCGGGCCCTACCTGCGCTGGATCGCCTTCTACGGCTCCTGCTTCGAGCCGGCGGTGACCGACCGGTCGATGCAGCGCGAGCCGGCGCCGGCCAGCCGGTCGGCCTACGGCACCTATGAGGACGTGATCGGGCTGCTGGAAGCACAGCTCAAGCGCGGCCCTTATCTCCTCGGCGCGCGCTACACGGCCGCAGATGTCCTGTGGGCCGTCGCGCTGCATTGGACGATGATGTTCGGTCTCGTGCCCAACGGGTCCGCCTTTGCCGACTACGTCAAGCGCGTCGCGGCCCGGCCGAGCTTCGCCAAGGTGGGGGAGGAAGACGCGGCGCTCGCCGCCGAACACGAGGCCGCCGCAGCGGTCCGACCGGCTTCTTAAGGTCGGACGTCGAAAATCGCGGCCGATCCGGGTTCTCTCCGCTCCGGCGCCGCATGGGCCTGACCGGGGTGCGACGAGTCGCGTTCACCGCAACCCGGCACAGGTTCAAAGCGCGGCGAAGGCGGCGCGGATCCTGTCGGCCTGGTCGGCGAGGACGGCCTGGTCGGCCATCTCGCCGGTGTGGGGCTTCAGCTTGACGCCCTCGAAGCGCGGGATGACGTGGACGTGGGTGTGGAACACGACCTGACCGCCGGCGGTTTCGGAAAACTGCTGGATGGTCGTGCCGTCGGCATCGAAGGCCTTCACGACCGCGCGGGCGGTTTTCTGCACGGTGGCCATGACGGCGGACAGGTCGGCCGGCGCGATGTCGAGGATGTTGCGCGACGGCGCCTTCGGGATGACCAGCACGTGGCCGTCGCCGCGCGGCATGATGTCCATGATCACGATGGTGGCATCGTCTTCGTAGACCTTGTGGCTGGGCAGTTCGCCCCGCAGGATCCTGGCGAACACGTTCTGGTCGTCGTAAGGGGCAGGGGCGGCAATCGGCATGGGTGTCTCCGGTTCGGCAGTCCCGCGACGGGTGCGGGCGTCATCCGTCTCTTGGCACCACAATCGGCGTTCGCATTCAAGATCCCATTGCGGTTCGCGTCGACAAAGCGACCGCCCGTGGCATGGCGCATGCGCTCGCCGCAGTTCATGTGGTGAGTCAGCTGTCGGCAAAAGGCGAGTCGAACGAATCGCTTGGCCCGGGATGTTCAAGCAGGTGGCAAGCGGGTGGCGGATTGATCCAGCGCATTGCCGCCGCGTCGAAACAGGTCTTCGCTTGGCTGGTGTCCACGCTCGGCTGCAGGCCCGCTCATGTCTCGCCTTCCGCTTTCCGCCGTCGCTTCGGTGGTTCTCGTTCTCTCCACCGCAGCCTTCGGGGCGCGCGCCTATGCGCTCGAGCAGGACGACCTGGACAGCCTGAGCCGGCATCTGGCGGCGAGCGGCGAGGCGGCTGCGCGGTTCGGCGAGGTCGGCGAGACGCTGACCAATCTCGGCAAGAATTCCTTCGCGGGCGCGGGCACGGGCAGCCAGAAGCGGGACCTGGCGCGGCGGGCCAATGCTGCGCTCGATCCCTGGCGCAGGGCCTCGGCGGCGACGAAGGCGAGCCTGCCCTACAAGGTGGCGCCGCATGCCTTCATGGTCTCGGACGTGATCACCTCGGTGATGGCGCCGGGGATCGAGGGCGACTATCGGGGGGCGACCAGCAACGCGGTGAACATCGCCGTGTCGGTCCAGGCGGTCGGCGGAGGGGTGGCGCTGTTCGGAGCGATCGGCAGCGGGGTGGGGGCGACGCTGGGGTCGTTCATCCCGGTGGTCGGCACGGCCTTCGGCGGCATGGTCGGCGGCGCCATCGGCAAGGTGGCTGGCGGCTACATCGCCGCCACGGGCTACGACCTCTACGTCAAGGAGGCGGTCGGGCAGGGCGTCGACGCCGGCCTGTCGTGCCTGTTCGACACCGACCCGCTGAGTCAGGCCCGGCAGGCGCGGCAGGAGTTCCTGCGCGCCAAGGCGGCTGCCGACCTGCTGCCGCGCTGGGAGGCGCTGCATGCGGTCGGCCGCGACTTCGGCGGCGGCGAGACCGAGCTTGTCGGACCGGGCGGGTTGCCGCGTGTCCTGCCGCCGGACGTGGAGCCGAATGTCGCGCAGACGACCGGCAACGTCCTGGCCGGCGTGCGCAAGTTCAGTCTAGGTCCGCAGGTCTGGGAGATCACGGATGGCGCCGCGACCTTCGAGACGGTCTATCCAGGTGTCGTTCACACGACCCATACCGCGCGCGGTACGGTCGGGGTCAACCGGATCGAGGGCACGATGATCTGGGTCCATCGCGACAATGACAGGCGATGCGGCTATGTCGTCCGCGAAACCCATCCTTTCCTCTTTCTCTTCACTGCAGACACGGTATCCGGCACGATTTCGCCGGGCTCGCTCGAGATCCTGGAGACCCGCGGATCATGCGAGCAGTCTTGGGAGAATCGAATGCAGCAGACCACGTTCACAGCGCCCTGGGGCAAGGTGGAGTAGGCCCATGCCCCGGTCCTCAACGATCCGGTCCGGCCTTTTCGTCGTGTTGTTGTGTTGGGCGCATGGCGCCCATGCGCGCGAGCAGGAGGACCTGGACGGCCTGAGCCGGCATCTGGCGGCGACCGGTGAAGCGGTGGAGAAAGAAGGATGCGAGCCTTGAAGATCGTCACATCGTTCGCGATGGCTGCACTCTTCTGGCTGGCCGGCGCAATCGCTCCTGGTTCCTCGCCGGCGATGGCCGACGCAGACCGACCGACGCTCGCCGAGGTCACGGCATTTCAGCACGTGCTGAGGTTTCGCGACGCCATGATCTCCGATCCCAAGGCGGCGATCCGGAGCCTGACCACGCGCAGCGGACGCAGGCAACTCGACGCCATCGCCGAGGAGATGGACGAGGCCGGCAGCGGCAGCGCCGGCTGGCGCACCCTGCTCGGGACCTCGGTGTTCACCGTCGAGGGGCTCGCTTCCGAGCGCAGGCTCGTGGTCTTCTACAATCCTTTCGTCGACACGGCGCTGTTCACCGTCTGGGACGGGAAGCGGATCGCCGAGGCCGAATGGGTGCCCGGCGACCTGGTGCGCGCGGCCGACGCCGAGATCGATCCGCAGCCGCTGTGGCTGCGCGGGGCACAGTACCGGCCGGAGGCATTGGCGCAAGCCGTCGTCGCCACCGTGTCCGCCCTCGAACGCCGCTTTGCCGGGGACGCGATCGCCGGCTGGCGCCGCGGGCTCGGCATCGAGGACGGCAGGGCGTATCGCCGCTACGTCGCGCCGATCGTTGCCGTCAGGCTCTACGAGGCGCAGATGCGGCTGAAAGCGCTCGCCGTGCCGACGACGGGAGAGGATCCGCGTCTGGCGCAGCTGCGGGCGGCCGTCGCGGGGCTGTTGCGCAGCGTGCGGACGCAGGGCTTTGCCGGACCACTCGCCGAGGCCGGGGACACGAGCGGGCCGATGCGCGATGCGCTGTCACGGATCAATCCGCGCCTGATGGACGCGCTGGCGCCGGTCGCCTTCGTCGCGGGGGAGGGCCATGCGACAGTTTTCCTGACATCGGCGGCGACGGCCGATTTCGCGATCTCGGTGCGCTATGCGCAGACCGCTTCCGGCTACGCCTTGAGGCAGCTCGAATACCTGCCATTCGCCGCGATCCACCAGGCAGCGGCAAACGAGGTCCGGTGACGGGCCAGGGTGATAGGTCAGGTGGATGGGGCGCGGCGGACTGCGAAAGACGAGTCGCGCCAGGCGCTTGGCCGCGAACCTTCAGGTGCGGCGGAAGGGCGAGAGCTCCTCGACGATAGTCGCCTGCTCGCGGTCGATAGCCGCGCGTTCGTCCGCCAGGTAGTCGGCGACGGCGGTGCGCAGACCCGGATGGGCGATCCAGTGCGCCGAGCGGGTGAGCGTTGGCAGATAGCCGCGGGCGAGCTTGTGGGCGCCCTGGGCGCCGGCCTCGACGCGGGCAAGGCCGCGGTCGATGGCGAAGTCGATGGCCTGGTAGTAGCAGACTTCGAAATGCAGGAAGGGATGCTGCTCCAGGCAGCCCCAGTTGCGCCCGAACAGCGTGTCGGAGCCGATCAGGTTGAGTGCCCCGGCGATGTAGCGCCCGTTGCGCCTGGCCATCACCAGCAGCACCCGGTCGGCCAGCCGCTCGCCGAGCAGCGAGAAGAAGGTACGGTTGAGATAGGGCCGGCCCCACTTGCGCGACCCCGTGTCCATGTAGAAGGCGTGGAAGGCGTCCCAATGCGCCTCGGTGAGGTCGCTGCCGGTCACCCAATCGATGGCGATGTCGGCGGCGAGGGCCTCCTTGCGCTCCTTGCGGATGGCCTTGCGCTTGCGCGAGGCGAGGTCGGCGAGGAAGGCGTCGAAATCGGCATAGCCGCGGTTCTCCCAGTGGAACTGCTGGTCGGTGCGCAGCAGGTAGCCGAGGTCGCCGAGCGCGGTCCATTCCGGCTCGGTCAGGAAGGTGGCATGGACCGAGGAGGCGCGGGTCTGGCGGCACAGTTCGACCAGGCCCGAAGCGAGGGCGGCCATGCCGCTCTGGCGGTCGATGTGCGGGGCGACGAGGAAGCGGCGGCCGGTGGCCGGGGTGAAGGGCACCGACACCTGGAGCTTGGGGTAATACTCGCCGCCGGCGCGGTGAAAGGCGTCGGCCCAGCCGTGGTCGAACACGTATTCGCCCTGCGAATGGCTCTTCAGATAGGCCGGCACGGCGCCAAGCGCGCGGCCGGCGGCGTCTTCAAGGACGAGATGGCGGGCAAGCCAGCCGGTGCGTGCCACAGCGCAGCCGGATTCCTCCAAGGCGCTCAGAAAAGCGTGCGTGATGAAGGGGTTGAACGGCATTTGCGGAGAAAGTGATTCATCGTCTTGAAAAGCCGATTCAAGCGTCTCCTGGCGCTGCAGCCGGCCGCCGGCGTCAAGCGTCCAGCCGGGATTGGCAAGGCCGTCCCAGACGGCGGGCTCGATCTCCGCCAGCGAGGACAGGATGCGCAGGCGGGCGGTGGTTTCCCCGGGCGGGTGATCGGCGGTCATGGGGCGCGGGACGGGCTGCTGTCGGAGGAGAGCATGCACGAGAGTTTAGGGCACCTTCGGGGACGCGCAAGGGGCCGTGCCGGCGCGCCGGCGGACGCGATCACGACGCGTCCGGGTCGAAGCCCTCGAAGACGATCTGGTCGGCGTGGCGCAGGGCTTGCGCGCGGTCGGCGGGGCTGCGCACGGTCCAGGCCATGACCGGCCGGCCGAACAGCGCGCGCAGCACGGCGGGGCCGGGGGCGGGCAGGTCGCGGAAGCAGTAGGAGACGAAATGCGGTCGGGTGCGGACCGCGTGCAGGAGATGGCGCTGGATGAAGCGGTCCATGCGCGTCATCCGGCGGTACTCGTGCTCGTTGGGGGTGGCGTCGGCGACCTGGCCGCGCACAAGATCCGGCGCATGGGCGCGCAACTGGCCGACCATGTCCGGATCGAAGGACTTGAAGGCGACCGGGCCCTTGTAGGCGCGGCCGAGGTCGGCGATGCGGCGGACGAAATCCTGCTGCCCGGCGCGGGTCATCAGGGTCTTGATCTCGACCACCAGCGTGACGCGACCGTCGACCAGGTCGAACAGGTCCTCCAGCAGCCAGAGCCTGTCGGAGCCCGTGCGCATCGGGACGCGGACGAGTTCGGCGGCGCTGCGGGCGACGACCGGACCTTGCGCCTCGGCCAGCCGGTCGAGCGTGTGGTCGTGGAACACCAGCGCCCGGCCATCGGCGGTTTCCTGCAGGTCGACCTCGATGGAGAAGCCGCGCTCGACGGCGGCGGCGACGGCGGAGGGCGTGTTCTCGATGACGCCGGCTGCCGCGTCGTGATAGCCGCGGTGGGCGATCGGGCGGGCAACCAGCCAGGAAAGGTCGGTCATGGAACGGGTTTCCGGTCGGGCGGGAGCAGGTGGCGGTCAGGCGATCTCGAGGATCGCCTCGACCTCGACGGCGGCGCCGAAGGGCAGCGAGGCGACACCGACGGCGGAGCGGGCGTGGCGGCCCCGCTCGCCGAGCGCGTCGACGAGGAAATCCGAGGCGCCGTTGACGACCTTGGGCTGGTCGGCGAAGTCGCCAGTGCAGTTGACGAAGCCGACCAGCTTGACCACCCGGACGATGCGCTCGAGGTCGCCGAGGGCGGCCCGGGCCTGGGCGAGAACGTTGATGGCGCACAGGCGCGCGGCGGCGCGGCCGTCGTCGCTCGAGACGCCGGCGCCGAGCTTGCCGACGACCTCGATGCCCTTGGCGCCGATCGGCAGTTGTCCGGAGACGAACAGCAGGTTGCCCGTCGTCACGCAGGGAACGTAGTTCGCGGCGGGTGCGGCGGGGCTCGGCAGGACGACGCCGAGGGCTGCGAGGCGGGAGTCGATCGTGTCGGTCATGGCGTCATCCTCGTTCGATGGCAGGACGGCAGGGCGGCAGGGCGGCACGGCAGCGGTGGCCCGGCAATGGCAGGTCGGCAAGTCATGTCGCAAATCCGGCAGGCGGGCAAGGGCAAACCCCTCGGGTCCGGCCAGCCAAGATGGGGGCTGCCATCGCGCGGTCGTAATATGATAGGACTGATGTCGAACCGATGACGGCAGCGCATCCGACCGACGGGAGCTTGTGTTGATGGCAGGACTTGCAGGGCCCTTGCGGGCACTGGCCGTGGCGACCCTTCTGTGCGGCGCCGGCAGCGCGCTGTGGAGCGTGCCGGTCCAGGCCGGCCCGCTGGCCTCGCACCGCGCGGTCTACGACATGAGGCTCGGAGAGGTCAGCGAGAAGGCCAACATCGCCGGCATTTCCGGCCGCATGGTCTACGAGTTTTCCGGCGACGCCTGCGAGGGCTACACCGTCTCGTTCCGGTTCGTGACCCGGTTCCAGGACACCGACGGCGGCACGCAGGTCACGGACCTGCGCACCACGTCGTTCGAGGAACCGGCGAACGGACTCTACCAGTTCCTGACCACCACCTATGTCGATCAGGAGCTGTCGGAAGAGACCCGCGGCGCGGCCGCGGAGGAGGACGGCGGCATCGCGGTCGACCTGTCGGTGCCGTCGAAGCGGACGGTCGACCTTGCCGGCGACATCTATTTTCCAACCGAGCACCTGATGGCGGTGATCGAGGCGGCCAAGAACGGGCAGAGCTTCCTGGAGGCGGATATCTTCGACGGCTCGGAGACGGGCGACAAGGTCTATGCGACCACCGCCGTTATCGGCTCCCGCCTGAGCACCCAGGATCTGGGCGGCGACGACGCGGAGGCCGTTGCGAGGATCGGTGCCGGCATGCCCTGGCCGGTCACGGTCGCCTATTTCGATCCGGCGCAGGACCTCACCGGCGAAGCCATGCCCGTCTACCAGCTGAGCTTCCTGCTCTACGAGAACGGCATCAGCCGCCGGCTCGTGCTCGACTACGGCGACTTCAAGATCATCGGGGAGATGAAGGACCTGGTGGTCTTCGACGCGAACGACTGCCGCAGGTAGGCCTGCCGCGATCGTCACGCCTCGTCGGGCCGGCCAGGCGTGCGGCGCGCCCGCGAGGCATGGACCAGACCGAGTTCCACCGCCTCGGTGCCGAACCGGTCGCGCACCTTGTCCATCGCCTGCTCGGCCCTGGCGCGGCGACCAGCTCCGGCATCGAGAAGGTCACCGGGATCGGCGCTGCCGGCATCGGCAAGCTCGCCGACACCGATTCCGATCAGGCGGAAGCGGCGGCCGTCCGCCTCGGGGCCAAGCAGGTCATCGCCGGCGCGGAAGATGCGGTCGGCAAGCTGCGTCGGATCGGCGAGTTGGCGCGAGCGAGTGAGGATCCGGAAATCGGCCGTCTTCAGCTTGAGCGTCACGGTGCGGCCGCCGAGCCCGGCCCGCTTCAGCCGCTGCGACACCTTTTCCGACAGTTCGCGCAGGATCGGCCGCAAGCGGTCGAGGCCGGCGATGTCGGTGTCGAACGTCGTCTCGGCGCTGATGCTCTTGGCGCCCCGATCGGGCGAGACGGGACGGTCGTCCGCGCCGGTCGCTAGCCGGGCGAGCCGCTGGCCCAGGGCGCCGTAGCGGCGCAGGAGGTCGGTCGGGTCCATTGCCTGCAGCTGTCCGATGGTGCGGATGCCGTCGGCGGCGAGCTTCGCCTGGAACACCTTGCCGATACCCCAGATGATGCCGACCGGCCGTTCGGCGAGAAAGGCCCTGGCCTCGGCGGCTCCGATGACGGAAAAGCCGCGCGGCTTGTCGAGGTCCGAGGCGATCTTGGCGAGGAACTTGTTGGGTGCAAGGCCGATGGAGGCGGAGATGCCGAGGTCTGCCTCCAGTGCGCGCGCGAAAGCCGCAAGCGTCTCGGCAGGGGAGGCGCGGTGCAGCCTTTGGGTGCCAGTCAGGTCGAGGAACGCCTCGTCGATCGACACCGGCTCGACCAATGGCGTGAGGGCGAGCATGCGTTCGCGCACCTGGCGTCCGACCTCGGAATACTTGGCCAGGTTGGGTTTGATGACGACCGCGTCCGGACAGGCTTCGAGCGCCTTGAACATGGGCATGGCGGAGCGCACGCCGTGGATGCGCGCGATGTAGCAGCAGGTGGAGACGACGCCACGCCGGCCGCCGCCGACGATGACTGGAAGATCCCGGAGCTGCGGGTTGTCGCGTTTCTCGATGGCGGCGAAGAAGGCGTCGCAGTCGATATGGGCGATGGCCAGCCGGTCGAGTTCGGGATGGGCGACGAGGCGTGGGCTGCCGCAGCGCGCGCAGCGGTCGCGGCGGGCAGGCGCGCGGGCACCGCAGTCGCGGCAAAGCGGCAAGGGATGGGCGGGCGTGCCGCCCGGGTTTTCGGTCATGGACGACCCGTGGTCCGCTGCAGGATCAGCCGGGCAACAGGATAGCCTCGATGAAGGCGGCTGTCTGGTCCCAATCGCCGGTCACCAGAGCGACCTCCGCCAGCGGCTCGGCCATGGCACGGAAGCGGGCGTCCGCGATGAACTGGACCAGGGTCGCAGCCGGCAGGGCGGCGGCGACCGAACGCAGGTTGAGCGGGCTGTCGTCGATGAACACCAGGGGGCCCCTGGCGCCGGCGGCGAGCGCTGAGACGGCGCCGCCCTTGGGGCCGGAATTGGTGACCACCGGATAGGGCATGCCGTGGTCGGCAAGCAGGCGCTCGCGCGCCGGCTTGTTGTGGGCGCCGGGCAGATTGGTCAGGAACACGACCTGCCAGTCGCGCGACAGGCGGGCCAGCGCGGCGCTGGCGCCCTGGACGACGGTCTGGCGGCCGCTTTCGGCGTCGAAGAAACCGTGGATGAGGCGGCGCACCTCGTCCCGGCCGAGCGGTGCGGTCTCGCCGATGGCGGCGATGTTGCCGGTCAGGTGATAGGAATGGCTCAGGAAGGCGAAGCCGCGCTCTGCGAGGTAGGTTTCGAAATGCGACGCCATGTGGAAGACCACTTCGTCGACGTCGCAGACAAGCAGCGGCCGGTCGGTGCGGGGCAGGGCCGCGATCTGCTCGACCACATGGCGGTCCGGTGCGTGCAGGTCAGACATGGTCGGCCGGGTCGCCGGCGAGCACGAAGCGGGCGGCGGCGATCATGGTCGGCCGCACGCCGGCATTCTCGCAATAGGCCAACAGAAGGGCCTCGTCAGTCATCAGGAACTCAAGGACGCCGGCAAGGAAGCCGGGCTCGCTGGCAGCGGTGCGAATCGATTCAGGGCCGATGCCGGAGACGGCGAGGAAGCGGCCGACCTGATCCGGGTCGCGGGTCAGGTGCAGGAGCGCTTCTGTCGCGATTTCCTCGGCCTTTTCAACAGTCATGGACTTGCCGTTGCCGCCCAGCATTGCATTTTTGCCTTTCCGAAACGATTCCACGCTACGATCACCATAACTAATGCGGAGTGGGGACGGGCGCCAGCGTCGCGCGACGGAGGCGCATGTCCGGCCGCCAGCAATCAAACAGGCCCCATGCGGCCGAGGCAGTTCTCATGGCGAAGACCGTGCTGATCGTGGAAGACAACGAGCTCAACATGAAGCTCTTTCACGACCTCTTGGAAGCCCACGGCTACAATACGCTCCAGACGCGGACCGGCATCGAAGCCCTTGAACTCGCCCGCGCGCACCGTCCCGACCTGATCCTGATGGACATCCAGCTGCCCGAGGTGTCGGGCCTGGAGGTGACCAAGTGGATCAAGGAAGACGACGACCTGTGCACCATTCCGGTCATCGCGGTGACCGCCTTCGCCATGAAGGGCGACGAGGAACGCATACGCCAGGGCGGCTGCGAGGCTTATATTTCCAAGCCGATCTCGGTGGCGAAGTTCCTGGAGACGGTGCGCTCCTACCTCGGCGAAGGCTGAGGTCTGCCAGGTTCTCGGGCCAGGGCCCAAGGGCGGATTTGGGGGCAAGCCGGCCGGTTGTGGCGCCGTCTGTGGCGCCCCGCGCCAAGATGGCCAAATGTTAACGTTACGGATTTACTAATTTCGTATAGAGTTTGCGCACAAAGGCCTTGCGGTGTTGATTTCCCGCACCACTTGGATAGTGTGATCGCGCAATCGGAAGCTTCAATCCGATTGCAAAACGATCATGTTGCAATGTTTTGCACAGAAATCCCTACGGAGCGCTCAGGTCCGCCGCATCTCCTGGGTCCGTGGGGTAGGCCGGCGAGGAAGGGAGCCGAAGAGTGGCCTCCTCGTGTCGTTCGCTTCCCGCCGGCCGCCTCTTCCCGTCCTTCGCCCCCCTTCTTTCGCGCCATCGCCGGCAACGGCCGTTGTCTTGCCGGGTAGGCGCTCTCCGGCGGGAGACCGAAGCCGGGACGGGGCAGTGAAAAGGCAACGAAAAAGGGCGCCGAAGCGGCGCCCTTCCTGACCGGTCATACCGGAAGGATCAAGCTTACTTGATCTTGGCTTCCTTGAACTCGACGTGCTTCTTCGCGATCGGGTCGTACTTCCGCTGCACCATCTTCTCTGTCATGGTGCGGGAGTTCTTCTTGGTCACGTAGAAATAGCCGGTATCCGCCGTGGACAGCAGCTTGATCTTGATGGTGGTCGCCTTGGCCATGGCCTTCGATCCTGTCTTGGTCTGGTTGGCAAACGCTGTTTGCGGCCAGGATCCTGGCGCCCGCGCGTCCGCTCCGCTGTACGGAAATCAGAGCGCACCCTACTCATAAGCGGACCAAAGTCAAGCGGCCTCGGCGGAACGGGGCGATTTTGCCGACCGTGCGAACCTGGCGTCAGATCAGGTCCTGGGCAAAGCCGGCGCCGCGCCGGTAGTAGAACGGAACCGGGGCGCCGGGCGACAGCTCCGGGTCCTCGCGCAGGCGGTTGTGGAGGTCGTCGAGCACCTTCAGCGTGATCGCCGGCAGTTCCATCCGCTTCGCCTCGTCGAGGGTGACCCAGGCGACGTCCTCCAGTTCTCCGGACGGGCCGGTACCTTCCGGCAGGCGGTCGACGATGGCGTCGGACCACACGGCAAGGAACCGGGTATCGAAGCGGCGCGGACGGCCAGGCGGCGTGATGGCACGGGCGACCATGCGCATGGGCTCGAGATCGGGCAGGATGCCGCGCTCGGAAAAGGCCTCGAAGTCGCCCTTCGCCGGCCAGCGGTCGCCCGTGTGCCGGCCGATGAACAGGCCGGCCTCCTCGTAGGTCTCGCGGATCGCGGCGACGGTGAAGGCGCGTATGCGGGCGGCACTGGCGCGCCCCTTGTGCTGTGCGGCGAGTTTTTCCTCTACGGCAGGATGATAGGCACCGGCGACCTTAACGCGCGAATCGCCGGGATCGACGCGGCCGCCGGGAAACACGAACTTGCCGGGCATGAAGGCGTGGCGCATGTGGCGACGGCCCATCAGCACGCGCACCTCGGCGCCGCTGCGGTCGAGCACCAGCAGCGTTGCGGCGTCCTTGGGGCGAATGTAGGCATGGCCGGCATTGGCCATTGCTTCCTTTACCAGGTCTTGCGTCAGTGAATCGGTCATCGCGGGGTCGCCATCGGTTCGGGAACAGGCAGGTCCTCGCCCGAGTCCGGGTCGAAGCCGTGCATGTAGAGGGCCCACTGCAGGCCGATCAGCGCACCCTTCACGGGGCGCAGGAAGCCAAGAGCCAGGATCAGCGTGAGCGACAGCCACAGCGTCATGTGGATCCAGATCGCCGGGCGATACAGGAACTCGACCGCCAGCATGGCGGGAATGATGATATGCCCGACGATGGTGATGGTGAAATAGGGCGGCGCGTCGTCGGCGCGATGGTGGTGCAGTTCCTCGCCGCAGGTGCTGCAGACGGGATTGACGGCCAGGTAGCCGGAAAACAGCCTGCCTTCGCCGCAGGCCGGGCAGCGGCACATCATGCCGCGCGTCACGGCCTGCATGACGGGGCGGTGCGGTTTGGCGACGGAAACGGCCGGAACCTCGGCCATGCCTGTATATCGTACGGTCATCCCTGCTTCTTCCTGTTCCTGCCGGGCGATGCGGCGCCGGTGCGCCGGCCGGATGATGCCTGCCGCGCGCCGCGTGCTGCGGCGCCGGCGCGGCGGCCGGCCTTCCTGTCCTTGCGGCCCTCGCTGACGAGTGCGAAGCGCAGGGCGCCGGCAAAGGGTGCGGCCTCGACCAGTTCGACCTCGACCCGGTCTCCGAGTTGATATGTCTCGCCGCTCCTGTCGCCGACAAGGGCGTGCGACGCTTCGTCATACCGATAGTAGTCCAGCCCGATGGTCGAGGCGGGCACGAATCCGTCGGCGCCGCTGTCGTCGAGGCGGATGAACAGACCCGACTTGACCACGCCGGAGATGCGTCCGGAAAAGCGCGCGCCGATGCGGTCGGTCATCCACAGCGCGATCAGCCGGTCGATGGTGTCGCGTTCGGCGAGCATGGCGCGCCGCTCGGCGGCCGACACTTCCGCGCCGATCGCCTCCAGCTTGGCCTCGATGCCCTCCGGCAGACCGTCGTCGCCGAGCCCGAGGGCGCGGATCAAGCCACGGTGGACGATGAGGTCGGCGTAGCGGCGGATCGGCGAGGTGAAATGGGCGTAGCGGCGCAGGTTGAGGCCGAAATGGCCGATGTTGTGCGGATTGTATTCCGCCTGCGCCTGGCTGCGCAGGACCACTTCGTTGACGAGCTGCGCCTGTGGCGTGTCCTTCACCCTGGCCAGGATGGCGTTGAAGACGGCCGGCCGGAGGCCGCCCGAGGACGGCAGCTTGAGGCCGAGCGTCGACAGGAATTCCTTCAGCGACTCCAGCTTCTCCGGGCTCGACGCGTCGTGGATGCGGTAGAGCAGGGGGGTGTTCTTCTTCTCCAGGGTCTCGGCCGCCGCGACGTTGGCCTGGATCATGAACTCCTCAATCAGCCGGTGCGCGTCGAGCCGTTCGGGAATGTAGACGTGGTCGACGGTGCCGTCCGGCTTGAGCCTGATCTTGCGCTCGGGCAGGTCGAGGTCGAGCGGCTCGCGCGCGTCGCGGCCGATCGTCAGGCAGGCATAGGCGACCCACAGCGGCTTGAGGATGCCGTCGAGGAGGGTCCCGGTCTTGTCGTCGCAGACGCCGTCGATCGCCTTCTGCGCCTGCTGGTAGGACAGCTTCGCGGCCGAGCGCATCAGGATGCGGTGAAAGCTGTGGGCGCGCTTCTGTCCGGCGCGGTCGAACACCATGCGTACGGCGAGCGCCGGCCGGTCGACCGCCTCCTTCAGCGAGCACAGCTCGTTGGAGATGCGCTCCGGTAGCATGGGGATGACGCGGTCGGGGAAATAGACCGAGTTGCCGCGCAGGTGCGCCTCGCGGTCGAGCGCCGATCCGGGCCGGACGTAATGGGCGACGTCGGCGATGGCGACATAGACGACATGGCCGCCCTGGTTGGCCGGATCCTGGTCGGGTTCGGCGAAGACGGCGTCGTCGTGGTCCTTGGCGTCGGGCGGGTCGATGGTGATGAGCGGCAGCTTGCGCCAGTCCTCGCGCTGGCCGAGGCCGATCGGCTCGGCGCGCTCGGCTTCCAGTTCGACGGCGGCCGGGAAGACATGCGGGATGCCGTGGCTGTGCAGCGCGATCTCCGAGACCGCCATCTCGGAATGCATCGCGCCGAAGCGCCTGACGATCTTCGCCCTGGGTGCGCCGTAGCGGCCGGTGCGGGTGACCTGAACGCTGACCAGATCGCCTTCCTCGGCGTCCTTGAGGTCGCTTGGATCGATGTCGAGTTCGCGCTGCTTGCGGTCGATCGGCTCCAGGTAGGGCGGATGGCGGCCGGGGCGCCGACGCAGGATGCCGAGGATGGCGCCCTGCTGCTTTTCCAGCACCTTGATGACCCGTGCGGCGTGGGTCGACTCGGCGCCCGGATCGGCCTCGGTCAGACGCACCAGGGCGCGGTCGCCGAGGCCCGGCTGAGACGTCTTGGCCGTCGTGCGACCGGTCAGCACCAGCAGCTTCGGCGGCGCGCCGGCTTCCTCGTCCCAGTTGACCGGCTCGCCGAGCAACTCGCCGTCGGCGTCGCGGGCGTTCAGGTGCACGACCAGAACGGGCGGCAGGTCGCCGGGCCGGATCAGGCGCTTCTGGCGCGTCTCGACCACGCCCTCGTCGGCGAGGTCGCGGAGCATCCGCTTGAGCTGGATGCGTGCCGCGCCGACGATTCCGAAGTGGCGCGCGACCTCCCGCTTGCCGGCTTTGCCCGGGTTTTCAGCGACGAAGGCAAGGATGTCCTCGCGCGAGGGCATCTCGCCCGGCGTCTTCGCCTTGCGCGCCGCGGCCTTTCGCGGCTTTGGCCGCTTCGTGCTCAAGAAGTCCCGTCCGCAGCCGCGCCGCCGGCCTTCGCCTTCGTCCTCGACGCCGATTTTTTTGCCGCCGCCGGCTTCTTCGCGGCGGGTTTCTTCGTTGCGGCCTTCTTAGGGGCTGCCTTGCCGCCGCCCTTGGCGGCGATCAGCTCGACGGCCTGCTCGAGGGTGACTGCCATCGGATCGCTGCCCTTGGGCAGGGTGGCGTTGACCTTGGCCCAGTTGACATAGGGCCCGTAGCGGCCGTCGCGCACGGTGATCGGACCGCCGGCGCTCGGGTGCTCGCCGAGTTCCTTGAGCGCGGCCGGCGTGGCGCGCCCGCGGCCTGTCTTGGAGCGTTTCTCGGCCAGCAGGTCGACCGCGCGATTGAGGCCGACCGAGAATACCTCGTCGGCCGAGCCCAGATTGGCATAGGTGCCGTCGTGCTGGACGAACGGTCCGTAGCGGCCGAGCCCGGCGGTGATCATCTTGCCGTCCTCGGGATGGGCGCCAACGTCGCGCGGCAGCGACAGGAGCTGCAGCGCCCTGGCCAGGTCGAGATCGGCCGCCGACCAGCCCCTGGGCAGGGACGAGCGTCTGGGCTTGGCATCCTCGCCGAGCTGGACGTAAGGACCGAAGCGGCCGGAACGCAGCGACACTTCCAGTCCGGTCGCCGGGTCGGTGCCGAGCACCTTCGGGCCGTCACTGGCCGCGTCCTCGCCCTCGCCGTCGCCGTTGCGGGCGAGTTGGCGGGTGTAGCTGCACTCGGGATAGTTGGAGCAGCCGATGAAGGCACCGAAGCGGCTGACCTTGAGTGACAGCTGGCCGGTGGCGCAGGTCGGGCAGGCGCGCGGGTCCTTGCCGTCCTCGCGGGGTGGGAAGATGTGGGCGGCGAGCAGGTCGTTGAGCGCGTCGATGACCTGGGACACGCGCAGGTCCTTGGTCTCGTCGACGGAAGCCGAGAAGTCACGCCAGAAATTGGCCAGCACCTCCCGCCAGGACAGTTCGCCGGCGGAGATGCGGTCGAGCTGTTCCTCCAGGCTCGCGGTGAAATCGTATTCCACGTAGCGGTTGAAGAAGCTCTCCAGGAAGGCGGTGACGATACGGCCCTTGTCCTGGGGCACCAGCTGTTTCTTGTCGAACGCGACATAGTCTCGGTCGCGCAGGGTCTGCAACGTCGAGGCATAGGTGGAGGGACGGCCGATGCCGAGTTCCTCCATCTTCTTGACCAGACTCGCCTCGGTGTAGCGGGGCGGCGGCGTGGTGAAGTGCTGGTCGGCCTCGATCGCGCTCGGCTTGCCCTCGACCGCGGCGAGGGCAAGTGGGGCGCCGTCGTCGACCGCGGGCAGGCGGCGGGCGGCCTCGTCCTCCTCGTCGTCGCGCCCCTCCTGGTAGAGCGCCAGGAATCCGTCGAAGCGGACGACCGAGCCGGTGGCGCGCAGCGTGGCGGTCTTGCCCGCTCCGGCAGCGTCGATGTCGATGGTGGTGCGCTCCAGCACCGCCGATTCCATCTGGCTCGCCATGGTCCGCTTCCAGATCAGTTCGTAGAGGCGGGCTTGGTCGGGATCGAGGAAGCGGGCGACGTCGCGCGGGCGGCGGGCGAGGTCGGTCGGGCGGATCGCCTCGTGCGCCTCCTGGGCGTTCTTGGCCTTGCTGGAATAGAAGCGCGGCTTTTCCGGCACGTAATTGTCGCCGAAATCCTGACCGATCACCTTGCGCGTCGCGGAGATGGCCTCGCCGGCGATCTGCACGCCGTCGGTCCGCATGTAGGTGATGAGACCGGTGGTCTCGCCGCCGATGGCGACGCCCTCGTAGAGCTTCTGCGCCACCTGCATGGTGCGCGCGGCGGCGAAACCGAGCTTGCGCGACGCCTCCTGCTGCAGCGTCGAGGTGGTAAAGGGCGGCTGCGGATGGCGCTTGGCCGGCTTGGAGACGACGCTCGCGACCGTGTAGCGTGCCGCTTCCAGCATGCGCCTGATTGTCTCGGCCTCGTCGCCGGTCTTGATGTCGAGGCGGCCGATCTTGCGGCCGTCGAAACCGGTCAGACCGGCCTGGAGCACCTCGGCGCTGGGCGTCTTCAGGTTGGCGAGGATCGACCAGTACTCTTCCTTGACGAAGGTCTCGATCTCCATCTCGCGGTCGCAGATGAGGCGAAGCGCCACCGATTGCACGCGGCCGGCCGAGCGGGCGCCGGGCAGCTTGCGCCACAGCACCGGCGACAGCGTGAAGCCGACCAGGTAGTCGAGGGCGCGGCGGGCCAGATAGGCATCGACCAGCGGCGCGTCGATAGCGCGCGGGTGCTTCATCGCCTCCAGGATCGCCTGCTTGGTGATGGCGTTGAAGACGACGCGCTCGACCGGCTTGTCCTTGAGCACGCGCTTCTTATGCAGCACCTCCAGCACGTGCCAGGAAATCGCCTCGCCCTCGCGGTCGGGGTCGGTGGCGAGGATCAGGCGGTCGGCATCCTTGACCGCGGCGGCGATCTCGTTGAGGCGTTTCTGGGACTTGGAATCGACCTCCCAGCTCATCGCGAAGTCCTCGTCGGGCTTCACCGAACCGTCCTTGGCCGGCAGGTCGCGCACGTGGCCGTAGGAGGCAAGCACCTGATAGCCGGAGCCGAGGTACTTGTTGATCGTCTTGGCCTTGGCCGGCGATTCCACAATGACAATATTCATCGAAACCCAGAAGCTGATTGCCAGGATGAGGGCGCCGCCCCGGGCCGCATCCCGAAGAAAAACTGACGTTACCAGTGGGCGACGATCAGGGATCGCCCGGCGCGTGTCAAATGGACCTTTGCGGCGATGGGGTCAAGTCGGCCTTTCCGCGGCCGGGTTATCCACCGGGTGCGTTTCTCGAAAAGGTGCCAAGGAACACGCACGTGTCCACCTGGTCCGTCCGCGCCGTTGTCATGCCGGGCTCAGGTGCGGAGACGACGTTCAAGAGGCCGCGCTCAGTAAACGAGCGACACCTGCTGTCCCCGGTGGCGTTCCAGGCGGCCGGCGAGTTCCAGTTCGAGCAGCACGACATGGACCGTGCGTGCCGGCAGGCCGGTGAAGCGGATCAGTTCGTCGATCTCCACGGGGGTCGGCCCGAGTGCCGACACGATGCGATCGCGGAGGCTGTCGGTCGGCTCGATCGGCTCGGGGGGCGCGGACTGGTCCGGCTCGGAGATCTCCCCCTCGAAGGGCAGGACGGGTTCGATCCGCCCGGCCAGGCTCTGGATCACGTCGCGGGCGCAGGTGATCAGCATCGCGCCCTGCTGGATCAGCCGGTTGGCGCCTTCGGAGCGCGGGTCGAGCGGCGAGCCCGGCACGGCGAAGATGTCGCGGTTCTGCTCGAGCGCAAAACGGGCGGTGTGCAGCGAACCGGAGGCCCTGGCCGCCTCGATCACCAGCACGCCGAGCGACAGGCCGGAGATCAGCCGGTTGCGGCGCGGAAAGTCGCGGCCGCGCGGCTTCCAGCCGAAGGGCATCTCGCTGATCGCACTGCCGCCGGCGTCGAGGATGCGGGCGAGCAGTCCGTCGTGCTCGGGCGGGTAGAGTATGTCGATGCCACCGGCGAAGACGGCGATCGTGCCGCCGGCAAGTGCGGCCTCGTGGGCGGCGGCGTCGATGCCGCGCGCCAGGCCGGAGACGATGACGAAGCCGTCGCCGGACAGGTCCCTGGCGAGGGTCGCGGCGATCTTGCGGCCCGAGAGCGACGCGTTGCGGGCGCCGACCACCGCGAGCGTCTTCGGGCTCGCGAGCGTTGCGTCGCTGCCGTTGACCGACAGGAGCGGCGGCGGGCCGTCGACATGGCGCAGGTGCGGCGGATAGCCGGTCTCGCCGAGGGCGACGAGGCGCGATCCGGCCCTTTCATGGGCGCGCATCTCGTTCTCGGCCTCGTGGAGGGGGCAGACGCGGATAGAGGGCTTGCCGCCGCGCCGCGACAGGGCGGGCAGGGCATCGAGCGCCCGTTCTGCCGATCCGAAGTGATTGACGAGGGCGCGGAAGGTCGACGGGCCGACGTTCTCGGAGCGTATTAGCCGGAGCCATGCCAGCCGCTGGGCCTCGCTGAGGCGCGGCGTTTTAGCAGGCTCAGGTCCCCGGCTCATGGGCCTCCGTCGGCGGTCTCCGTCTTCGGTTTCGATCGCGCGCCGATCCGGGACTCCTTGCCGGTGACCAGGCGGCGGATGTTCTCATTGTGCTTCAGCCACAGCAGCAGCGTCATCGCGAGGAACGCTTCGGCGAGTTGGACGTGCCCGAGGGCGTAGAGCAGGACGGGCGTGGCGAGGCTCGCCGTCAGCGCCGCCAGCGACGAGTAGCGGAACAGGGCGGCCATGCCGACCCAGATCGCGGCAAAGGCGAGAAAGGCCGGCCAGTGGAGGCCGAGCAGGATGCCGAGATAGGTGGCGACGCCCTTGCCGCCCCTAAACTTCAGCCAGACCGGGAAGAGATGGCCGAGGAAGGCGCCGAGACCGGCGACAAGAGCCATTTCCTGACCATAGAGGTGGCCGACAACCAGCACGGCGACGGTGCCCTTCAGCGCGTCGCCGACGAGGGTGAGGGCGGCGAGCGACTTCCTGCCGGTGCGCAGCACGTTGGTGGTACCGATGTTGCCGGAGCCGATGGTGCGGATGTCGCCGAGGCCGGCGGCGCGCGTGACGATCAGGCCGAAGGGAATCGACCCCAGCAGGTAGCCGAAGGCGAGGGCGGCGAGATAGTAGGGCCAGGCGAGGGCCCAGCTGATCGGATCCGGCACGGGATGTCTCCGGTTACGGCGGGCTCAAGCGTATTCGTAGACCGTGCGGCCTGCAACGACCGTGCGCAGCACGCGGCCGGAGAAGCGGGCGTCCTCGAACGGCGAGTTCTTGGAGCGCGAGCGGATGGCCGATTTCTCCAGCACCCAGGGCTTGTCCGGGTCGAACACGACGACGTCGGCCGGGGCGCCGCGGCTGAGGTGGCCGACGTCGAGGCCGAGCCGGTCGGCCGGGCGCGAGGTCATGCAGGCAAGCAGGGAGACGAGGTCGATGTCGCCGGCATGGTAGAGCCGCAGCGCGGCGGCAAGCAGGGTCTCCAGGCCGATGGCGCCGTCCTCGGCTTCCGCAAACGGGTGGCGCTTGGTCTCCACGTCCTGCGGATCGTGGTTGGAGACGATGATGTCGATAGTGCCGTCGGCGAGCGCGGCGATCATCGCCCTGCGGTCGTCTTCGTCGCGCAAGGGCGGCGACATCTTGAAGAAGGTCCGGTAGGGACCGATGTCGTTCTCGTTCTGGGTCAGGTGGTTGATCGACACGCCGGCGGTGACGTCGAGGCCGCGCGCCTTGGCGGCGCGGATCACCTCGGCGCTGTCGGAACAGGAGATCAGGTTGGCGTGGTAGCGCGCGCGGGTCAGCGCGGCGAGGCGGATGTCGCGCTCCACCATGATGATCTCGGCCTCGCGCGGAATACCCGGAAGGCCCTTCCAGGAGGCGTTGAGGCCCTCGTTCATGACGCCGCCGGAAAGCGTCGGGTCCTCGGTGTGGTGGACGATGAGGGCGCCGAAGTCGCGTGCGTAGGTCATCAGCCGGCGCATGGTCTGGGCGCTGGCAACGGAGCGGTGGCCGTCGGTGAAGGCGACCGCGCCGGCTTCCTTCAGCAGGCCGATCTCGGTCATTTCGGCGCCGGCCATGGCCCTGGTCAGGGCGGCCATGGGATGCACGCGCACGATCGCGGTGTCGCGGGCGCGGCGCAGGATGTAGTCGACCAGCGCCGGGTCGTCGATGACCGGGTTGGTCTCGGGCAGGGTGACGATGGTGGTGATACCGCCGGCGGCCGCCGCCTGGCTGGCGCTGGCGAGCGTCTCGCGGTGCTCGTGGCCGGGCTCTCCGACCGACACGCACATGTCGACGAGGCCGGGGCAGGCGACGGCGCCGCGGCAGTCGACGATCTCCGCACCGTAGGGGGCGCCCTGGTTGGCGGCCTCGGGACCGGCGGCGAGGACGGTGCCGTCGACGATGATGACGGAACCGGGCGCATCGAGGTTGCGCGCCGGGTCGATGACGCGGGCGTTGGCAAGCACCAGCGGTTTCGGAGTGTCGGCCACGGCGGGGTCCTCAGCTGTTGGGCAGGTGCGCGGCGAGCGCTTCCAGCACGGCCATGCGCACGGCGACGCCCATCTCCACCTGCTCGCGGATCAGGCTCTGCGGGCCGTCGGCGATCTGCGGGTCGATCTCGACGCCGCGGTTCATCGGGCCCGGGTGCATGACCAGCGCATCCGGCTTGGCGTAGGAGAGCTTTTCCGCATCGAGGCCCCAGTAGTGGAAGTATTCGCGCACCGAGGGCACGAAGGCGCCGCTCATGCGCTCGCGCTGCAGGCGCAGCATCATCACGATGTCGGCGCCGGCCAGCCCCTCCTTCATGGAGCGGAACACCTCGACGCCCATCCTGTCGATGCCGTTCGGCAGGAGCGTGGAGGGGGCGACGACGCGCACCCGCGCGCCGAGGGCATTCAGCAGGATGATGTTGGAGCGGGCGACGCGCGAATGCAGGATGTCGCCGCAGATGGCCACCGTCAGGCGGGCGATCTTGCCCTTGTGGCGGCGGATGGTGAGGGCGTCGAGCAGCGCCTGGGTCGGATGCTCGTGGGCGCCGTCGCCGGCATTGACCACCGAACAGCCGACCTTGCGGGCGAGCAGGTGCACCGCTCCGGCGGCGTGGTGGCGCACGACCAGGAGATCCGGGTGCATGGCGTTGAGCGTCGCCGCGGTGTCGATCAGCGTCTCGCCCTTCTTCACCGAGGAGGCGGCGACCGACATGTTCATGACGTCGGCGCCGAGGCGCTTGCCGGCCAGCTCGAAGGACGACTGCGTCCTGGTCGAGGCTTCGAAGAACAGGTTGATCTGGGTGCGGCCGCGCAGGACGGACTTCTTCTTCTCGACCTGCCGGCTGACCTCGACGGCCTCTTCCGCCCGGTCCAGAAGGCCAAGGATGTCCTGGGGTTCAAGGCCTTCGATGCCCAGCAGGTGGCGGTGGGGAAAGAGGCCGGCTCGATGGGGATCGTTTGCGCTCATCGAGGCAATGGCTATAGGCGGAATCGGGGGCGCCGGCAAGCGCGCGCCGGGCGGCGTGCTATCCTGTCCACAACGAAACGAATCGCGCGGCGGGAGGCTTCATGACACCGTTTGAGACCCACGAGGTGTTCAACCAGCCGCCGCGCTACGGCGGGGGCAACCTCGCCACCTCCGATCCGTTGCTGATCGCCGCCCACGGCGCGGCGCTGGACGAGGCGACCGGCGCGGCACTGGCTGCCCACGGCGCGGCCTTGGGCAGCCTCGACGTGCTCGACCTCGGCCGGCTCGCCGACGAGCATGCCCCGGTGCTGAAGACCCACGACATCCACGGGCGCCGCTTCGACGTGGTCGAGTATCATCCCGCCTATCACGCGCTGATGCGCCGCTCGGTCGAGGCAGGCCTGCACGCGGCGAGCCTCGACGACGGCCCCTGGCCGCAGACGCGCCGGGCCGGGCGCTATTTCGTCACCTCGCAGGCAGAGACCGGCCACTGCTGTCCGATCACCATGACCAATGCCGCCGGCGCGGTGCTCAAGGCCCATGCGCAGCCGGCCGAGGGGTGGCTGCCGCTGCTCCGCTCGCGCCACTACGACCAGCGCTTCGTGCCGATGGCGCAGAAGCGCGGCGTCACTTTCGGCATGGGCCTGACCGAAAAGCAGGGCGGCACGGACCTGCGCGCGATCACGACGGTGGCGGAGCCCAGCGGCGACGGGCTCTACGTTCTCACCGGGCACAAGTGGTTCCTGTCGGCGCCGATGTCGGACGCCTTCCTGGTGCTGGCGAAAACGGAGCGGGGGCCGGGCTGCTTCCTGGTGCCGCGCTTCCTGCCCGACGGCACGGTCAATGGCCTGCGCTTCCAGCGGCTGAAGGCCAAGCTCGGCAACCGCTCGAATGCCTCCACGGAGGTGGAGTTCCAGCACGCCGGCGGGCTGCTGATCGGCGAGGAGGGGCGGGGCATCGCCACCATCCTCGACATGGTGGTGCCGACGCGCATCGACTGTGCGCTGGGCTCGGCGGCGCAGATGCGCGCCGCCGTGGCGCGGGCCGTGCACCATTGCCGCCACCGGCAGGCATTCGGGGCGCGGCTCGTCGACCAGCCGCTGATGACGCGGGTGCTGGCCGACATGGCGCTCGACGTTGCAGCGGCGACGGCGCTGGCCTTCCGCCTGGTGCGCGCCGCAGACTGCATGGCCGACGACGCGGCCGAGGCGGCCTATGTCCGGCTGATGACGCCGGCAATCAAGTACTGGATCTGCAAGGCCGCGCCGCTGCTGACCTATGAGGCGATGGAGTGCCTGGGCGGCAACGGCTACGTGGAGGATTTCGACATGGCGCGGCTCTACCGCGACGCGCCGGTCAACGCGATCTGGGAGGGCTCGGGCAATGTCATGGCGCTTGATGTGCTGCGCGCGCTGGAGCGCACTCCGGCAGCGCTCGAGGCGGTGCTTGCGGAATTCGCCGGCCGGCTCGGCCGTGGCGGCGCGGCGGCGGGCGAGGTGATCGCGGCCGCGGCGCGGGCGGCGCGCGAGGACCCGTCAAACGGGCGTATCCTGACCGAACAGCTGGCCCTGACGGGTGCCGCCGCCGCTCTGCGCGCCATCGCGCCGGAGCCGGTCGCCGATGCCTTCATCGAGAGCCGGCTGGCCGGCCAGTGGCGGTCGAGCTACGGCATGCTGCCGGGGCGCCACAACGCCCGCCGGCTGGTCGAGGCGCTGTATCCGGAGGGCTGAGGCGGCTCAGGCCATGAGGACCAGCGCCAGCGGGATGGTGGCGGTCGCGAGCAGCGTCTGCAGGGTCAGGATTTCGGCCATCAGCCGGGCGTCGCCGCCCATCTGCCGGGCGAGGAGATAGGAGCCGCTGGCAGCAGGCACGGCGGTGGCGATGACCACCGCCGTCAGGGCCGGGCCCTCGACGCCGTAGAGGCCGGCGAAACCGGCGCCGAACACCGGCATGGCCAGCAGGCGCAGGGCGGTGCCGATGGCGAGTGCGGCGCCGGGCCGGCGCAGGGCGGCGAGATCCAGCCCGGCGCCGACGCAGACGATGCCGATCGGCAGCGCCGCGCTGCCGAGGATCTCCAGCGTCGACCAGGCGAAGGCCGGCAGCGGCAGGCCGGAGACGTTGAGGACGATGCCGGCGAGCGTCGACAGGATGAAGGGATTGGTGGCGAGGTCGCGCAGGACCTTCGCCGGTCCGGGCGGCGTGCCGCCGGCGTAGCGCGACAGGACCAGCACCGACAGCACGTTGAGGATCGGGATCATCGCGACGATGGCGACCGCCAGCAGGGCAAGGCCCTCCGTGCCGATCAGCTTGTCGGCAAGGGCGAGCGCGATGAAGGTGTTCCAGCGCACAGAGCCCTGGTAGATCGAGGTGAACTGCGGCCCGCCGACGCCGAGGGCGGCGGCGAGGAGCGGGCGCAGGGCGAACACCAAGACCGACATGGCGAGGATCGCGCTGACCAGGGTAGCGCCCATCGACAGCGCCGGCAGGGCCATGAAATCGGCGCGCGCCACCGTCTCGACGACGATCGCGGGAAACAGCACATAGTAGGCGATCCTCTCGATGCCGCGCCACTGCTCGCCGGTGATCAGGCCGGTCCTGGCGACGAGGTGACCGACGGCGATGACCAGGATCACCGGCAGCAGGGCGTCGAGGGTCGTCAGCACGGGGCGGCCTCAGGCGTCCGGGAGATCGCGGGAGCGGGACAGATAGCCCAGCCGGTCTAGGAAGCCCTGCAGGATGTAGGCGGCGGCCATCTTGTCGACCAGTTCGGCGCGCCGCGCCCGGCTGCGGTCGGCCTCGATCAGCGTGCGGGTGACGGCTGCGGTCGACAGGCGCTCGTCCCAGTAGGTGATCGGCAGGTCGGTCTTCTCGGCGAGGTTGCGGGCGAAGGCGCGGGTCGCCTGCACCCGCGGCCCCTCGCTGCCGTCCATGTTGAGCGGCAGGCCGAGGACGAGGCCGCCGACCCTGTGCTCGGCGCAGATCTTCAGCAGCTGTTCGGCGTCGAGCGTGAACTTTCGCCGCCGGATCGTCTCCAGCGGCGAGGCGATGCCGCGACCGAGGTCGGACAGGGCGAGGCCGATGGTTCTGGTGCCGAGATCGAGGCCGATGAGGCGTGTGCCGGGCGCGAGCGCGGCGACGAAGTCTTCCAGGGACAGGGACGGGTCGGTTGCCATCGCCCCGCTTTATCAGGCGGACCGGCGCCGCGCCAGAGCCGTGCGGGGAGCGGGCCAGCGGATTGTCCGGCGCGGCGTCTTGTTCCCGTCGCACGGCTTCCTATACTCGGCCCGACCCAGACCCCAAGGGAGGCCCATTCGACATGAAACTGACCTGGTACGGCCATTCGGCCTTTCGCATCGACATCGCCGGCGCGGCGATCCTGATCGACCCGTTCCTGTCGGGCAACCCGACCTTTCCGAAATCCCTCTCGGTCGATGCGGTCGCCGAGGGCATCACCCATATCCTGCTGACCCACGGCCACGACGACCATATCGGCGACACCGTCGCGATCGCGCAGAAGACCGGCGCTCAGCTGACCGCCAACTTCGAGATCTGCATGTGGGCGAGCGGCAAGGGTGTTGAAAACATCAACCCGATGAACTCGGGCGGCTTCGTCGACGTCGGCCCGTTCAAGGTCGGGCTGACCGTTGCGCATCATTCCTCGGCGACCAAGGCGGACGGCGACGGGCTGAAGTATCTCGGCAATCCGCACGGCGTCATCGTCGCTGCTCCCGGCGAGCCGGTGCTCTACCACATGGGCGACACGGCGCTGTTCGGCGACATGGCGCTGATCAACGAACTCTACGGACCCAAGATCGGCATTGTGCCGATCGGCGACCGCTTCACCATGGGCGCAAAGGCGGCGGCGATCGCCTGCACGCGCTTCTTCGACTTCGATACCATCGTGCCGTGTCACTACGGCACCTTCCCGATCCTCGACCAGACCGCCGACGCCTTCCTGGCCGCCATGGGCGACAAGGCGTCGACGGTCGTGGTGCCGGATCGGGGCACCGCCTTCGAGGCCTGACCGGTCGCGGCACGGCGACGGCCCCTCCCGTTGCGCGCGGGAGGGGTTTCTTCGCCTTTAAAGTTTTAAACTTGAAATAATTTCCAGCCGGTGGCAGGCTGACCCTCGAAGCGCCGTTTCGGGAGGTCAGGTCGATGAAGGTTCTGTGTCTGGGGGGCGGGCCGGCGGGGCTCTATTTCGCCATCTCGATGAAACTCCGCAACCCCGCCCACGAGGTCACGGTCCTGGAGCGCAACCGCGCCAACGACACCTTCGGCTGGGGCGTGGTGCTGTCCGACGACGCGCTGTCGCGCATGCAGAACAACGATCCGAAGTCGACCGACGCGATCCGCTCTCATTTCGCTTACTGGGACGACATCGCCGTCGTCCACGACGGCCACCGCACCGTCTCCGGCGGCCACGGCTTTGCCGGCATCGGCCGCAGGCAGATGCTGATCCTGCTGCAGGAACGGGCGCGGGAACTCGGTGTCGACATGCGGTTCCAGACCGAGTTCCGGTCGGCGGAGGACTACCGAAGGGAGTACGATCTCGTGGTTGCCTGCGACGGCATCAATTCGCTCGTGCGCAAGGAATACGAGGCCGTGTTCAGGCCGGACATCGACGTGCGCAAGTGCAAGTTCGTCTGGCTCGGCACGCACCAGAAGTTCGACGACGCCTTCACCTTCATCTTCGAGAAGACCGAGTACGGCTGGGTCTGGGCCCACGTCTACCAGTTCGACGCCGACACGGCGACCTTCATCGTCGAGTGCCTGCCCGAGACCTGGGACCGCTGGGGCTTCGAGGCGATGTCGAAGGAGGAGACAGTCGAGACCTGCCGCAGGATCTTCGAGAAGCACCTGGGCGGCCACGAGCTCATGTCCAACGCCGCGCACCTGCGCGGATCGGCGGTGTGGATGCAGTTCCCGCGCGTGATCTGCGAGCGCTGGTACCACGAGAACGTGGTGCTGATGGGCGATGCGGCGGCGACCGGCCATTTCTCCATCGGCTCCGGTTCGCGCCTTGCCTTCGACAGCGCCATTGCGCTTGCCGACTACCTCCATTCCGAGCCGAGCATGGAGGCGGCGTTCCAGCGCTATCAGGACGAGCGGCGGCTGGATGTGTTGCGGCTGCAGTCGGCGGCGCGCAACTCGCTGGAGTGGTTCGAGGAGGTCGAGCGCTATCTCGGCATGCCGCCCTACCAGTTCGCCTATTCGCTGCTGACCCGCTCGCAGCGCATTTCCCACGAGAACCTGCGCCTGCGCGATCCCGACTGGCTGAGCGCTGCCGAGGACTGGTTCCAGGACCAGGCCGGCGGTACGCCCGGACGGGCGCCGATGTTCGCGCCGTTCCGGCTGCGCGGCCTGCGGCTCAACAATCGCGTCGTGGTCTCGCCGATGGCGCAGTACAAGGCCAAGGACGGCTGCCCGACCGACTGGCATTTCGTCCACTACGCGGAGCGCGCCAAGGGCGGGGCGGGGCTCGTCTACACGGAAATGACCTGCGTCTCGCCGGAGGGGCGGATCACGCCCGGGTGCCCCGGCCTCTACGCACCGGAACACGAGGCGGCCTGGAAGCGCCTCACCGATTTCGTCCACGCCGAGACGGCGGCCAAGATCTGCTGCCAGATCGGCCATTCGGGCCGCAAGGGCTCGACCCAACTCGGCTGGGAGGAGATGGATGCGCCGCTTGTCGACGGCAACTGGCCGCTGCTGTCTGCCTCCGCCATCCCCTGGTCGGACCGCAACGCGGTGCCGAGGGCCATGGACCGGGCCGACATGGACCGCGTCCGCGACCAGTTCGTCGCCGCGACCGAGATGGCCGCACGGGCCGGCTTCGACATGGTCGAGCTTCATGCCGCGCACGGCTACCTGATCTCCAGCTTCATCTCGCCGACCTCCAACCGGCGCGAGGACGACTACGGCGGCTCGCTGGACAACCGCCTGCGCTATCCGCTCGAGGTGTTTGGCGCCATGCGCGCCGTGTGGCCGCAGGACAAGCCGATGTCGGTGCGCATCTCGGCCAGCGACTGGGTCGACGAGGCCGGCGTGACGCCGGTTGAGGCGGTGGCGATTGCCAAGCGGTTTTCCGAGGCCGGGGCGGACATCATCGACGTCTCCGCCGGCCAGACCTCGACCGAGGCACGCCCGGTCTACGGTCGCATGTTCCAGACGCCGTTCTCCGACCGCATCCGCAACGAGGCGGGGATCGCTACCATGGCGGTCGGCAATATCTACGAGCCGGACCACGTCAACTCGATCCTGATGGCCGGGCGAGCGGATCTCGTCTGCCTCGCCCGCCCGCATCTCGCCGATCCCTACTGGACGCTGCATGCCGGCGTCGCGCTGGGCGACCGGGGAACGGCCTGGCCGCTGCCCTATCTGGCCGGCCGCGACCAGGCGCTGCGGCTCGCCGAACGTACGCAGGAGGCGATCCGGGCATGACGCGTTCCGCGATGCTCTCCGGCCGTCGCGTTCTGATCACCGGGGGCGGCACCGGCGTCGGCGCCGACCTCGTACGCGGCTTCGCGGACGCGGGCGCCGAGGTCGTCGCCGCCGGCCGTCGGACCGGACCGCTCGAGGCGGTCGCGGCGCGCCATGCCGGCGTACGCGCGCTGGCCGTCGACGTCACCGACGAGGCGAGCGTCGAGGCGCTGTTTGCCGCCGCAGGCCCGGTCGACATCGTCGTCGCCAACGCCGGCGCGGCCGACAGCGCACCGTTCGCGCGCACGACGCTCGAGCAGTGGAACGCCATGCTGTCGGTCAACCTGACCGGCGTGTTCCTGACCTTCCGTGCCGGCCTGCGCCAGATGACCGGCTGGGGCCGGCTGATCGCCGTCGCCTCGACCGCCGGGCTGAAGGGCTACGGCTATGTCGCGCCCTATGCGGCGGCCAAGCACGGCGTCGTCGGTCTGACCCGCTCGCTGGCACTGGAGGTGGCGCGCCGGGACATCACCGTCAACGCGCTCTGCCCGGGCTTTCTCGGCACGGAGATGACCCAGCGGTCGGTTGTCACCATCATGGACAAGACCGGCAAGAGCCCGGACGAGGCGATGGCGGCGCTGACGGCGACCAATCCTCAGGGACGGTTGATCCGGCCCGACGAGGTGACCGCGGCGGCCCTGTGGCTGTGCGGACCGGGATCGGAAGGCGTCAACGGCCAGGCCATTGCGATCGCGGGAGGCGAACTGTGACCGATCCCCTGTCCAAGCGCCGGCTGAAGATGTGGATCCGCCTGCTCGGCGTGACCCGTCATGCCGAGGCGCATCTGCGCGAGTTCCTGCGCGTCAACCACGACACCACGCTGCCGCGCTTCGACGTCATGGCGGCGCTCTACCGGCGTCGCGAGCCGCTGACCATGTCGGAACTGTCGCGCCTGCTGCTGGTCTCCAACGGCAACGCCACCACGGTCGTCGACCGGCTGGAAAGGGACGGGCTGGTGCGCCGGGTGCCGTCCGAGACCGACCGGCGCACGGTTCACGTGTCGCTGACCGACGAGGGCCTGCGCCAGTTTGAGGGTCTGGCGGTCGACCACGAGCGCGAGGTCAACGCGCTTTTCTCCGGCCTGTCCGAAGCCGATCTCGACGCGATCACGGACATCCTGAAACGGATGAGGAAGGAAGCCCCATGACCAAGCTCGCCGGCCTTGCGCCCGTGCATTTCCAGTGGCAGGTGCGCGAGCGCATCGCCGTCGTCCGGCTCGACCGGCCGGAGCGCAAGAACCCCCTGACCTTTGACAGCTACGCGGAGCTGCGCGACACCTTCCGCGCGCTCGCCTATGCCGACGACGTCGACGTCGTCGTGTTCGCGTCCAACGGCGGCAATTTCTGTTCCGGCGGCGACGTGCACGACATCATCGGGCCGCTGGTCGGCATGGACATGAAGGGGCTGCTCGCCTTCACGCGCATGACCGGCGACCTGGTCAAGGCCATGATCGGCTGCGGCAAGCCGATCGTTGCCGCCGTCGACGGCGTCTGCGTCGGCGCCGGCGCGATCATCGCCATGGCCAGCGACCTGCGCCTGGCGACGCCCGAGGCCAGGACCGCGTTCCTGTTTACCCGCGTCGGGCTCGCCGGCTGCGACATGGGCGCCTGCGCCATGCTGCCCAGGATCATCGGCCAGGGGCGGGCGGCCGAGTTGCTCTACACCGGGCGGGCCATGAGCGCCGAAGAGGGCGCGGCCTGGGGCTTCTTCAACGCTTTGCATCCGGCCGACGTGCTCGAGGACGAGGCGTTGAAGCTCGCCGCGCGGCTCGCCGCCGGGCCGACCTTCGCCCACGGCATCACCAAGACCCAGCTGAACCAGGAATGGAACATGGGCCTCGAGCAGGCGATCGAGGCGGAGGCGCAGGCGCAGGCGATCTGCATGCAGACCGAGGACTTCGCGCGCGCCTACCGCGCCTTCGTCGCGAAGGAAAAGCCGGTGTTCGAGGGCAACTGACATGGCCGACCGCTCGTTCCTCGCCTGGCCGTTCTTCGACGACCGCCACCGCGCCCTTGCCGCGGAACTCGACGCCTGGTGCGCGGCCAACCTGCCGGTCGACCACACCGACACCGATGCGGCCTGTCGCGATCTCGTCGCGCGCCTCGGCGCGGCCGGCTTCCTGCGCCATTCGGGGGCGGAGGAGGGCGAGCGGCTCGACGTGCGCAGCCTGTGCCTGATCCGCGAGACGCTGGCGCGTCACGACGGGCTCGCCGACTTCGCCTTCGCCATGCAGGGGCTCGGCATGGGCGCGGTCAGCCTGTTCGGCACGCCGGAGCAGCGCGCCTGGCTGGCGCGCACCCGCACCGGCAGGGCGATCTCCGGCTTCGCGCTGACCGAACCGGGCTCCGGTTCCGACGTCGCCAACATCGCGACGCAGGCGCGCCCGCGCACCGGCGGCGGCTGGGTGCTCTCCGGCGACAAGACCTACATCTCCAACGGCGGCATCGCCGACGTCTATGTCGTGTTCGCCCGCACCGGCGAGGCGCCCGGCGCCCGCGGCCTGTCGGCCTTCTTGCTGCCGGCCGACGCGCCGGGTCTCGCGGTCGTCGAGCGCATCGAGGTGATCGCGCCGCATCCGCTGGCGCATCTGCGCTTCGACGACATCGTGCTGTCCGACGGCGCGCTGATCGGCCGACACGGCGAGGGATTCAGGATCGCCATGTCGGTGCTCGACGTGTTCCGCGCCACCGTCGGCGCGGCGGCGCTCGGCTTCGCGCGCCGGGCGCTCGACGAGGCGCTGGCGCGGGTCGAAAGCCGCCGGCTGTTCGGCGCGCCTCTGTCCGACCTGCAGATGGTGCAGGGCCACATCGCCGACATGGCGCTCGCCGTCGATGCCTCGGCGCTGCTCGTCTACCGCGCCGCCTGGACCAAGGACATGGGCGCCGAACGGGTCAGCCGCGAGGCGGCGATGGCCAAGCTCCACGCCACCGAGGCGGCGCAGACGGTGATCGACACCGCGCTGCAGCTGCACGGCGGCGACGGCGTGCGCAAGGGCTTCGCCGTCGAGAGCCTGTACCGCGAGATCCGCGCGCTGCGCATCTACGAGGGCGCCAGCGACGTGCAGAAGATCGTCATCGCCCGGGCGACGATCGCCGGGGGCAAGCAGGGAGCGGGCGCATGAGCGGATCGCCGCACGAATTCCTCCATCCGAAATCCTGGAAGCCGGCGCGCGGCTATTCCAACGGCGTCGCCGCGCGCGGGCGCCTCTTGTTTCTCGGCGGGCTGATCGGCTGGAACGGCGAGCAGGAATTCGAGACCGACGACTTCGTCGGCCAGGTCGCCCAGACGCTCCGCAACATCGTCGCCGTGCTGGAGGAGGGCGGCGCGCGGCCGGAGCATCTGGTGCGCATGACCTGGTACGTCACCGACAAGCAGGCCTATCTCGACAACCTCGCCGGGCTCGGCGCCGCCTACCGCGACATCCTGGGCAAGCACTATCCGGCCATGGCCCTGGTCCAGGTCGCGGCGCTGGTGGAGGACCGGGCGCTGGTCGAGATCGAGGCGACCGCCGTGGTTCCGGACACGGAAGACTGACAACCGGCAGCCGGCGACGGGGGGCACATCCCGCGACCGGCCGCCGTCGCATCCAGGGGAACAGATGATGATCACACTGCCGCCGCTCGGGCCGAGCGCCCATGTCGACACCTTCACGCGTGACAACCTGCCGCCGTTCGCGCAGTGGCCGGCGATGCCGCTCGACGGCTTCGACTATCCCGACCATCTCAACGCCGCGGTCGAACTGACCGACCGCATGGTCGAGAAGGGTTTCGGCGACCATGTGGCGCTGATCGGCAACGGCCGCCAGCGGACCTACAAGGAACTGTCGGACTGGACCAACCGCATCGCCCACGCCCTGGTCGAGGACTACGGCGTCAAGCCGGGCGAGCGCGTGCTGATTCGTTCCGCCAACAATCCGGCCATGGTCGCCTGCTGGCTGGCGGCGACCAAGGCCGGCGCCGTGGTGGTCAACACCATGCCGATGCTGCGCGCCGGCGAACTGTCCAAGATCGTCGACAAGGCCGAGATCGGCCTTGCCCTGTGCGACACGCGGCTGATGGACGAATTGGTCGCCTGCGCCAAGGGCTCGGCGTTCCTGAAGAAGGTGATCGGGTTCGACGGCACCGCCAATCACGACGCCGAACTCGACCGCATAGCGCTCGGCAAGCCGGTGCGCTTCGAGGCGGTCAGGACCGGGCGCGACGACGTCGCGCTGCTCGGCTTCACCAGCGGCACCACCGGCGTGCCCAAGGCGACGATGCATTTCCACCGCGACATCCTGATCATCGCCGACGGCTATGCCAGGGAAGTGCTCGGGGTGACTCCCGACGACGTCTTCGTCGGCTCGCCGCCGCTCGCCTTCACCTTCGGCCTCGGCGGGCTCGCGGTGTTCCCGCTGCGCTTCGGCGCCGCCGCAGCGCTGCTGGAAAATGCCACGCCGCCCAATCTGATCGAGATCATCCAGAAGTACCGCGCCACCATCTGCTTCACCGCACCAACCGCCTACCGGGTCATGCTGAAGGCGATGGACGAGGGCGCGGACCTGTCCAGCCTGCGCGCCGCCGTTTCGGCCGGCGAGACCCTTCCGGCGCCCGTCTACGAGGAGTGGATGGCCAGGACCGGCAAGCCGATGCTCGACGGCATCGGCGCCACGGAAATGCTGCACATCTTCATCACCAGCCGCTTCGGCGACAGCCAGCCCGCCTGCACGGGCCGACCGGTAGCCGGCTACGAGGCGCGCATCGTCGGCGACGATGGCGCCGAACTGCCGCGCGGCGAGGTCGGCCGGCTGGCCGTGCGCGGGCCGACCGGCTGCCGCTATCTCGCCGACGAACGGCAAGCGAACTACGTCCAGAATGGCTGGAACATCACCGGCGACGCCTTCTGGCAGGACGAGGCGGGCTATTTCCATTTCGCCGCGCGCAACGACGACATGATCGTCTCGGCCGGCTACAACATCGCCGGACCGGATGTGGAGGCCGCGCTGCTCGCCCATTCCGACGTGCTCGAATGCGCGGTGATCGGCGCGCCGGATGCCGACCGCGGCCAGATCGTCGAGGCGCATGTTGTGCTGGCGGCAGGCGTCGCGCCCGACGAGGCGACGGTCAGGCGGCTGCAGGACCACGTCAAGGCGGTGATCGCGCCCTACAAGTACCCGCGCCGGGTCGTCTTCACCGACGCCCTGCCGAAGACCCAGACCGGCAAGATCCAGCGGTTCCGCCTACGCGAGGAGGCGTAAAGCCCTCAGTCGGCCGCCGGCGACAGGCGCGGCAGCGTCCTGGCCAGATACTCGGCGAAGGCGGCTGCAGCCGGGCCGGGCGGGCGGTCGCGGGCCTGCAGCAGCATGATCTCGCGGCTGATCGACGGCTCGCGCAAGGGGGCTGCACGCACCGCCATGCCGCGCATGGCCGCCCGCGCATAGCCGGGCAGCACGGCGACGCCGAACCCGGCCTCGACCAGGGCCAGCGCGGTGGCGATCTGATTGACCTCGTGGGTCGGGCGCAGCGCGAGGCCGGCCGTCTCGAAACCGAGTTCGGTGACCAGGCGCAGGCTGCTTGCCCGCGTCAGCGTGATCACCGGCCGATGCTCGAGGTCCCGCCAGGTCCGCGCCGGCGCCTCGTCGCAACCACAGAACAGCATCATCTCGTCGCGCAGGATCGGCCTGAGCTCCAGATCGGGCTCGCCGGGCTGGAAGGTGCCGATGCCAAGGTCGGCCTGTCCGGAGCGCACCCGCGCGACGATTTCCTCGGTGCCGACGTCGGCCAGCGCGCAGGTCAGCTCCGCATGGGCCGCGAGAAAGCCGGCGAGCGCCTGCGGCAGCACGGTCGCGGCGAGCAGGGGCGGGGCGGCGACGCGCAGGTGGCCGCGGCGCAGGCGGGCGAGATCGCGCGCATGCAGGAAGGCGTTGTCGAGTTCCTCCAGCCCCTTGGCGACGCGTTCCTGCAACAGCCGGCCAGCTTCGGTCAGGTCGACCCGCCGGGTGGTGCGGTCGAACAGGCGCAGCGCCAGCGCGGCTTCCAGGTCGCGCACGGCCTGCGATAGGGCCGGCTGGGTCGAGCCGATCCGCTCGGCGGCACGCGAGAAGCTGCCGTGTTCGGCGACGGCGAGAAAGGCTTCGATCTGGCGCAGGCTTGGACGCATGATTTATCCCTATTTCTTATCAATAAATAAGATAAATCATGATTGTTGTATAGGTTTGCCGGTGTTTAACTCGTTCCCGAATGGGGGACGCCGTGGACGCGATGTGGCACACCAAGGCATGGATCGGACGGGAGATGCCCCGGCGCGAGGATCTGCGCCTTGTCACCGGCCAGGGTCGCTACGTCGACGATCTGGCGCCCGACGGCTGCCTGACCCTGGACATCCTGCGCAATCCGTTTGCCGCGGGCCGCATCGTGGACCTCGACGTTGAGGCCACGCGCGCTGCACCGGGCGTGCGTCTGGTGCTGACCGCCACGGATCTCGCCGGCCTCGGCGCCTCCGCTATCAACCCGCTGCTGCCGGGCGGCGAGGCGGTGCCGATGCAGGTGCTGGCCGATGGCGTCGTCCGCGCCCTCGGCCAGGGCGTCGTTGCCGTCGTCGCCGACAGCCGCGAGGCGGCGCGCGACGCGCTCGAACTCGTTTCGCTCGATGTCGAGGAGGTGCCGGCCGCGACGCGGACGGTGCTTCGCCACCGCTGGGGCGCCCCGGTCGCCGCTTCGGGGAACTCTGCCCCGGCGGCCTGCGGGCGGGCCGTCTCGGTGCGCGTCGAGCACGCCCTGGTCGCGCCTTTCGCGCTGGAGCCGCGTGCCGCCCTGGCCGTGCCCGACAGCGACCGGCTGACGGTGTGGCTGTCGACCCAGACGCCGCAGCGGTGCCGCGACGATCTAGCCGCCATGCTCGGCCTTGAGCGCGACCGCATCCGCGTCGTCGCCCCCGACGTCGGCGGCGCCTTCGGCGGCAAGGCGTCGCTCATGCCCGAGGACGTGCTGGTCGCCTGCGCCGCCCTGCGCCTCGGCCGGCCGGTCAAGTGGTGCGCGACGCGGTCCGAGGAGATGCAGGCCGCCACCCAGGGCCGCGGCGCGGTCACCTCGGCGACGCTCCAAGTCGACGCCGAGGGACGGGCGTGCGCGCTTAAGGCCGATCTCGACTATCCGCTCGGCCACTGGATGCCCTATTCGGCGCTGGCGCCGGGCCGCAATGCCGGCCGCATCCTGCCCGGCCCCTACGATATTGCCGCCGTCGACGTGGCGCTCCAGGCGCACCTGAGCGCGGGGCCGGCGGTCAACATCTATCGCGGCGCCGGCCGGCCCGAGGCCACGATGCTGATGGAACGGCTGATGGACCGTGCGGCGCAGGCGCTCGGGCTCGATCCGCTGGAGATGCGCCGGCGCAACGTCACGCCGGCGTCCGTGCTGCCGCGCATGACGCCGACCGGCGAGCGGCTGTGCTCGGGCGACTTCGCGGCCCTGCTCGACCGGCTTGCGGCGGAAACCGGCTACCAGGAAAAGCGCGTTACGCAGGCGCGCCGGCGCGCGGCAGGCGAGATCGTCGGTCTCGGCCTCGGCCTCTACATCGAACCCTGCGGCCAGGGATGGGAAACGGCCGAGGTCCGGCTGATGGGCGACGGCACGATCGTCGCCGCGACCGGAGCGAGCGCCCAGGGGCAGGGGCGGGAGACCGCCTTCGCCCAGATCGTCGCCGATACGCTCGGCATCGAGCCGCAGGCGGTGCGCGTCGTCGCCGGCGACACTGATGCGGTGCCGGAGGGGATCGGCGCGCTGGCCAGCCGGTCGACCGCGATCGGCGGCTCGGCCATGCTGCTCGCGTGCCGGACGCTGGTGACCCGGGCCGTTCGAAAGGCGGCCGCGCTGCTCGGCTGCCGCGAGGATGCGCTCGATGTCGGACCCGGCGGGCTGATCGCGCCCGGCGGGACGCTGCTCGTCTGGCGCGAGCTCGCCGCGCGGCTCGGCGCGCCCGACGCCGTCGTGCTGTCGGCGAGCGAACGCTACGAGGCGCCTGGCGAGGCCTGGGCGTCGGGTGCCGTGCTCGCCGAGGTCGCCATCGAGGCGGACACCGGCACGATTGCGGTCGAGGCCATCACCTGGGTCGACGACGCCGGCACGATGGTCAATCCGCTGCTCGCCGAGGGCCAGCTCATCGGCGGCCTCGCCCAGGGCCTCGGCGCGGCGCTGATGGAGCGGGTGGTCTACCGCGACGGCCAACTGCTCACAGGCTCGCTGATGGACTATGCCCTGCCGCGCGCCGCCGACATGCCACCGGTGCGGATCGTAAGTCAGCCGACGCCTTCGCCGGCCAACGCGCTCGGCGTCAAGGGCGTCGGCGAGGCCGGCTGCATCGGCGTGCCGGCCGCGCTGCTGAACGCCGTCCAGGATGCGCTGCTGCCGTTCGGCGCCCCCGATCTCTCGCTGCCGCTGACCTCTGAAAAGGTCTGGCGGATCATCACAGGACTTGAGCCATGAACTATTCCCGCAAGGACGCCAAATCCCATGCCTTCGCGGCCATGCGCGGCATCTGGGCCGCAGCGCTGACGCCGTTCCGCGACGACCTGTCGATCGACGAGGACGGCTTTCGCGCCAACATGAACCACTGGATCGAGGACCTCGGCATCGACGGCTTCTTCATCGCCGGCAAGCAGGGCGAGTTCTTCTCCATGTCGGTGGACGAGCGCAAGCGCTGCTTCGACCTGGCCGTCGCGGCGGCGGCCGGCCGGGCGCAAACGATCATGTCGTGCTCCGATCAGAACATGGACGTCGTCATCGATCTCGCGCGCCACGCCCAGGCCTGCGGCGCCGACTACATCGTCGTCCACGCGCCGGTGCTGCATTTCTTCAAGGCCCAGGACGAGACGCTGATCCGCTACTACGAGACCATCGCCGCCAAGGTCGACATCGGCATCGCGCTGTGGTCGCATCCCGACAGCGGCTACCTGATGAGCCCGGAGCTGTGCAACCGGCTGGCCGATATCGAGACCGTGGTGGCGATCAAGTATTCGGTGCCGCGCGAGATGTACGTGCGCCTGACCGCGATGGCGCGCGACCGTATCATCGTGTCGACCGCCTCGGAGGAGGAATGGCTCGACAACATCCTGGAGCTCGACTGGCGGCTCTACCTGTGCTCGTCGCCGCCCTACCTGATCCAGACTGCGGCCGACCGGCGCATGCGCGCCTACACCGACCTTGCCTTCGCCGGCCGCGCCGGGGAGGCGCGTGCCGTGCGCGACAGCCTCGAGCCGGTGCGCCGCGCGCTCAAGCACACGCGCCCGCCCGAGAAGCCGCACGCGCACCAGAAATACTGGCAGGAGCTTCTGGGCCAGACCGGCGGAAGGGTTCGCCCGCCGCTGCTGGAACTCACCGAAGAGGAAAGACGCGCAACCCGCGCGGCGTTTGACGCCTGCGGCCTGAAGACCGCATGATCGCAGCCCCGAAAGGAGAACGAGGATGTCCCGACTGTCCGCCTTCAACTTCCAGAAATGGATCGACGAGCACAAGCACCTGCTCAAGCCGCCGGTCGGCAACCAGCTGGTGTTCAAGGATGCCGATCTGATGGTCACCGTCGTCGGCGGGCCGAACAAGCGCACGGACTACCACGACGATCCGGTCGAGGAATTCTTCTACCAGCTCAAGGGGGACATGCTGCTCAAGGTCTACGACGGCAAGGAGTTCTACGACGTGCCGATCCGCGAGGGCGACGTGTTTCTGCTGCCGGCGCACGTGCGCCACTCGCCGCAGCGGCCGCAGGAAGGCTCCATCGGCCTGGTCATCGAGCCCGCGCGGCCCGAGGGTGCGCTCGACGCGATCGAATGGTACTGCTTCGAATGCCAGCACCTGGTGCATCGCGCCGAGGTCGACCTGGAGAGCATCGTCGACGACCTGCCGCCGATCTACAAGGCGTTCTACGCCGACGAGAACGCGCGCACCTGCCCGAACTGCGGTGCCGTGCATCCCGGCAAGGAGCCGCCGGCGGGCTGGGTGAAACTGTAAATATTTTAGACTTGAAATATCTGCGCGGAGGCGACAAGCTGGCCGCAATCAAGAATGCCGAACGGCGTTGATAGAGAGGGGAACAGGATGATGATGAAGACGCTTATGACCGCCGCCAGCCTCGTTGCGATGATGACGGGCGCCGCGCTGGCCCAGGATCCGCTGAAGATCGGCATGATCACGACGCTGTCGGGTCCGGCCGGCTATCTCGGCCAGGACATCCGCGACGGCATGCTGCTGGCGATCGAGATGGAAGGCGGCAAGCTCGGCGGCGTGCCGGTCGAGCTGGTCGTCGAGGACGACGGCCTGAAGCCGGGCAACGGCCGGCAGATCGCCGAAAAGTTCATGAACGACGACGGCATGAAGCTCCTGACCGGCATCGTGTTCTCCAACGTTGCCGGCGCCACCGTGCCCGACATCGTCGACAACGGCGCGATCTACATCAGCCCGAACGCCGGCCCGTCGAACCTCGCCGGCTCCGAGTGCCATCCGAACTACTTCGTCGTCAGCTGGCAGAACGACGCCCTGCACGAGGCTGCCGGCGCCGCCGCCAAGCAGCTCGGCTTCAAGAACGCCTTCGTGCTGGCGCCCAACTACCAGGCCGGCAAGGACGCCATCACCGGCTTCAAGCGCACCTTCGGCGGCGAGATCGCCGGCGAGATCTACACCCAGCTCGACCAGACCGACTTCGCCTCGGAAATGGCCCAGATCCGCGCCGCCAATCCGGAGGTGGTGTTCCAGTTCCATCCCGGCGGCCTCGGCATTGCCTTCCTCAAGCAATACGCCCAAGCCGGCCTGATCGGCCAGATCCCGATGGTGCTGTCCGAGCCGTCGACCGACGCGGTCGTGCTCGGCGCGGTCGGCGAGGCGGCGATCGGCATCCACGCCACCGCCCACTGGAACCGCGACTTCGACAACGCCGCCAATGCGGAATTCGTCAAGGCGTGGGACGAGAAATACGGCCGGCCGATTACCTACTACGGCTCGCAGGGCTACGACACCGCCAGGCTGATCGCCTCGGCGCTGGCCAAAACCGGCGGCCTCGACGACATCGACGCGTTCCGCGAGGCGGTGCGCGCGGCCGATTTCGAGAGCGTGCGCGGCGACTTCAAGTTCGGCCCGAACCAGCACCCGGTGCACGACTGGTACCTGCTCGACATCGTCGCCGGGCCGGACGGCAAGCCGATGGCCGTAACCAAGGAAAAGCTGCTGGACGACTACGGCGACGCCTACGCCGACCAGTGCAAGATGTAATCTCCGCACGCAGGGCCGGGGGTCAGCGCCCCCGGCCGCACCATGTCTGACACGGTTTATCGGGCGGGCGGATGATCCTCGTTCTCGAACAGATCCTGAATGGCCTGCAGTACGGCGTCATGCTGTTCCTGCTCGCAGCCGGGCTGACCCTGATCTTCGGCATCATGGGGGTCATCAACCTGGCACACGGGTCGCTCTACATGGTCGGCGCCTATGCCGGCACCTGGGTTGCGGCCGAGACCGGCAGCTTCTGGCTCGGCCTGCCGGCGGCGTTGGCGGCGGCGGCTGTCACCGGGCTCGCTATTGAGGCGGCGGTGGTGCGCCGGCTCTATGCGCGCGACCATCTCGACCAGGTGCTCGCCACCTTCGCCCTGATCCTGACCTTCAACCAGTTGATCGTGATCGGCTTCGGCCGCCAGCCGGTGTTCACCATGCTGCCCGAGGCCTTCGCCGGCTCGATCGAACTCATCCCCGGCCTGCACTATCCGCCCTACCGGCTGCTGATCATCGCCGCTGGCCTGCTGGTCGCGGTCGGGCTGTATTTTCTCATCAACCGCACCCGCATCGGCATGCTGGTGCGGGCCGGGTCGACCAACCGCGAGATGGTGCGTGCGCTCGGCGTCGACATCCGCCTGCTCTACACGGTCGTCTTCGGCCTCGGCGCACTGCTCGCGGGCCTCGCCGGCTACATGGCCGGCCCGATCCTCGCCGTGCAGGTCGGCATGGGCGAGCAGATCCTGCTCGCCACATTCGTCGTCGTGGTCATCGGCGGCGTCGGCTCGATACGCGGCGCCTTCGTCGCCGGCATCGTGCTCGGCATCGTCGACACCTGCCTGCGCGCCTTCCTGCCGGGCCTGCTGCGCCAGGTGATGGCGGGGCCGGAGGCAGACGCGCTCGGCATCGGCATCTCCTCCATGGGCATCTATCTGCTGATGGCGCTCGTCCTGCTGATCCGGCCCAAGGGCCTCTTTGCGGCGGGGTCGTGACCATGCGTGTCCTGGGATTCGCTGTCCTCGTCGCCGCGCTTGCCGCGCTGCCCTTCGTCACCGACGCGCTCGGCCAGGCCGCCTGGCTGGCGCTGGCCACCCGCATCCTGATCTACGGCATCGCCGCCGCCAGCCTGAACTTCATCCTCGGCTACGGCGGCATGGTCAGCTTCGGCCACGCCGCCTTCTTCGGCATCGGCGGCTACGTGGTCGGCATCCTGTTCACCCACCACGCCAGCGGCGAGCCGCTGTTCGGCGTCATTCCCGGCACCGACCAGATGCTGGTCACGCTGCCGGTGGCGATCCTGGTCGCCGGCCTGTTCGCCGCCGCCATCGGCGCGCTGTCGCTGCGCACCGGCGGCGTGCAGTTCATCATGATCACGCTCGCCTTCGCGCAGATGCTGTTCTTCCTGTTCGTGTCGCTCAAGGCCTATGGCGGCGAGGACGGCATCATCATCCGCCGCACCAATGCGCTGCCGGGGCTGAACATGCGCGACAAGGCGACCCTCTACTGGGTCGTGCTGACGATCGCCGTCCTCTTCTTCCTCGGCTTGCGCCGGCTGATCAACTCCAGCTTCGGCGCCGTCATCTCCGGCATCCGCCAGAATGAGCGGCGCATGGCCGCGCTCGGCATCCCGGCCTACCGCTACAAGCTCGCCGCCTTCGTGCTGTCGGGTATGGGCGCGGGGCTGGCCGGCGCGCTGATGGCCAATTTCCTGCGCTTCGCCAGTCCGGACATGATGCACTGGACCAAGTCGGGCGAACTGATGATCATGGTCATCCTGGGCGGCGTCGGCACGCTGTTCGGGCCGTTCCTCGGCGCCGGCGTGTTCCTCATGCTGGAGACCTTCCTTGCCTCCTGGTCCGAACACTGGCCGCTCGCCCTCGGGCTGATCCTGCTGGTGGTTGTGCTTGGCACCCGCGGCGGCATCGAGGCGCTGATCAGGCGCTTGTCGGCCCTCGGGCGGGGAGGGGGGCAATGAGCGCGATCCTGGCCATCGAGGACCTGGTCAAGTGCTTCGGTGGCCTGGTCGCCACCGACCGGGTCAGCCTGGAGGTGCGCGAGGGCGAGATCCACGCCCTGATCGGCCCCAACGGCGCCGGCAAGTCGACTCTGATCAACCAGCTGTGCGGGGAACTCGCGCCCGATTCCGGCACCATCCGCCTCGCCGGACGCGATGTCACGCGCGTGCCGACCCCGGCGCGCGTCGCCCTCGGCCTCGGCCGGACGTTCCAGATCACCAGCCTGCTCGACGACATGAGCGTGCGCGAGAATGTCGGCATGGCGGTGCAGGTGCGCCTCGGGCACAACTTCCGCATCTTCGACGCCGTGCGCGACCGCCGCGCCGTCTGGCAGGAGGCCGACCGCCTCATTGCCGACAGCGCATTGGCCCCGCGCGCCGGCGTGCGCGTCGCCGACCTCTCCCACGGCGAGAAGAAGCAGCTCGAACTGGTCGTGGCGCTGGCCATGAAGCCGCGCCTGCTGCTGCTCGACGAACCGATGGCGGGCCTCGGTCATGTCGAGAGCCTTGCCATGATCGAGATGCTGCGGCGGACGCGGGAGAGTGCCGCCATGCTGCTGGTCGAGCACGACATGGATGCGGTGTTCGCGCTCGCCGATCGCATCTCCGTGCTGGTCTACGGCAAGATCATCGCCACCGGCACGGTCGACGAGATCCGCGACGACCCGGCCGTGCGCGAGGCCTATCTCGGGGCGGAGGACGAGCTGTGCTGAGCGTCGCCAATCTTCAGGCCGCCTACGGCGAGAGCCGCGTGCTGTTCGACGTCCATCTGGAGATCGCCGACGGCGAGGTGGTGACGCTGATGGGCCGCAACGGCATGGGCAAGACCACCACGGTGCGCTGCATCATGGGGCTCCTGGCGCCGCAGGGCGGCAGCATCCGCTTCGAGGGCCGCGACGTCGCCGGTCTCACGCCCGAGCGCATCGCCCGCCTCGGTGCCGGGCTGGTGCCGGAAGGGCGCCAGGTGTTCCCGACGCTCAGGGTGCGCGAGAACCTTGTCGCCACCGCCGCCAACCGGCTCGGCCGCGCCGATCCCTGGACGCTGGAGCGGGTCTACGGCCTGTTCCCGCGTCTGAAGGAACGCGCCGGACAGATGGCCGGCACCCTGTCGGGCGGCGAGCAGCAGATGCTCGCCATCGGACGTGCGCTGATGACCAACCCGCGCCTGCTCATCCTCGACGAAGCGACCGAGGGCCTCGCGCCGGTGATCCGGCGCGAGATCTGGCACTGCATCGAACACCTGAAGGCGGCCGGCCAGTCGATCCTGCTGATTGACAAGAACCTCGCCGTGCTCAAGCGGCTGGCCGACCGCCATTACATCGTCGAGAAGGGCCGAACGGTGTGGACGGGAAGCGGGGCGGACATGGACCGCGACGCGGAGCGGGTGCACGGCTATGTCGGGCTCTGAGCTGCGCCTCGTCCTGATCGGCTGGGGCGCCATCGCCACCCGCGTCGCCGACCTGCTTGCGGAGCGCGCCGCGCCGGTCGACCTCATCGCCGTCGCGGTGCGCGACGGCACGACGAGGCCTGAGGATCTTCCGGCCGGCACGCGGCTCATCGACGATCCCGGAGCTCTTGCCGATCTCGCCTTCGACCTCGCGGTCGAGGCGGCCGGGCGGGAGTCGGTCGGGCCCTGGGGCCGGGCGGTGCTGGCGCGCGGTGCCGATTTCGCGCCGGCCTCGACCTCGGCCTTCGTCGACGAGGGGCTCCTCGATGACCTCACCGCGCTCGCCCGTTCGAGCGGGGCGCAGCTCGTCATTCCGCCCGGCGCGCTCGGCGGCATCGACGCGCTGGCCGCCGCCGCGCGCCTGCCGCTCGCCGGCGTGCGCCACGAGATCGTCAAGCCGCCGCAGGCCTGGACGGGCACGCCGGCCGAGGCGCTGTGCGACCTTGCCGGCCTGAACGCGCCGGCTACCTTCTTCGAGGGCTCCGCGCGCGAGGCGGCGCGTGCCTTTCCGCAGAACGCCAATGTCGCGGTGATCACCGCGCTCGCCGGGCTCGGTCTCGACCGCACCACCGTGGCGCTGGTCGCCGACCCGGGCGCGCGGCGCAACAGCCACCGCATCCGCGCCGAAGGCGATTTCGGCACGATGGAGATCGCGCTTGAGAACCGGCCGCTGGCGAGCAATCCGAAGTCCTCGGAAATGACCGCGCTGTCGCTGGTGCGGCTCATCGAGAACCGCGCCGGCGCGCGGGTGGTGTGACCGGCAGAGGAGGGGAGAAACCATGAGCGATCTTGCAGCCGAAGGCGCGTGGCCGCGCGAGCGCGTGGACGCGGACTACACGGCGCGCGCCTGCGTCGACGCGGCGACCTTCGAACGCATCATCGGCGCTTACGCCGAGCTGTCGCGGGCGGCCCGCGCGCTCCCCGGCAGCCGCTGCGACCTCGTCTACGACGAGACGAGCGGCGAGCGCCTCGACCTGTTCGGCACGGCGCCGGGCGAGGCCAGGCCCGTGTTCGTGTTCATCCACGGCGGCTACTGGCGCGCGCTGTCCAAGGAGCATTCCGCCTTCATGGCGCCGATGCTGGCCGGTCGGGGCATAGCCACCGCCGTGCCCGACTACACGCTGGCGCCGAAGGCGAGCCTGACCGAGATCGTCCGCCAGATGCGCGCCGCGCTGGCCTATCTGTGGCACAACGCGGCCGACCTCGGCATCGACCGCGACCGCATCGTCGTCGGCGGCAGTTCGGCCGGCGGCCATCTCGCCGGCGCGCTGATGATGACCGGCTGGCAGGCGGCGTTCGGTCTGCCCGCGCAGCCGCTCAAGGCCGGCCTGCCGATCAGCGGCCTGTTCGAGCTGGCGCCGATCGCTGCCAGCTACGTGCAGGAGTGGATGAGCCTCACGGCGGAGGAAGTTGAGCGGCTGAGCCCGCTGCGCCATCCGGCCGGGGCGCCGCGCAGCGTCGTCGCCGTCGCGGCGACCGAGACCGCGGGCTTCCACCGCCAGACGCGCGCCTATGCGCAGGCCATCGGCGCGCCGGAACTGACGGTGCCCGGCCGCAATCACTTCGACATCGTCCTCGACCTCCGCGACGCCGACACCGCACTCGCCCGCGCCCTTCTCGGCCTGTTCTAACCGCCGCCGGCGTGTCTGCACGCACGCCTGCACCGAAAAGAGGGAGGTCGGCGCTCCGACCGAAGTCCCCTGACGATTGCAGGGGCGCGTCAACGAACTGTCATATCGCTGTCACCCAACTGACATCGGATGCCGGTAGCACACGCCCGTCACGTCAATTCCCAGGAGGACGTCCCTCATGAAACGCGCATTTCTCGCCGCTGTGGCGCTGCTCGCCGCTTCGACGGCCCAGGCCGAATTCAAGCTCGACGCCCGCTACACCGACGCCGACGGCGACATGATCGCCGACATCCCGACCGATGCCGGCAAGCTGGTCGATCCCTCCACGCTGATCTTCGCCTATACCCCGGTGGAAGATCCGGCGGTCTATGCCGAGGCCTGGAAGGACTTCCTCGCCCACATGGAATCGGTCACCGGCAAGAAGGTCCAGTTCTTCCCGGTCGATTCCAACGCCGCTCAGATCGAGGCGATGCGCGCCGGCCGCCTGCATGTCGCCGGCTTCAACACCGGTTCCAACCCGCTCGCCGTTGCCTGCGCCGGCTTCCGCCCGTTCACCATGATGGCCAAGGCCGACGGCTCGTTCGGCTACGAGATGGAAATCATCACCCATCCGGGTTCGGGCATCGAGAAGGTCGAGGACCTGAAGGGCAAGAAGCTCGCCTTCACCTCCGAGACCTCGAACTCGGGCTACAAGGCGCCGTCGGCGCTGCTGAAGGCCGAGTACGGCCTGGTCGCCGGCACCGACTTCGAGCCGGTGTTCTCCGGCAAGCACGACAACTCGATCCTCGGCGTCGCCAACAAGGACTATCCGGCCGCCGCCATCGCCAACTCGGTGATGAGCCGCATGATCGAGCGCGAGGTGATCAAGCCGGAGCAGGTCGTGTCGATCTACAAGTCGCAGACCTTCCCGACCACCGGCTACGGCATCGCCCACAACGTGACGCCGGAGCTGCAGGAGAAGATCAAGGAAGCCTTCTTCAGCTTCAAGTGGGAAGGCTCCTCGCTGGAGGCCGAGTTCTCCAAGTCGGGCGAAGCGCAGTTCATCCCGATCACCTTCAAGGACACCTGGGCCGTCATCCGTCAGATCGACGAGGCGACCGGCGTCTCCTACGACTGCAAGTAAGACCGATCGGATCACCGCATGCGGGCGGGCCCTCCGCCCGCATGCCCGTTTCAGGGACCGGACGATGCTCGAACTGCGCGATCTGACCAAGACCTACCGCACCGGCGACAAGGCGCTCGCCGAGGTCAGCTTCACGGTGCCCAAGGGCCAGGTGGTCGGCCTCATCGGACCTTCCGGCGCCGGCAAGTCGACTCTGATCCGCTGCATCAACCGCCTGGTCGAGCCGAGCGCCGGCAAGGTGCTGCTCGCCGGCAGCGAACTGACCGGCCTCTCCGCCGGCGCCCTGCGCCGCCAGCGCCGGCGCATCGGTATGATCTTCCAAGAATACGCCCTGGTCGAGCGGCTCACCGTGATGGAGAACGTGCTGTCCGGCCGGCTCGGCTACGTCAATTTCTGGCAGAGCTTCACCCGCCGCTTTCCGGCCGCCGACATCGAGCGCGCCTACCGCCTGCTCGACCGCGTCGGCCTGATCGACCACGCCGACAAGCGCGCCGACGCGCTCTCCGGCGGCCAGCGCCAGCGCGTCGGCATCGCCCGCGCGCTGTCGCAGGAACCCGAACTGCTGCTGGTCGACGAGCCGACGGCGAGCCTCGATCCCAAGACCAGCCGCCAGATCATGCGCCTGATCATCGAGATCTGTGCCGAGCGCGGCCTGCCGGCCATCGTCAACATCCACGACGTGCCGCTGGCGCAGCAGTTCATGCAACGCATCGTCGGCCTGCGCGCGGGCCGTGTGGTGTTCGACGGCCCCCCGGCGGACCTTACCGAGGCGGCGCTGACCACGATCTACGGCGCCGAGGACTGGAACGTCATGCGTAAGGGCCACGAGGAGGACACGGAGGCCGAGGTCGAGGCCGTCCGGTGCCTGGCGGAGATCGGCGCATGACCGCCGTCGCCTATCCGCAGACCTGGCGCCGGCCGCCGCAGATCCTGACCAACCGCACCTGGCGCATCGTCATCCAGGTCGGCGCGCTCGCCTACCTGGTGCTGGCGCTCGGTACCCTGGACGTCAACTGGACGCGCGTCGTCGAGGGAGCGGCTCGCGGCCTGCGCTTCGTCGAGGGGTTCCTGACTCCCGACTTCACCTCGCGCTGGCGCGACATCTCCAAGGGCCTGGTCGAGAGCCTGACCATGACGCTGACCTCGACGGTGGTCGGCGTCGCCCTCTCGGTCCCGATCGGTATCGGTGCGGCGCGCAACCTGGCGCCGCGCTGGATCTACCTCGCCTGCCGCTCCGTGATTGCCCTGTCGCGCGCGCTTCAGGAGGTGATCATCGCGATCTTCTTCGTCGCCATGTTCGGCTTCGGCCCTTTCGCCGGCTTCCTCACGCTGTCCTTCGCCACCATCGGCTTCATCGCCAAGCTGCTCGCCGAGGATATCGAGGACATCGACGAGGCGCAGGCCGAAGCGATCCGGGCGACCGGCGCCTCGTGGCTGCAACTGGTCAACTTCGGCGTCCAGCCGCAGGTGATGCCGCGGCTGATCGGCCTGTCGCTCTACCGCCTCGACATCAACTTCCGCGAAAGCGCGGTGATCGGCATCGTCGGTGCCGGCGGCATCGGCTCGACGCTGAACACCGCCATCGACCGCTACGAGTACGACAGCGCGGGCGCGATCCTGCTGATCATCATCGCCGTCGTGATGGTGGCGGAATATTCCTCCTCGTATCTGCGGAAATACCTGCAATGATCCCGGCGACCGTCTCGTCCTCGTCTGCGCCGCCGAGGCCTTGGCAGCACCGCACGCCGCGCGCCCGCCTCGCCCTGTGGTTCGGCTGGCTCGGCCTGGCCGCGCTGTTCGTCTGGTGCTGGCAGGTGATGACGAAGGACACGATCTGGTTCTTCGTCACCGACGCCCCCACCCAGGCAGCCGACATCGGCAGTCGCATGTGGCCGCCGCGCGTCAGCTACCTCCCGGAGTTGCTGTGGCCGCTGTGGGACACGCTCAACATGGCGACGCTCGGCACGCTGCTCGGCGTCGTCCTGGCCGTCCCCGTCGCCTTTCTCGCCGCGCGCAACACCACGCCTTCGGCTCTGGTGCTGCGGCCCGCCGCGCTGTTCGTCATCGTCGGGTCGCGCTCGATCAACTCTCTGATCTGGGCCTTGCTGCTGGTCGCCATCCTCGGTCCGGGCGTGCTCGCCGGCGTCATCGCCATCGGCCTGCGCTCGGTCGGCTTCATCGGCAAGCTGCTCTACGAAGCGATCGAGGAGACCGACGTGCGCCAGGTCGAGGCGGTCACGGCGACCGGCGCCAGTTCCGCACAGGTCCTGTCCTATGCCATCGTGCCGCAGGTGCTGCCGGCGTTCTGGGGCATCACCGTGTTCCGCTGGGACATCAACATCCGCGAAAGCGCCATCCTCGGCCTCGTCGGCGCCGGCGGCCTCGGCCTCAAGCTGCAATCCTCGCTCAACGTGCTGGCCTGGCCGCAGGTGACCATGATCCTGATCGTCATCCTCGCCACGGTCGTCCTGTCGGAGTGGATCTCCGCCAGGGTCCGCGCGGCGATCATCTGAGCGGATCGCCGCGCCTCAGCGGTATTCCTCGATGAAGGCGTCGATGGCAAGGGTGCGGAAATCGGGCAGGGCGGCGGCGAGCCTCTCGTGCGGCCAGTCCCACCAGGCGATCTCCATCAGCGCCTCGGCCTGGGCCTCGGTGAAGCGGCGCTTGATCGGCCGGGCGGCGACGCCGCCGACGATGGTGTAGGGCGCGACGTCCTTGGCGACCACCGCGCCGGCGGCGATCACCGCGCCGGTGCCGACCGAAACGCCTGCGAGCACCGTCGCGCCGTGGCCGATCCACACGTCGTGGCCGATGGTGACCCAGTGCTCCTTGCGCCAGGCGAAGAAGGCGGCGTCGTCCTCGCCCATGCCGAAGGCGGCGGCGCGGTAGGTGAAATGGTGCTGCGAGGCGCGCCAGGTCGGATGGTTGCCGGGATTGAGCCGCACGTTGCGGGCGATCGAGCAGAACTTGCCGATCGTCGTCCAGACCACGTCGCCGCCCTGCATGATGTAGGAATAGTCGCCCATCTCCGACTGGCGGATCTCCGTACCGGCGGCGACCTCGGTCCAGGCGCCGAGACTGCTGTCGACGACCAGCGCGTCGGGGTGGATCGAGGGCAGCAGCGAAAGCGCGGGCTGTGCGGAGGGCGTGGTCATTGCGGCGGTGGTCCCGAATCTGGAACGGCGGAAGGCGGGCACCATAGCGCCTCGCGGGCCGGCGCGGATGACGCTTCGATGACGGCGCGATGACGGGCGCGGGGATCGGGGCCGGCAGCGACTTCAGGCGGCGCGGAGTCTCCGGGCGAGCGCCGGCGCACGTCTTCAAGACGTCAAAGACTATCTGTCATGAAAACTTCAAGAAACCGCCTCCTCGCTTGTCATTCGTCTGTAACAAAGCCGTGGCTCTTGTCGCTCCAGAAGATCAATGCAACGACAGGGCTGGCCGGTGATCCATTTCGAGGGCGTGACCAAGCAGTTCGGCAACCGCGTGGCGGTCGACAACGTCTCCTTTTCGATCGATGCGCCGCAGATGGTGGGCATCATCGGGCGCTCGGGCGCCGGCAAGTCGACCCTGCTGCGCATGATCAACCGGCTGACGCCCGCCACCGCAGGCCGGATCCTGTTCAACGGCCGCGACGTGCTGTCGCTGAAGGGCGGCGAGAAGCGCCGCTGGCAGCGCGACTGCGCCATGGTGTTCCAGCAGTTCAATCTGGTGCCGCGGCTCGACGTGGTCACCAACGTGATGCTCGGCCGCCTCAACACCCACGGCACGCTGAAGAGCATGTTCAACATCTTCGGTAAGGGCGACATCGACCGGGCGCTGTCCGCGCTCGACCGGCTCGGCATCGTCCAGGAGGCGGTCAAGCGCGCGGAGGAACTATCCGGCGGCCAGCAGCAGCGCGTGGCCATCGCCCGCGCCCTGGTCCAGGAGCCGCAACTGGTGCTGGCCGACGAGCCGATCGCCTCGCTCGATCCGATGAACGCCCAGATCGTCATGGATGCGCTGCGCGAGATCCACGAGCGCGACGGCAAGACGGTCATTTGCAACCTGCACACGCTCGACACCGCGCGCGCCTACTGCGACCGCGTCATCGGCATGCGCGACGGCGTCATCGTCTTCGACGGCGCGCCCGAGGCGCTGACCACCGATGTCGCGCGCGAGATCTACGGTGCCGACGACAGCTTCAACGAGGCCGCCACGTCGACGGCCCTCGACGCCCCGCGCCAGCGCGCTGGGGCCGTTCCCCTTTCCGCCGGTGCGATGACCCCGGCGGCAGCGGCGGCGGTCTGATCCGCGCCGAAGTCAAACGTCATCGACCGACAGCTTTTGGGAGCATCCCGACATGAACCTGATCTCGAAAATCGCCGCGGCCGCGGTGAGCTTGCTCGCCCTCGGCGTCAACGGCGCGCTTGCCCAGGATACCATCTCCGAATTCCGTATCGGCATTCTCGGCGGCGAGAACTCGTCCGACCGCCTGCGCTCCAACGAGTGCATCCGCGCCAAGACCGAGGAACTGCTCGGCGTGCCGACCAAGATCTTCGCCCCGGCCGATTACAACGGCGTCATCGAAGGCCTGCTCGGCGGCAACCTCGACATGGCCTGGCTCGGCGCTTCTGGATATGCCAAGGTCTACCTGACCGATCCGGAAGCCGTCGAGCCGGTGCTCGTCAAGGTCAACACCGACGGTTCCTTCGGCTATTACGCGATCGGTTTCGCCCGTGCCGACAGCGGCATCAAGTCGCTGGACGACCTCAAGGGCAAGAAGTTCGCCCTCGGCGATCCGAACTCCACGTCGGGCTACCTGATCCCGAGCTATGAACTGAACAAGGCCGGCTATTCCACCAAGAACGGCGAGTTCTTCTCCGAGGTCGTTTCCAGCGGCGGACACGAGCAGTCGATCGTCGGCGTCTACAACGGCGACTTTCCGGCCAGCGTGACCTGGGCCGACGGCCTCGGCGAATGGGAAGACGGCTACAATTCGGGCGCCCTGCGCAAGGCCGCCGATGCCGGCCTCGTCGACATGACCCAACTGGTCGAGATCTGGAAGTCGCCGCTGATCGTGGAAGGCCCGATCGTCCTGCGCAAGGCGCTGCCGGAACGCGTCAAGATCGACATGACCGCCATGCTGGCCTCGCTCGGCTTCATGGACAAGGAATGCGCCTACAGCTTCATGGCCGGTGAAGTTCTGGGCCTGAAGCCGATCAACCACGCCGCCTACGAGAACATCATCGAAGTGCGTCGCGCCGCCGGCAACTGATCCGGCACGCGTCAAATCGGCGGCCCCGGTCCAGCGGTCCGGGGCCGTCCTGCATCTGCGAAAGGAAGTCTCGATGGCCGTGATCGATCTGGGCAACGACCTGCTCGCCATGCGCCGGCGGCGTCAGCTCTATTCCATCGGCTCGGTGCTGCTGATCGTGGCGCTGATGGCCTGGGGCTACGGCGAGGCCAACGCGCTCAACTCCGGCAGCTTCGCCACGGGCATCGCCAAGTTCTTCGACTATCCGGGCGAGATCGTCAGGGAAGCCTGGACGACCGGCCTGTTCGGCATGATCGCCCTGATGTGGCACTATTTCCCGGCCCTGATCGAGACCCTGAACATCGCCTTCGTCGCGACCATTCTGGGCGGCGCGCTGGCCATGGCGCTGTCCTTCGCCAGCACGCGCAACCTCGACGTCTGGGGGCCGCTGATCCCGGTGACGCGCCGCGTGATGGACATCATGCGCGCCTTTCCCGAACTCGTGGTCGCCCTGTTCCTGATCTTCCTGCTCGGCTCCAGCCCGGTGCCGGCCATGATTGCCGTCGCCTTCCACACCGCCGGCGCGCTCGGCAAGCTGTTTTCCGAGGTCAACGAGAACATCGACCGCAAGCCGATCGAGGGGTTGAAGGCGGTCGGCGCCAACTGGCTGCAGCGGATCCGCTACGCCGTGATGCCCCAGGTGGCGCCCAACTACCTCAGCTATTTCCTCCTGCGCCTCGAGATCAACGTGCGCGCCTCGGCGATCCTCGGCTTCGTCGGTGCCGGCGGCATCGGCTCCGAACTGCGCCGCACCATCGGCTGGGGCCAGGGTCAGGGCGACGACACCGCGGCGCTGTTCCTGCTCCTGTTCCTGTCGATCGTGGCGATCGACCAGACCTCCTCCTACCTGCGCGCCCGGCTGACCGGCGCCGCGCGTCATTGAAGGAACCGCCATCGATGGCCGACGCTCTCCTTGCCGCGTCCCAGCGCTCCGGCGCCATCCCGTCGCCGAACGCCGGACAGGTCGGACGGATCGTGCGGGCGCGCATCCTGCGCGCCTTCGGCGTTCCGCTGCTCGTGTTGCTCTATCTGGCCTATGCTTGGAACGTGTTCGGCGTGACGGACCTGCTCGGACGCGCCGATCCCGAGCGCGGTGCGCTGCTCGCCCTGGACACGCTCTACCACAAGGTCCATGTCGAGAAGAACCTGCGCCGCGGTGACTTCACCGTCGCCGTCGAGGGCGAACGAACGGCGACCTGGCCGGCCGGCACCACGCCGAACTGGGTCGTCCGGGACGGCGAGCGCAGCCTCGTCGACCTCGGCGACGGCTATGCGGTCGAGATCGAGGGCGACGCCGCCCGGCTCGTCGTGCCGGATTACGGCATCATCACCGCTCGCGTCGTCGGCGAGGGCATCGAGGTCCGTTACCCCGGGCCGGTGCCCAGCTGGGTCTCCGGCAACGAGATCAAGTTCGACGCCCGCCCGACCTTCGACCGCCGCCTCCAGGTCTCGCGCAGCAAGATCGAGGTGCACCGCTATTTCTTCGGCTGGGAGAACTTCTGGTTCCCGTTCGGCTCGCCGCTGCAGGGCCTGTCGGCCGTGGACCTGATCGATCTAGCCTGGAGCGACCAGCGCATCGACGCGTCGAAATCGAACCTCGGCCTCATCTGGGACAGCTTCTGGGGCAATCCCGACTGGCAGCACGGCATCCTCGCCGTCGCGCTGTTCGAGACCCTGCTGATGGCGCTGCTCGGCACCATGACGGCGGCGCTGCTCGCGCTGCCGCTCGCCTTCCTCGCCGCGTCCAACTTCACGCCGTCGCTGCTGCTGCGCTTCGGCGTGCGCCGGGTGTTCGACTTCGTGCGCGCGGTCGATTCGCTGATCTGGTCGCTGATCTTCATCCGCGCCTTCGGCCTCGGTCCGCTGACCGGTTCGCTCGCCATCGCCATCACTGACATGGGGTCGCTCGGCAAGCTGTTCTCCGAGGCGCTGGAGAACATCGACCGCAAGCAGGTCGAAGGCGTCGATGCCACCGGCGCCAACCGCCTGCAGTCCTACCGCTTCGGCGTCATCCCGCAGATCCTGCCGGTGCTGATGTCGCAGTCGCTCTACTATCTGGAATCCAACACGCGCTCGGCGACCGTCATCGGCGCGCTCGGCGCGGGCGGCATCGGCCTGGTGCTGGTCGAGACGATGAAGACCTCGCGCGACTGGGAGAACGTCGCCTACATCATCCTGCTGACCTTGGTTCTGGTGATCGCGATGGACAGCCTGTCGGGCTGGCTGCGCCGGCGGCTGATCGAGGGCAGATAGGACCGGCCATCCACAGGCGATTGGGCCTCCGCCGCCGGTCGGGGCCTGCGCGCAGGCGCGCAAGATGGCATAGTTCCCGCCGAGGCTTTGTTCGACGCGGGACCGGTGCGATGACGAAACGACGGACGGCGGTGGTGTCCCTGGCTCTGGCGGCAGGGCTTGCGTTCGCCGCCCCGGCGGTCGCGCAGGGCTCGTTCGAGCGATGCCTTGCCGGCCTGCGCGCCGAGGCGGGAAGGGCGGGTGTCGACACGGCGACCGCCGAGGCGCTGCTCGGGGGGGCGGTCTATGACGAGAAGGTCATCCGCTTCTCGCAGAGCCAGCCCGAATACGAGACGCCGATCTGGGACTACATGGCCTTTCTGGTCGACGAGAAGCGCATCCGCGATGGCATCGCGCTGCTGCAGAAGCACCGCACGACGCTCGCCGCCGTCGAGAAGGCCTACGGCGTCGAGCGCCACGTGGTTCTCGCCGTGTGGGGCATCGAAAGCGACTACGGCCAGTTCCGCGGCGACTTCTACACCCCCCATGCGCTCGCCAATCTCGCCTGCGCCGGCGGCCGGCGGGCGGCCTATTTCCGCGACGAACTGATCAAGACGCTGAAGATCGCCGCGCGCGGCGATGTGCCGGCGGCCGACTTCCGCGGCTCCTGGGCCGGCGCCTTCGGCCAGACCCAGTTCATGCCAACCACCTACCTGCGGCTCGCCGTCGACTTCGATCGCGACGGCCGCAAGGACCTGGTCAACTCCGTCCCCGACGCGCTCGCCTCGACCGCCAACTTCCTCAAGGACGCCGGCTGGCAGCAGGGCCGGCCGTGGGGTTACGAGGTGAAGCTGCCCGCCGGCTACAAGGGCCCGACCGGCCGGCGCCAGCGCGCCTCGCTGTCGACCTGGGCGAGCCGCGGCCTCGCTCGCCTCGATGGCAAGCCGCTGACCGGGGCGACCGAGGCCGGGCTGATCCTGCCGGCCGGCGGGCGCGGACCGGCGTTCCTGGTCACGCGCAACTTCGACGCGCTGTTTTCCTACAACGCCTCCCAGTCCTACGGGCTGGCGATCGCGCTGTTGTCCCAGCTCGTTTCCGGCGGCGAGCCGTTCAGGGCGGCCTGGCCGACCGACGATCCGGGCCTGTCGCGCGCCCAGCGGCTGGAGTTGCAGAAGCTCCTGAACCGCGCCGGCTTCGACGTCGGCCAGCCCGACGGGCGCATCGGCCCGGCCACCCGCGAGGGGATCAAGAAGGCCGAAGCGCATTTCGGCATGCCCCAGACCGGCCGGCCCGGCACCCGCATCTACCGGGCGCTGGGCGGCAAATAGGCGCGCCCGGCGGCCGGTTGCCAGCCCTCTTTTTGCAGAGCACAATGGGTCCCGACAAGACCATCGGGAGGCAGGACATGGCGGGACGCATCGTGACCGTGGCGCAGCAGAAGGGCGGCTCCGGCAAGACCACGCTCGCGGCCCATCTCGCCGTCGGCCTGACACGTCTTGCCGACGGCGCGCCGGCGTTTCGCGTTGCCATCCTCGACGTCGACCCGCAGGGTTCGCTCGGCACCTGGTTCGAGGCGCGCGAGCGCAGCCTCGGCGAGGCTGCGACCGGCCTCGAGTTCCGTACCGCCAGCGGCTGGGGTGCCCGGCGCGAGGCGCGCGCGCTTGCCCGCGACTTCGACTTCGTCCTGGTCGACACGCCGCCCAAGACCGACGTCGACGCCAAGCCGGCGATCGACGCCGCCGACCTCGTCGTTGTGCCGGTGCAGCCGACGCCGGTCGACCTGTGGGCGACCGGCCAGACCATCCAGATGGCCCGGCGCGAAAGCACGCCGGCGGTGCTGGTGCTCAACCGGGTGCCGCCGCGCGCCGCGCTGACCGCCGACATGGCCGAAGCGATCGAAAAGTCCGGTTTCGAGCGGCTCGCCGCCCATCTCGGCAACCGCACCGCCTTCGCCGCCTCGATGGGCGAGGGGCGTACCGTCCAGGAGACCGACGCGCGCGGCAAGGCCGCCGCCGAGGTCGAGGCGCTGGTGCGCGCCCTGCTGGATCGGCTCGGCTGAGCGGGGCCGGTTCGACCGGGCTCCGTGCGATGACGGATTGACGGCGGCCGCCATTGCCCGCGATCCTGCCTTGGCATTGTCACGTCGAAGTGTCTTTATGGACAGGCTGGCGCCGCCGGTGCGCCGGGTCGGGAGGTTTGCCATGGTCTTTGCTCGTGCGCTCGGGTCGTCCGCCGTCAGGTTGCGGGGCGCCCTCGCGGTCCTGGCCCTGTTCTTCGCTCTTGCCGGCGCCCTTGCCGGTGCCACCGGCGCGGCTTCCGCGGCCGAGCGACGCGTCGTTACCATCCCCGACGCGGACTATTTCGGCGCCGACTACCGCACCGTGAAGGAGGTCGAGCTGGCGACCTGCGAGGCGGCCTGCCTGGCCGACCCGATGTGCCGCGCCTTCACCTACAACACCGCGGCGCGCTGGTGCTTCCTCAAGTCCGATGCCGGCCAGCTGCAGAGCTTCCGCGGCGCGGTCGCCGGCCGCGTCGTCGAGGTCGTCGACCGGCCGCAGGTCAGCGTCGCCGAGCGCAGGGCCGAACTGGCCTTCGTGCCGAAGCCCTACATGGAGGAGGCCCAGCGCTATGCGCTGCGCCTGCCGTCGACCGTCACGGTCGGCGCAGCCACGGCAGAGACCTTGCGCCAGAGCGCCATGCAGGCGCTGTCGGCGCGCGCCGGCGAGGCGGCCGCGCTCGAGTTCGCCCGCCTGCTCGTGCTGCTGCCCGGCGACGCCGATGCCTGGGTCGGCCTGTCGCTGGCCCAGGCGATGCAGAACCCCGACGACTGGAGCCGGCGGATGGATCTGCGCCGCGACGCCACCTCGAGCGCGATCAACGCCTATCTGCGCTCGGCCGGCGACGGCGAGCGCGTGCGCAGCCTCGGCGCGCTGGCCTCGGCGCTGTCGGCGCGCCAGGACTGGAAGCCTGCGATCCGGGCGCTGCGCGCCGCGCTCGCCCTCGACGACAGCCCGTCGCTGCGCCAACGCTACGACGACATGGTCGCCCAGCACGGTTTCCGCATCGTCGACCATCAGGTCGACGCCGACGCCGCCGAGCCGCGCATCTGCGTCGTCTTCTCCGACGACCTTGCCAGGGGCGAAGACCTCGCGCCCTTCGTCAGGGTGAGCGGGGAGGGCGGCACCGCGGTGGAGACCGACGGCGCGCAGATCTGCATCACCGGCGTGCGCCACGGCGCGCGCTACGGCGTGACGGTGCGCGAAGGCGTGCCCTCGGCCGACAGCGAGAAGCTGGAACGCTCCGCCGATCTGACCATCTACGTGCGCGACCGCGCGCCGTCGGTGCATTTCCTCGGCCGTGCCTACGTGCTGCCGCGCGGCAAGGACGCCACCATCCCGATCGTCTCGGTCAACACCACCGAAGTGCAGGCGGAGATCTACCGCGTCGGTGACCGCGGGCTCGCCGACGTCGTGCGCGACGACCGCTTCCTCGGCCAGCTGCGCCCCTATCAGGCCGACACGCTCGGCGACGAACTCGGCGAGAAGGTGTGGACGGGCGTGGTCGAGACCGAGAGCCGGCTGAACGTCGACGTCACCACCGCCATACCGCTGGACGACATCGGCCTCGACCTCAAGCCCGGTGTCTATGCGATGACGGCGCGCTCGAAGCTCGACACCCAGGACGACTGGGGTCCCAGGGCGACACAGTGGTTCATCGTCTCCGATCTTGGCCTGTCGGCCTATTCCGGCAGCGACGGCGTCACCGCCTCGGTCCGCTCGCTGGCGAGCGCGGAGGCGCGCGCCGGCGTGCCGCTGCGCCTGGTCGCGGTCAACAACGAGATCCTCGGCGAGGCCGTGAGCGATGCGAACGGCATGGCGCGTTTCGCGCCCGGCCTGTCGCGCGGGCGCGGCGGACGCACGCCGTCGCTGTTGGTCGCAGAGACCGCCGATGGCGACTATTCCTTCCTCGACCTGCGCAAGCCCGCCTTCGACCTGTCCGACCGCGGTGTCGACGGCCGGCCCGCGTCCGGCCCGCTCGATGTCTTCGCCTGGACCGAACGCGGCATCTACAAGGGCGGCGAGACGGTGCATGCCCAGGCGCTGCTGCGCAATGCCGACGCGGTCGCCCAGGAGGGCCTGCCGCTGACCGTCGTGTTCGACCGGCCGGACGGCGTGGAATATCTGCGCACCGTCGTCTCCGATGCCGGCCTCGGCGGCTACGCCTACGATCTCCCCCTCCCGCACGACGTCCAGCAGGGTGTCTGGTCGTGGCGCGTGCTGGTCGATCCCAAGGGCGAGCCGCTGGCGCAAAAGACCTTCCTGGTCGAGGACTACCAGCCCGAGCGTGTCGATTACGCGCTTGAGACCGACGTCGATGCCTTCGATCCGGCTGCGCCTGCGCGCATCAGCCTGTCGGCGCGCTTCCTCTACGGCGCGCCGGCGTCCGGCCAGGTGCTGGAAGGCGAGGTCACCGTGTCGCCGGTCCGCGCGCTCGACGCCTATCCCGGCTACGTCTTCGGCCTTGCCGACGAGGAGGGCTACCCGATCCGCGACACGCTGCCCGAGGGGCTGCGCACGGACGGCGACGGCGCGCTCGCCTTCGACCTTTCGCTGCCTGAGCTCTCCGAGACGACCGGCCTCTACAAGGCCCGCCTCGTCGCCCGCCTGGTCGAGAGCGGCGGGCGTTATGTCGAACGCCGGCTGGAGCGCCCGGTCGTCGCCGACGGTCCGCGCATCGGCATCAAGCCGGCCTTCTCTGGCGGCGTCGACGAGGGCGGTCCGGCCGGCTTCGACATCGTCCTGGTTGACGGCGAGGGCCGCCGCATCGAAGGCGACGGCCTGGTGTGGACGCTGTCCAGGGTCGAGCGCCGCTACCAGTGGTACCGCACCGATGGCTCCTGGTCGTTCGAGCCGGTGACGACCAGCCAGCGCGTCGCCAACGGCCGCCTCGAGGTCGCCGCCGACCGGCCGGCGCACTTGTCCGTGCCGGTCGAGTGGGGCCGCTACCGGCTCGAGATCGTGCGCGAGGGCGACCGCCCGGCGGCGACCAGCACCGAATTCTCCGCCGGCTGGTACGTCGCCGAGGCCTCCTCCGAGACGCCCGACTTCCTCGATGTCGGCCTCGACAAGGCCGCCTACCGGCCGGGCGAGACCGCCGTGCTGCGCCTGAAGCCGCAGTTCGACGGCTTTGCCGTCGTCAACGTCCTGTCGAACCGGCTGATCGCCACCCATACCGTCAAGGTCGAGGGCGCGGAGGCGCGCCTCGACCTGCCCGTCACCGACGACTGGGGAGCAGGGGCCTATGTCACCGCCACGCTGTACCGGCCGATGGACATCGAAGCCAGGCGCATGCCGGCGCGCGCCATCGGCGTCAACTGGCTGCAGGTCGAGCCCGGCGACCGGCGCATTGCCGTCGAGATTGGCGGCGTCGAGCGGATGCTTCCGCGCTCGACGCTGGAAGTGCCGGTCCGGCTCGCCAAGCTCGCCGCCGGCGAGGCCGCCTATCTGACGCTTGCCGCCGTCGACGTCGGCATCCTCAACCTGACCGGCTACAAGACGCCCGATCCGGACGGCTGGTACTTCGGCCAACGGCGACTCGGCATGGACCTGCGCGACCTCTACGGTCAGCTGATCGACCGCACCGCCGGCACCCGCGGCCAGGTCCGCTCCGGCGGCGACGGCGGCGGCATGCTGCTGCAGGCACCGCCGCCCGACGAGGAACCCGTCGCGCTGTTCTCCGGCATCGTCCAAGTCGACGCCGACGGCCGCGCCACCGTCAGCTTCGACGTGCCGGACTTCAACGGCACCCTGCGCCTGATGGCGGTCGCCTGGACCGCGTCCGGCGTCGGCCACGGCGAGAAGGACGTCGAGGTGCGCGATCCGGTCGTGCTGACCGCCAGCCTGCCGCGCTTCCTCGGCCCCGGCGACCGCTCACGCATGCTGATCGAGATCGACAATGTCGACGGCCCGGCCGGCGCCTACACGCTGACCACCGCGATCGACGGCCCCGTTGCCGTGGAAGCCGGCATGGAGCGGCGCGTCGTCGAGCTGACCGCCGGCCAGCGCACCGAGGTGCTGATGCGGATCGCGGCCGCAGCCCACGCCGGCGATGCCGCAATCCGGCTCGATCTCGACGGCCCCGACGGCACCCACGCGGAAAAGAGCCTTGCGCTCGGCGTGCGCGACACCCAGCCGCTGGTCACCCGGCGCTCGCTCATGACGCTCGCCTCGGGCAACAGGCTGACCCTCGACGCGGACTCGCTCGCGGGGCTCAGGCCCGGCACCACCTCGGTCAGCATCGCCGCCGGTGGTGCCGCGCGCATCGACGTGCCCGGCCTGCTCGCCGCGCTCGACCGCTATCCCTACGGCTGCACCGAGCAGACCACCAGCCGCGCGCTGCCGCTGCTCTACCTGAACGAGGTCGCCGAATCCGTCGGCCTCGGCACCGACGCGGGGCTGCGCGAGCGCATCGTCAAGGCGATCGCCGGGGTTCTGGCCAACCAGAGTTCCAGCGGCTCGTTCGGCGTCTGGAACAGCTACGGCGACAGCGACACCTGGCTCGACGCCTATGTCGCCGACTTCCTCGTGCGTGCCCGCGAAAAGGGCTACGAGGTGCAGCAGATCGCCTTCGAGTCCGCCCTCGACAACCTGGAGAACCGGCTCGCCTATGCCTCCGACTTCTCCGATGGCGGCGAGGGCATCGCCTATGCGCTCTACGTGCTGGCGCGGACCGGTCGGGCCTCGATCGGCGACCTGCGCTACTATCTCGACGTCAAGCTCGCCGACTTCGCCACGCCTCTCGCGAAGGCGCAGGTCGCCGCCGGCCTCGCCCTCTACGGCGAGCAGGAGCGGGCGAAGACCGGCTTCCGCGCCGCCGTCGACGCATTGCCGCTGGTGCGCGCCGGCCTCTATCGCGAGGACTACGGCTCGCCGACCCGCGACGGTGCCGGGGTGCTGAGCTATATCGCCGAGACGCGGACGTCCGGTGTCGGCGAGGCCCAGGCCACGGCCTTCGTCGCCGTCCAGCAGGAGCGCACCGTCCACCTGTCGACCCAGGACATGGCCTGGCTGCTGCTCGCCGCCCGCGAGGCCGACGAGCAGGCCCGCAACGCCCGCCTGACCGTCGACGGCAACGCCCCGGACGGGCGCATCGTCTGGCGCTTCGAGGGCAGCGAGATCCTCGCCCGCCCGGTGGTGTTCGCCAACGAGGGCGCCCAGGCGGTCGACATCCTGGTCAGCGTCGCCGGCCAGCCGGAGGTGCCGGAACCTGCCGGCGGCGACGGCTTCACCGTCACCCGCACGCTCTACGATCTCGACGGCACCGAGCTCGATCCCTCGGCAATCCCCTACAACACCCGTGTCGCGGTCGTGCTGACCGTCGAGCCGCTGTACGAATCGGAAGGCCGGCTGCTCGTCGTCGACCGCCTGCCGGGCGGGCTTGCGATCGACAACCCGCGTCTGGTGCGCTCGGGCGATCTCGGCGCCCTCGACTGGCTGCAGACCATCGACCAGCCCGACCACGTCGAGTTCCGCCAGGACCGCTTCGTGGTCTCGGTCGATCAGAAGCGCTTCGGCGACCCGGTGCTGACCTTCGCCTATCTGGCGCGCGCGGTGACGCCGGGCTCCTATGTCCATCCGCCGGCGACGGTGGAGGACATGTACCAGCCCGACCGTCAGGCGCGCACCGACACCGGCCGGTTCGAGGTGCTCGGCCCGGTGCGCTGAGGCGGGGCGCCATGGCCGCGCAGGATCGGAGGGATGTAGGCGACGATCCGGAGGGTTTCCGGCGACTCTCCGGAGTCGGTCGAGGGCGGCTGACGGGGCTTCGCATCGTCCTTGTGGCCGTCGCCGGTCTCGCCGTCGCGGCGGCGGGTTTCGTCGCCCTCGACGTCGCCCGCGCGCCCGACCTGCCGGGCCTCGCCGAGATCTCCGTCTCGCGGGTTGTCCTCGACCGCAACGACCGGCTGCTGCGCGCCTTCGTCACCGCCGACGAGCGCTGGCGCCTGCCGGTATCGCTTCGCACCGTCGACCCGTTGCTGATCGACATGCTCATCGCCTACGAAGACCGTCGCTTCCGTGACCACCTCGGCGTCGATCCGCTGGCGCTGATTCGTGCAGGCTTTCAAGCCCTTGCCAACGGCCGGACGGTGTCGGGCGGCTCGACGCTGACCATGCAGGTCGTCCGCCTGCTGCGCGAGACGCCGACCCGCACGCTTACCGGCAAGTACCGGCAGATGGTCGACGCGCTGGCGCTCGAGCGCCGGCTCGCCAAGGACGATATTCTTGCCCTGTATCTTCTGCGCGCGCCCTACGGCGGCAACCTCGAGGGCATCCGCGCTGCCAGCCTGGTCTGGCTCGGCAAGGAACCCTGGCGCCTGACGCCGGCCGAGGCGGCGTTGCTCGTCGCCCTGCCGCAAGCGCCCGAAAGCCGCCGGCCGGATCGCTTCATCCCCGCTGCCCGGCGCGCCCGCGACCGCGTGCTGGAGCGCGCGGCGGCCGCCGGCGTGATCGACCGCGACACCGCCGAAGCGGCGAAAAGGGAAGCGATTCCAACGCTGCGCCGGCCGATGCCGATGCTCGCCGCGCATCTCGCGCGCGAGGTCGTCGTCGCCGCGCCCGAGCGCATCGAGCACCGGCTTACCCTCGACCGCGACCTGCAGGCGGCGCTCGAGGACCTGCTTTCCCGCAAGGTCGCCGCCCTCGGCCCGCGCCTGTCCGGCGCGCTCGTCGTCGCCGACCACGCCAGTGGCGATATCCTCGCCCTGGCCGGGTCGCCCGGCCTTCTTGACGACGACCGGCTCGGCCACATCGACATGACCCGCGCGGTGCGCTCGCCCGGCTCGACGCTGAAGCCGCTGATCTACGGACTCGCGTTCGAACAAGGGGTTGCGCATCCCGAGAGCTACATCGAGGACCGGCCGATCCGCATCGCCGGCTACGATCCGACCAACTTCGACCGCGCCTTCCAGGGCACGGTGACGGCGCGCGAGGCACTGCAGCTGTCGCTCAATATCCCGGCTGTCCGGCTGCTCGATGCGGTCGGTCCGGCGCAGCTGACCAGCCGGCTGCGCCGCGCCGGCGCCCGGCCGGTCCTGCCGGCGGGCCTCACTCCGGGCCTTGCCGTCGGCCTCGGCGGCGTCGGCCTGACCTTGCGCGAGCTGACAGGGCTTTATGCATCGCTCGGCCACGGCGGCGCCGCCCGGCCGCTGCGCTACGACCGGGACGAATCGCTGCCGGTGCCGGGACTTGCCGCCCCGGTTCTGGACCGGGCCGCGGCCTGGCAGGTTTCGGATATTCTCCTCGGCGCGCCGCGCCCCGACACAGCGGCGGACGGCGGCATCGCCTTCAAGACCGGCACCGCCTACGGTTACCGCGACGCCTTCGCGCTCGGCTTCGACGGCCGCCATGTCGTCGGGGTATGGACCGGCCGGCCCGACGGCAGCCCGGTGCCCGGCATGACCGGCCTGTCGGCGGCCGCCCCGATCCTGTTCGAGGCGTTCCACCGTCTCGGCGCGCAACGCGTCGCGCTGCCCGCGCCGCCGCCGGGCGTGCTGCTGGCGGCGACCGCGAACCTGCCGCCGCCGCTGCGCCACGCGCGGGTGCGGTCGGTCGAGGGCGCAACGCCCACCCGCGGCGACGTCCGGATCGCCCATCCGCCAGACGGCGCGGAAGTCGACCTCGGGCTCGTAGGCGGCGCCACCGCGCAGAAATCAGCCGCTCTGGTCGCCAAGGTCCGGGGCGGCTCGGGTCCTTATACCTGGTTTGCCAACGGCACACCGGTAGCCAGCGGACCGTTCCTGACCAGGTTCGTCTGGCAGCCGGACGGTCCTGGCCATGCGACGATCATGGTGGTCGACGGCAGGGGTCGTACCGACCGGATCGACGTGATTCTTCGATAGGTTCGGACCTTGCTTCCTCGACGGCGGACCCGGGCAGCCGATGGCGCGACCCGCCCGCGATTCGGGGCTCGCCCTGCGGCAGCGCGCAACCGGGCGGAGGCCTGCAGAATCGCTCCCGGCGGATGCCCGTGCATATGAGTCCAGACGGCAAGCGGCGCCAAATGGCGGATTTTGCTGCCGCTTTCCGGCCCAAATCCTTTCCCGCTCCTTAAGGACGACCCCCATCTCGTGACATTCGTGCAACACCGGGTTTTGAAAGCGGCACCGACCGGTCGTGCAGCATCGGTTCGGTGTTGAACCGGCGGGGCGGATGGGTATGGTCGTTTTGCGAGCGGTCCTCGGGCCGCGCTGAATTGCCGTCCAAGGACGTCCAACCTCCGGCCGGTGGCAATGTCAGACCAATTCGCGGGGAAAGGTGATCCTCGATTGTGGCAAGAGCCGGCGACGAAGATCACCATCAATTGACTGATTTGGAGGTCAGGAAATGAACCTTAAGAGCATCATGCTCGGCGCGGCTGCTGCCGCTGCTGCCGTCACCGGCGCCCAGGCTGCCGACCTGCCGGTGGCTCCGGAGCCCGTCGACTACGTCCGCGTCTGCGACGCTTTCGGCACCGGCTTCTACTACATCCCGGGCACCGAGACCTGCCTGCGCGTGTTCGGCCGCGTCCGCGTTGACTTCAACTTCAACGACTACGGCGACGCTCCGAGCAACTGGAGCCAGCGCAACCTGAACGACACGAACACCCGTGCTCGTGGCTACTACCGCATGGACGCCCGCACCAACACCGAATACGGTCTGGTTCGCGCCTACCTGGACACCAGGGTCACCTCCGACTCGCCGCATGGCAACGCTTCGGTGAACCTGTGGAACGCCTACATCCAGTTCGGCAACTTCACCTTCGGTAAGGCCGACTCGTTCTACGACTACATCACCACTTCGACCCATTCGTATGGTGCTGTGTTCGACCTGAACTCCTCGGACAAGGGCTCGCAGTGGGTTGCTGCCTACACCGCGGCCTTCGGCAACGGCGTGTCGGCCTCGATCTCGGTCGAAGACGGTTCCGTCCGTTCGCTCGGCGTCCGTGGCACCGGTGTGAGCGGCCAGGCCGGTCACCGCATGCCCGACCTCGTCGCCAACCTGCGCGTCGATCAGGGCTGGGGCTCGGCCAAGATCATGGCTGCCCTGCACGAAGTCCGTCCGCTGGAAGCTGCTGCTGACGGCAAGCTTGGCTGGGCTGTCGGCGCTGGCGTGACCGTCAACCTGCCGATGCTCGCCGCTGGCGACAAGATCGCCTTCCAGGCTGCCTATGCCGATGGCGCTCTGTCCTACGCTGGTGGTGACCTCGGCGGCTTCCGTCCGGCGACCTGGGATGCTGCCTACAATGGCGTGAGCACCCGTACCGCCAAGGCCTGGTCGGTCATCGGTTCGTTCCAGCACAACTGGACCCCGCAGTGGCAGACCAACATCGCTGCGTCCTACATCGATGTCGACCAGTTCAACATCGGCACCGGTCTGCGTGACTGGACCCGTTGGGGCGTCGTCGGCAACCTCGTCTGGAAGCCGGTCTCCGGCCTGCAGTTCGGTGTTGAAACCGGTTACGCTGCCTACTCGCCGTCCGGCCTGGCCGACTACGACGAGATGCGCACCGTGTTCCGCGTCCAGCGCGACTTCTAATTCGATCGCGAAAGCGTCTCGAATGGAGAGCCCCGCAGCATCGCTGCGGGGCTTTTTCTGTTGTCGGTGCTGACGCAGCGCGCGCGCCTGATATCAGCCGGCCGCGAGGGGGCAGGGTCAAGCGTCCGACCAGGGTCGAGCTCGGCACCTCCGGCGAAACATCCGGAAATAGAGACAAGTCTTTGAAATAAAATTTTAACAGCTTGGGGAAGTATCGACTCTTGCCAGGAAGGCAGCGATGTGTTCCTGCGTTGCCGCGTCCCAGAGCAGGGGCGCGTGGCCCTCGCCGGGGACGACCAGCGTCTCGCAGTTCGGGTGGCGGACGGCCATCTCCGCCAGCGTCTGCACGCCGAACATGTCAGAGGTCTCGCCCCGAAGAACGAGCAGGGGAATCGGGATCAAAGCCTCGAACAGCGGCCACAGGTCCGGCGTCGGAGCGCCTTCGTCGAGCCCCTCCAGCGTCTTGCCGAGGGCCGGATCGTAGTCGAACGCGACCGCCGGCCCGCTTTGCCGACACATCTGCCGGGCGAGTCGCTCCCAGTCGGCAGCGCTCAAGGCGGTGAACTGGGCGGCGAGCTTGCCGCGCAGGCGATCTGCCATGGCGGACCAATCCGGCGCGGTCATGTCCTTGCCGATCGTGGTCGCGAGGCGCTGGATCGCCTCGAACTCGATGTGCGGGCCGATGTCGTTCAGAACGATGCCTGCGATCCGGCTGGGCGAATGCCGTGCAGCCATTGCCATCGCGTGCAGGCCGCCGCGCGACGTGCCGAGGATTGCGAACCGGTCCAGACCGAGGGTGGCAATGCCGGCATCGATATCTTGGCCTTCGACCGGCAGCGAATAGTTGCGCCAGTCGGGATCGCGCTCGCTGTCGCCGCGACCGCGATAGTCCATGGCCACAACCCGCCGCCCTTGGGCGCAGAGCCGTGCGGCAACGGCGTCGAAGTCGCGCGCATTGCGCGACAGGCCGGACAGGCAGAGCACGGGAAGCGCATCGGGGCAGGGTTGGAGTGGCCGCCAGTCGCGCGCTGCCAGCGTCAGGCCGTCCGCGCTGCGCCAGCGCACCGGCGTCCAGTGACAGGCAGCATCGAGGTTGTAGGGCTGATCTGATTCTGCGGGCATTTCCTTGCGTTCCTCCCATGTCTTGCCGGACCGCGCCGCGTCCTTACCGATCTGTGTCTCACTCCAGGCCCGCTTCCGGCAACCCCACTGGACAGACCCGCGCACGCGACCGGCGACCAGGACGCTGATCTCGCCTTGGCGATCGGCTTGTCGACGTCCCTCGTCGGCGGATTGGCCGCGCGGCTCGGGCCGGTGCCTTCGCCATTGCCGTCGATCCCGTTGGCGATTATTGTGCCGGTCCAATCAAGGCGAACCGCGTCTCGATAGAATGACGTCCAAGAGGAAAACCTGAAATGTTCAAGGGATCGATTCCAGCGCTGATCACTCCGTTCCGGAATGGCGCGGTCGATGAGAAACGGTTTCAGGACTTCGTCGAGTGGCAGATCAAGGAAGGCAGCAACGCCCTGGTGCCGGTGGGAACCACCGGCGAGAGCCCGACGCTGACCCATGACGAGCACAAGCGCGTGGTGGAACTGTGCATCGAGGCAGCGGCCGGACGCGTGCCGGTCATGGCCGGTGCCGGGTCGAACAACACCGCCGAAGCCATCGATCTGGCGCGGTTCGCCGAGAAGGCCGGCGCCCAAGGCCTGCTGGTCGTCACGCCCTATTACAACAAGCCGAACCAGGCCGGACTGAAGGCGCATTTCCGGGCCATCGACGATGCGGTCGGGATCCCGATCTTCATCTACAACATCCCGGGCCGCTCCGTGATCGACATGACGCCGGAAACCATGGCGGACCTGTTCAAGACCTGCAGGAACATCGCCGGTGTCAAGGATGCGACCGCCAACATGGCCCGCACCAGCCTGCAGCGCCATGCCTGCGGGTCGGACTTCGTGCAGCTCTCGGGCGAGGACATCACCGCGCTCGGCTTCAACGCCCATGGTGGATCGGGCTGCATCTCGGTGACGGCCAATGTCGCGCCGCGTCTGTGCTCGCAGTTCCAGGCGGCCTGTCTGTCCGGCGACTACGCCACCGCGCTGTCGATCCAGGACAAGCTGACGCCGCTGCATCACGCGCTGTTCATCGAACCGAACCCGACCGGCGTGAAATACGCCCTGTCGCTGCTCGGCAAGATCGAGAACGAGCTGCGCCTGCCGCTGGTCCCGGTGTCCGCCGAGACCCAGGCCCAGATCCGCCAAGCAATGGTGCGCGCCGGGCTGATCAACTGAACACACAAGACGAGACGCCGGCCGGCAAGGCCGGCGTGCTCTCGTGAAAAGGACATGACATGGCCGCCAAGAACGGAGGGCCTGCCGGTCGATCCGTCGTCGCGGACAACCGGAAGGCCCGCTTCAACTACGAGATCGAAGAGGTCTTCGAAGCCGGGATAGAGCTGAAGGGCACCGAGGTGAAGTCGCTGCGCACGGGAAAGGCGAACATCCAGGACTCCTATGCCGCCGAGCACAACGGCGAGCTCTGGCTCTACAATTCCTACATTCCGGAATACCTGCAGGCGAACCGCTTCAACCACGAGCCGCGCCGGCCGCGCCGGCTGCTGCTGCACAAGCGCCAGATCGGCAAGCTCGCCTCGGCCGTGCAGAAGGAAGGCAAGACGATCGTCCCGCTGAAGCTCTATTTCAACGAGCAGGGCCGGGCGAAGCTGGAACTGGCGCTGGCACGCGGCAAGAAGCTGCACGACAAGCGCGAGACGGAAAAGGCGCGCGACTGGCAGCGCGAAAAGTCCCGGCTGTTGAAAAACCAGGGCTGAGCTGGGGATCGCCTGTGGAAAACCTGTGGAAATGACCTGAGAACAGGCATTCTGCGGTGCCGCGCCTCAGGGGCGGGGAAGCAGTGCCTCGAACGCGGCGCGCCGGTCTCCCGCGATCGGCCGCGGGCGGCGATCCGTGCGGTCGACCTGGACATGGACGAACTGTCCCTGCGCGGCGGCGGTCGCGTCGTCGTTGCGGAACAGGGCGATGTCGTAGCGCACGGACGACGTGCCGAGCGCCGCGACGCGGATGCCGGCCTGGACGAGATCGGGAAACGCCAGTTCGGCGAAGTACTGGCAGCCAGTCTCCACGACCAGGAACACCAGCTCTGAGGAGGCCGGGTCCATCAGGCCCTGCTCGATGTACCAGCCGTTCACCGCGGTGTCGAAATAGCTCAGATAGACGACGTTGTTGACGTGACCGTAGATGTCGACATCGAGCCAGCGCGTCGGGATGGGCCGGAACAGCGAAAAGTCAGCCCGGGTCAGCGGCCGCGACCTCGCCGGGGCGTTCACGGGGCGCTCTTGCATATGTCGAAAGGAAGGACGGGTCTCATGCGGGCGGCGCCTGCTCGTTGTCGAACCCGGATGGTGCCCCAGATTTACGGCGCCGTCGACCCACTTCGGCGCCGTGCCACCGTCAAAGTCCCGGCGTGCCGAACCTGTTGGAGCGGGGGAAGCCGGTCGGCGGCAGGCGGCCGGCCTGGCCCCGGTCGCCGCGCCAGTCGGCGAGGTCGTCGAGCGAGCGGTTGAAGCTGCGGCCCGAACTGTCGATCCACGTCAGCCCCTGGGCGCCGTCGAACACGACCGCATCGGCAAGGTGGCCGTCGCGATAGCGCTGCAGGCGCACGCCGCGGCCGCGCCCCATTTCAGGCACCTGTGCGAGCGGGAAGACCAGCAGCTTGCGGTTCTGGCCGATCACCGCGACATGGTCGCCCTCGGCGGCGATGCACAACACCGCCTCGTTGGGCGCGGTCAGGTTGAGCACCTGCTTGCCCTTGCGTGTATTGGCGACGACGTCGGTCTCCGGCACGACGAAGCCGCGTGCCTCGTCGCTGGCGACCAGCAGCTTGCGGCCGGGCTTGTGCACGAAGGCGCTGACAACGTCTTGGCCTTCCTCCATGTCGACCATCAGGCGGATCGGTTCGCCGTGGCCGCGCCCGCCCGGCAGGCGATCGGCACCGAGGGTGAAGAACTTGCCACCGGTCGAGAATACCAGGATCTTGTCGGTGGTCTCGGCGTGGAAGGCGAGCTTGAGCTTGTCGCCCTGCTTGAAGGCGAGGGACGACAGGTCCTGCTGGTGGCCCTTGAGGGCCCGGATCCAGCCCTTGTCCGAGATGACGACGGTGATCGGTTCCTTCTCGATCATCGCCTGCTGAAGGTCCTCGACGTCATGACCGGGCGCTTCGGAGAAGCCGGTGCGACGACGACCGAGCGGGGTTTCCGGCCCGTAAGCCTTGCCGACCTCGGCGATGTCCTTGCCGATGCGGGTCCATTGCCGCGCCTCGGAGCCGAGCAGCGCCTTCAACTCGTCGCGTTCAGCCGAAAGCTTGTCGTGCTCCTTGCGGATCTCCATTTCCTCGAGCTTGCGCAGCGAGCGCAGGCGCATGTTGAGAATGGCCTCGGCCTGCACATCGGTCAGACCGAAGGTGCGCATCAGTTCGGCCTTGGGCTCGTCCTCCTCGCGGATGATGCGGATCACCTCGTCGAGGTTGAGATAGGCGACGAGATAGCCATCCAGCACCTCCAAGCGGTGCTCGATCTGGTCGAGGCGGTGCTGCGAACGGCGGATCAACACGGCCTTGCGGTGGTCCAGCCACTCGCGCAGCACCTGCCTGACGCCCATCACCATCGGCACCTTGCCGTGCGACAGAACGTTCATGTTCAGCGGGAAGCGGCTTTCCAGATCCGTCAGCTTGAACAGCGACTCCATCAGCAGCGCGGCATCGACGTTGCGCGAACGCGGAACCAGCACGATGCGCACGTCCTCCGCAGATTCGTCGCGGATGTCGTCGAGAAGCGGCAGCTTGCGGGCCATCAGCAACTCGGCGATCTTCTCGATCAGGCGCGACTTCTGCACCTGGTAGGGGATTTCGGTGACCACGACCACCCACTGGCCGCGGCCGAGGTCCTCGATCGCCCAGCGGGCGCGTACGCGGAAGCTGCCGCGGCCGGTCTCGTAGGTCTCCAGAAGCCCCACCGGATCGTCGACCAGCAGGCCGCCGGTCGGGAAATCCGGGCCCTTGATGAACTGCAGCAGTGCACGCGTGTCGGCGTTCGGATTCCTGATCAGGTGCTGGGCGGCCTCGCACAGCTCGAAGGCGTTGTGCGGCGGGATCGAGGTCGCCATGCCGACTGCGATGCCGGAGGAGCCGTTGGCGAGCAGGTTCGGGAAGCCGCCTGGCAGCACGATCGGCTCGCGGTCCTCGCCATCGTAGGTCTCGCGGAAATCGACGGCGTCCTCGTCGAGGCCGTCGAGCAAACGCCTGGCGATGTCGGTCAGGCGCGCCTCGGTGTAGCGCATGGCCGCGGCGCTGTCGCCGTCGATGTTGCCGAAGTTGCCCTGGCCGTCGATCAGCGGATAGCGCTGCGCGAAATCCTGGGCGAGGCGAACCAGCGCTTCGTAGACCGCCTGATCACCGTGCGGATGATATTTGCCGATCACGTCGCCGACGACGCGGGCGCATTTCTTGAAGCCGGCGCCGGGATCGAGCTTCAGCAACCGCATCGCGTAGAGCAGGCGCCGGTGCACGGGCTTCAGGCCGTCGCGCACGTCCGGCAGCGCGCGGTGCATGATCGTCGACAGGGCATAGGCGAGATAGCGTTCTTCCAGCGCCTCGCGCAGGTTCACGCCCTCAATGCCGCCCGGCGGAATCAACTCGTTTCCCATGGTTCCTGCCTATCGCGTCGGGTCGGTAGAGACAATCTCGGAGCGTAGAATTCGCCGGGTTTCCGCGCCTTTTCCCCGGCTCTGTGGCTCAGGGGCAGCCGGCAAGCCCGACTGGGCCAAAGCCGCGCTCGAGCGCCTTGACCAGTTCCTCGCGCGACAGCGACGGTGCGTGCCCCTGGGGCTCCAGGACATGGCGGGCGAGGAAGAAGGCGGTCAGGCGCAGGCCCTGGGAAATGTCCGCGAAGGTGATCTCGCTGCCCGGCTGGCGCTCGCCCTCGACCAGGAACGAGGGCAGGGGCAGCAGCTGGTCGCGATAGGGGGCGCCGGCGTCGCGGCTGACCGCACGCCCGCTCTTCGGCGATACATAGGCGAGGTCCCACAGCTGGCCGGTCGCCGCGCAGCGCGTCAGGTCGAGGCCGAAGCCCAGTTCGTTCAGAAGCTCCAGTTCGAAGCGGACGATCAGCGGGCCAGCGATCATGGCCTCGCCGAGGTGGTCGAGCACGATGGTCAGCGCATCGTACAGCCGTTCGTGCGCGTCGCGCTCGGGCAACAGGCGCAGCAGGCCCGCCAGATGCTGCAAGGCGTGCAGGGCGAGGGCGCTGTCCATCAGCGCCCCGGCGCGCAGCTGCAGCGGCTCGACCGTGAAGGCGCCGAGCTGGTCGGCGATGCGCGCGCGCCAGGTCGCGCGCACCAGGTTGCCGGGTTGCAGGACGGGCTGCTGGCGGCGGGAGCGGCCGCCGCGCACCAGGCCGAGATGGCGCCCGCGCCTACGCGTCATCAGTTCCAGCACGACGCCACTCTCGCCGTGGCTGCGCGTGCCGAGGATGATGCCGTCTTCGGACCATTCCATTGCGCTGCTCGCTCCCCGCGCATCGACGGTCCGGCTCGTTCAGCCGGGAAACTCCAGCCCCATTTCCCGGTAGCGCTCCGGATCGTCGGCCCAGTTTTCGCGCACCTTGACGAACAGGAACAGATGGACGGGACGCTCGACGATCTCGAGCAGTTCCGCGCGGGCGGCCTGTGAGATCGCCTTGATCGTCGCCCCGCGCTTGCCGAGCACGATCGCCTTCTGGCTGTCGCGTTCGACGTAGATGGTCTGTTCGATACGCACCGAACCGTCCTTTCGCTCCTCCCAGAGCTCGGTCTCGACCGTCGACACGTAGGGGATCTCCTCGTGCAGGCGCTCGAACAGCTTCTCGCGGGTGATCTCGGCGGCGAGCAGCCGCAGGGGCAGGTCGGAGGCCTCGTCCTCGGGATAGAGCCAGGGGCCGGCGGGCACCTTGGTGGCGAAATAGTCGAGCATGTCGGCGACGCCGTCGCCGGTCAGTGCAGAAACCATGAAGGTGCGTTCGAAGGCGACCCGCTCGTTGGCCGCCTGGGCGAGGGTCAGCAGCTTCTCGCGCCTGGCGACGTCGATCTTGTTGAGGATCAGCACCCTTGGGCCGCGCAGGTCGGCGAGGCGGTCGAGGATGGTCTCCACTTCCTCGCTCAGCCCCTTGCGGGCGTCGATCAGCAGGGCGATCACGTCGGCGTCGCGGGCGCCGCCCCAAGCGGTGTCGACCATCGCCCGGTCCAGACGGCGCTTGGGCTGGAAGATTCCGGGCGTGTCGACGAACACCAGTTGGGCCGAGCCGTGCATGGCAATGCCGCGCACGATCGCCCGGGTCGTCTGCACCTTGTGGGTGACGATCGAGACCTTGGTGCCGACCAACTGGTTCAGCAAAGTCGACTTGCCGGCATTGGGCGCGCCGATCAGCGCGATGAAGCCCGCGCGCGTAGCGCCCGCTCCGGGGCCGGTCGCTCCGGGGCCGGTCGCTCCGGCATCGTCTTGTTGCGGACTGCTCACAGTTTCCCTACTCCGTCCACACGCCTTCCCGGCGCAATACCGCCTCCGCGGCGTTCTGTTCCGCGATGCGTTTCGAGCCGCCACGCCCTTCGCCCGGCGCATAACCGCTCACAGTCACGGCGACGACGAACACCGGCGCATGATCGGGGCCTTCGCGCGTCGTCACCTGGTAGCCCGGCGCGGGCAGGCCCTTGGATTGGGCCCATTCCTGCAGCGTCGTCTTGGCGTCACGTAACGGACCCGACCACGCCAGCATACGCGGCTCCCACAGTCGGCGCACGAAATCTTCGGCGGCCGGAAAGCCGCCGTCCAGGTAGATTGCTGCGATCACCGCCTCGCAGATGTCGGCGAGCAGCGCGGTCTTGCGCCGGCCGCCAGTCTGCGCCTCGCTCTGGCTGATGCGCATGGCCTCACCGAGGTCGAGCTCGAGCGCAATGTCGGCGCAGGTCTCGCGCTTGACCATGTGGTTCAGGCGGCGCGCCAGTTCACCTTCGTCGGCCAGCGGAAAATGCCGGTGCAGCATCGTCGCGACCGCAAGTCCGAGCACGCGGTCGCCCAGGAACTCGAGCCGTTGATAGCTGCCCCTGGCCGCGCCGCCTGCGTTCAGCGCGCTTGCATGGGTCAGGGCCTGCATCAGCAGGGCCTTGTCCTGGAAGCTGTATCCAAGACGGCCTTCCAGAGTGTCTGCCGTGCCGCGTCCAGAACGTGCCATGCCGCGTTCGTCCGTCCGGTCCTACAACGTCTGGAACAGCCGGTCCCAGCGGACGGTCCATGGCCATTTCCACACCATCCAGGCCGGTTCCCCGTCGGCGACCGAGAAGAAGATCACCTCGGCGCGCCCGATCAGGTTCTCGAACGGCACGTAGCCGACCGCGCTCAGCACCCGGCTGTCGGTCGAGTTGTCCCGGTTGTCGCCCATCATGAAGTAGTGGCCTTCGGGAACCTTGTAGACCCGGGTGTTGTCGCCCTGGCCGCGCGGCGTGAGATCCAGCGTGTCGTAGGACACCCCGTTCGGCAGCGTCTCGCGGAAGCGCGGCACGCGGCGCAGGCCGCCGCGGCCGTCGCTCTCGATGAAGTCGTCGATCTGCTCGCGCTTGACCGGCTCGCCGTTGATGTGGACGACGCCGTCGATCATCTGGATCTCGTCGCCGGGCAGGCCGATCACGCGCTTGATATAGTCGGTCGAATTGTCGCGCGGCAGCTTGAACACGGCGACATCGCCGCGCTCGGGTTCCGTCGCCCAGACGCGGCCGGAGATTGGCGCGAGGCCGAAGGGAAACGAATAGCGGCTGTAGCCGTAGCTGTATTTGGAGACGAACAGGTAGTCGCCGATGAGCAGCGTGTTCATCATCGATCCGGACGGGATGTTGAACGGCTGGAACAGCAGCGTGCGGACGATCAGTGCCAGGAGGAGGGCCTGCACGATCACCTTGACCGTCTCGTAGAGACTGCCTTCCTTGGCCTTCTTGTTGTCCGTCACGCTCATCTTGTCCTTCGCATGGATTCGCCGCGGGTCTGGTGCCGGCGTCGGCGACTTGTACCGGTTCGGCGCAGGCGAGGCAACGCGCCAGCGCCGGCGGCGGCGTTCAATCGCCCGTATCGTCTCTCTGCCGATCCGCCTGCCGCGCCGTTGGCCAGTCCTTCGGCCATGCGGAAATCACGACGAAGGCCTGAGCGAGCGGATAGTCGTCGGTGATCGTCAGGTCGATGCGGGCGACGAAACCGTCCGGCGTCATCGCCGCGAGCCGTTCGGCAGCGCCGCCGGCCAGTTCGAAGGTCGGCCGCCCGGAAGGCTGGTTGACGACGCCCATCTCGCGCCAGGCAATGCCCATCCGGATGCCGGTGCCGAGCGCCTTCGAGCAGGCCTCCTTGGCGGCGAAGCGTTTGGCGTAGGAGGCGGCCCGCTCGGCACGGCGGTCCGACCGTCGGCGCTCCGTCTCGGTGAACACGCGCTGCGTGAAGCGGTCGCCGAACCGCGCCAAGGTCTTCTCGATGCGGCGGATATCGACCAGGTCGCTGCCGATGCCGATGATCATGCCGACCGTCCCATCCAGGTGCCGGACGTCTTGCGGAGGTGCACCATCAGGGCTCCCCTCCAGGCGTCGGCAGGGTTGCCGCGCCATTTCGGATGTCGCTCATCCGCCGCCGGCGCCGGTCCTGGTAGGCGCGTACGCCCTGATAGACGAGGACGTAGAAGATGATGGCGACGACGCTGCCGAGCGGAACCGCGCCGATCAGCATCGGCTTGATCAGCGGCCAGAGCGCATCGAACGACTTGCTGAACAGGTGGTCGTGGAAATCGCCTGAAAACCCGTGCGGCGTGGCCGCCGGGCGATCCGCACCGAGAATGATGTTGCCGATCTTGTAGGTCGTCGCCCAGATGAACGGGAAGGTGAGAGGATTGCCGACGGCGGTGCCGAGGGCGGAGGCGAGCAGATTGCCCCTGATCACATAGGCGATGGCGGCCGCGATCAGGAAGTGGAAGCCCATGAATGGCGTGAAGGAGGCGAAGGCCCCCGCCGCAAAGCCGAGCGCGATCGCGTTCGGGCTGGCGCTCAGGCGCAGGACACGCTTGGCATAATAGCGGAAGGAGCGCATCCAGCTGTTGCGTGGCCAGACGGCGATCCTCAGGCGTTCGATCCGGCTTGGCCTGTTCCGGCGCTGGAAAAGCATGGAGGACCTGGCTCCGTGGCGTTGGACCCTGGGGCCGGGTTCAGGCGAGGTTCCGGCTGCCGGGCTTCACGGCCGGAATGGCAGCCAATTCCGGCGGAAGATTGTCCGCTTCGTAAGCGGGTACCTTGTAGTCGGTCAGGGCAACCAGCGGCGCAGCGACGTCCGCTTCGCCGGCGGATCGGTCGATCAGGCAGGCGACGCCGACCACGGTCGCGCCGAGGTCCTTAAGGGCTTCGACCGTTTCGCGGCAGGACAGGCCCGTGGTGACGATGTCCTCGACGATCAGCACCCGCGCGCCCCGGGGCATCTCGAACCGGCGCAGGCGGAACTTTCCGCCCTCGCGCTCCACCCACATGGCGGGAACGCCGAGATGACGCGCGGTTTCGTAGCCGGGAATGAGGCCGCCGACGGCCGGCGAGACGACGAAGTCGATCGGGCCGACGCCGGACGCGCGGATCTTCTCGGCAAGCGCCTTGCACAGCCGCTCGGTCTTGTCCGGGTACATGAACACACGGGCCTTCTGCAGGAACACCGGGCTGCGCAGGCCGGAGGTCAGGATGAAATGGCCTTCCAGGATCGCCCCGGCGTCGCGAAAGATGGAGAGGACGTCGTCCCGCGTCATGGATCCCTGGTTCCCCTTCCCGTCCGGTTCAGCCGTTCACACGTGACACGTTCGATACGTTCGGCTTGGCCCGGAGCTGGTTGATGATGCGATTGAGATGCTTCAGATCCCATACTTCCAGATCTATGAGCATCTGGTGAAAGTCTGGCGCCGTGCGCACCATTTTGAGATTGTCGATGTTGCCGCCGTTATCGCCGATGATCTGGGCGATGGTCGCAAGCGAGCCGGGTTCGTTCAAGGCCGAAACGCTGATGCGCGCCGGAAAACGCTCAGGGTTGTCAATGTCGATGTCCCAGCGCACGTCGATCCAGCGTTCGCTCTGGTCGTCGAATTCTTTCAGTGCCGGTGACTGGATCGGGTAGATGGTCAGGCCTTCGGACGGCGTCAGGATGCCGACAATGCGGTCGCCGGGCACGGCGCCGCCGTTGGGCGCGAAGGTGACCGGAATGTCGCCGGAAAGGCCTCGGATCGGTAGGACGGCACTGTCTTCGCTCTGAGCGACCGGAATGCGGAACTTGAGGCCGGCCCCTTTTTCCAGATCGAACCAGCCCTCGCCGGGCTCCGGCCTGACGATGCCGGCGCGCTCGTCCTGGTAGTCCGGGTGCACCGCCTTGACGATCTGCTGGGCGCTGATCTCGCCGCGTCCGACGGCCGCCAGCAGATCGGATACGCTCGACTGATCGAGCAGGCCGAGCGAACCTTCCAGGAGGTCTTCCGAATAGACCTTGTTGGCGCGTACGAAGGCGCGCTGGAGGATGTGCTCGCCGAGCGCGCCGTACTGGCGGCGGATCGACTCGCGGGTGGCCCGGCGGATCGCAGCGCGCGCCTTGCCGGTGACGGCGATCGATTCCCAGGCAGGCGGCGGCGTCTGTGCCTGGGAACGGATGATCTCGACCTCGTCGCCGTTGCGAAGTTCCGTCACCAGCGGCATGATCTTGCCGTTGATCTTGCACCCGACGCAGGTGTTGCCGATACCGGTGTGAACAGCATAGGCGAAGTCGATCGGGGTGGCTCCGCGCGGCAGTGCGATCAGGCGGCCCTTGGGGGTGAAGCAGAACACCTGATCGTGGAACAGTTCGAGCTTGGTATTTTCCAGGAACTCTTCCGGGGTGTCCCCCTGCGACAGCAGGTCGATGGTGCGCCGCAGCCAGTCATAGGCCCGGCTTTCCTCAGTCAGGCGGGCAATGTTGCGGCCGCCCATCTCGCCGTCCTTGTAAAGCGCATGGGCCGCGATGCCGTATTCGGCGACACGGTCCATCGCCTGGGTGCGGATCTGCAGCTCGACGCGCTGGCGGCTCGGACCGACGATGGTGGTGTGGATCGAGCGGTAGTCGTTCTGCTTCGGCGTCGAGATATAGTCCTTGAAGCGACCGGGAACCGTCGACCAGGTGGTATGGATGACGCCGAGCACCCGGTAGCAGGCTTCGACCGTGCCGACGATAACGCGGAAGCCGTAGATGTCCGACAGCTGCTCGAAGCCGAGCGACTTCTGCTGCATCTTGCGGAAGATCGAGTAGGGACGCTTCTCCCGGCCCTTGACGATGGCGGCGATGCCGCGCTCGGCCAGCCGCGCCGTCAGCGTTTCCTCGATCTCGGCGATCAGGCCCTTGTTGCGCGCGCGCAGCGTCTCGAGCCGCTCGGCGATCGTGTCGAAAGCTTCGGGGTTGAGCGTGCGGAAAGCAATGTCCTCAAGCTCCTCGCGCATGTCCTGCATGCCCATGCGCCCGGCCAGCGGCGCATAGATCTCCATCGTCTCCTCGGCGATCCGCCCGCGCTTGTGCTCGGGCATGTGCTGCAGCGTGCGCATGTTGTGCAGGCGGTCGGCAAGCTTGACCAGGAGGACGCGGACGTCGTCGGCGATGGCCAGCAGCAGCTTGCGGAAATTCTCGGCCTGCTTGGCCTTCTGCGACACCAGGTCGAGGCGCTTGATCTTCGTGAGGCCTTCGACCAGCTTTCCGATCTCTTCGCCGAACACGGTGTCGATTTCCGAGCGCGTGGCATCGGTATCTTCGATCGTGTCATGCAGCAGGGCAACCGCGATGGTGGCCTCGTCGAGGCGCAGATCGGTCAGGATCGCGGCGACTTCCAGCGGATGGGAAAAATAGGGGTCGCCAGATGCACGCATCTGGCTGCCATGCTTCTGCATCGCATAGACGTAGGCCTTATTCAGCAAGGCCTCGTCGGCATTCGGGTTGTAGCGGGTGACTCGTTCGACGAGTTCGTATTGACGCATCATGGCCGGAGCCGGACTGGACGGAGGGGAACGGCAGCCAGGCCCGCCCGGTCATGCGACGGGCCCGCTGCACCCATCAAATGTCGTCCGAACGCTCCGGCGGGACAAGACCTTCCAGGCCGCGCAGCAGGTCTTCCTCGGACATGCGGTCGAATTCGACATTCGCGTCGTCGACGGCATTGACCTGGGTCGAGGACTGCTGGCTGGAGGGAACCAGCGGCACGGCCTCCGGCTCGGGCTCGTCGACCTCGACATATTTCTGCAGCGAGTGGATCAGGTCTTCCTTGAGATCTTCCGGGCTCACCGTCTGGTCGGCGATCTCGCGCAGAGCGACGACCGGGTTCTTGTCGTTATCGCGGTCGACGGTCAGCGGCGATCCGCTGGAAATCATCCGCGCCCGGTGGGCCGCCAGGAGCACCAGCTCGAACCGGTTTTCGACCTTGTCGATGCAATCCTCGACGGTCACGCGCGCCATGAGACGTCTCCATGTCTAGGGAACTCGAACCGCCAGCGTATAAGCGTCCGCGAGGCACGGCGCAACCCTTGTCGTGTCCGCGCGAACAGGCCTGCGCAATTATGGGTGAAAAAACGAGACGACGCGGCGCCCGGTTCTATGTTTACGATTGCGACGACGCCTCTGCTTGTAGTAGGGGCATCGAAGCGGTCATTAAAAATGCACAAAATCATGATCGCGCGGGTGTAAGACAAAAATGAACATGTAAATAAGAAGCGGCGCTGAAACTGTTCGCAGAACAGCCGCGAGACCGGAAACGCTACTCACGCTTCCGTTTCGTTTCGGAAATTGGCGAATAAAAAGAAAGGCGGGCCAGTATGTTTGATTCTCGGGAAAAGATCGCTTTGTTTATTGATGGCGCGAATCTTTATTCGACCGCAAAGGCAATCGGTTTCGATATTGATTATAAAATGCTCCTCAAGGAATTCCAGGGGAAGGGTTACCTTCTGCGCGCATATTATTATACGGCAATCATCGAAGATCAGGAGTATTCGTCCATTCGTCCCCTGATCGATTGGCTCGACTACAACGGCTACAAGGTCATCACCAAGCCGGTGAAGGAATTCGTCGACGCGAGCGGGCGCCGCAAGGTCAAGGGCAACATGGACATCGAACTGGCGGTCGACGCCATGCAGATCGTCGATCATGTCGACCATATAGTCCTGTTCTCAGGCGACGGCGACTTCCGCTCGCTGGTCGAAGCCCTGCAACGCAAGGGGCGCAAGGTCAGCGTGGTGTCGACCCTGCAGACGCAGCCGCCGATGATCGCAGACGACCTGCGCCGTCAGGCCGACCATTTCATCGATCTGGCGACGCTCGCGGCCAAGGTCGGCCGCGATCCGGCCGACCGACCGTCCCGCCCGTCGGAGCGCGAGCGCGACATCGACGAGGACGAGGACTATTGATCTCGGACACGCCGGCGGCGGATCGTTGCGATCCGCCGCTCGACTGCGACCGGTGTCCCCGGCTGGTAGCGTTCCGCCATGAACACCAGCGTGCCTTTCCCAATTGGTTCAATGCGCCGGTGCCGAGCTTCGCCGCCCCGGACCCCCGGCTGCTGGTGGTCGGTCTCGCGCCCGGCCTGCGCGGCGCCAACCGCACCGGACGGCCGTTCACCGGCGACTATGCCGGCGATCTCCTCTATGAAACCATGCTGGATTTCGGCTTCGCCCGTGGCCGTTACGAGGCGCGCCCGGACGACGGGCTGGAGCTCGTCGGCGCAGCGATCACCAATGCCGTGCGCTGCGTACCTCCGGCCAACAAACCGGTCGGCAGCGAGATAGCTAATTGTCGGTCGTTCCTGTTTGCCACCCTCGACGCGTATCCCGGCCTGCGCGCGGTGCTGGCGCTCGGGCGCATTGCGCACGAGACCTTTCTGTCGACACTCGACATCCGGCGTGCCGACTTCGCCTTCGGCCATGGTCGAAGGCACGACCTCGGCACGCGCTCCCTGGTTCTGTTCGACAGCTACCATTGCTCCCGCTACAACACCAACACTGGCCGTCTGACGCGCGAGATGTTCCGCGCCGTGTTCGCCGACATGCGCTGCTTCCTCGACGAGACCGCATAGATCTTGCGGTGTTGACCTGCTGCTGCGTGCAATCTTGATCGCGATCAACGCAGAGAGGCCGTCGATGTGTCCTCTCTCTAAAATCGGATCATGCAGGGAGGATGCACGATGAGCGGACTAGACCGACCGATCGACGTGGAGAAGGCGCTGCTCGACGCGGCGTCGCAGTTTTCGTGCCCCGAGGACGTGGTGAAGAGCGCTTCCCTGCGTTCCGAGCAGAAGATCGAGATCCTGCGGCGCTGGGCCTATGACGTCGCCGAGGCGGCTGTCGCCACCGAGGAAGGGATGCCCGGCGGAAACGGCGACCTGCACGGCCGGATCCTGACGGCGCTCGACAGCCTCACCGACGGGGTCGACCTAGAGCGCGTGGCGCCGACCAAGCAGCACGGCTTGCCGCGTTCGGCGATCCGTGTCGGCGAGACCGTGGCCTATCAGACCCGTACCGAGGTGGTCGGGCTGTTCCATTCTGCGGAACGTCTCGAGCAGGCGGTGGACGATCTGCTCTCCAACGGCTTCGACCGGGCAGACCTCAGTATCCTCGCCAGCGAGGCGGCGGTCGCCGAAAAATTCGCCGGCAAGGTCGTGTCCGTGCGCGAGATCGAGGACAGGCCGGATGTGCCGACCATGGCCTATGTCTCGACCGAATCCGTCGGCGACGCCGAAGGCGCCATCCTCGGCGGCTTCATCTACATCCCGGCCATGATCGGAGCTGCCGCTGTTGTGGCTACGGGCGGCACGCTGGCCGCAGCGATCGCCGCGGTCGCCATCGCGAGCGGGATCGGGGCAGGTTTCGGCGCCCTGCTTGCCGGGATGCTTGGCGACGCCCATGCCGCGACGATCGAGCAGCACCTCCAGCGCGGCGGCCTGCTGTTGTGGGTTCGGGCCAGGGACGGCGCGCATGAGGAGCGCGCGGCAGGGATCCTCCGCGCCGCCGGCGCCGAGGACATCCATTCCCACGCCCTTCCGGCCTTGGTTTGACGGGCGCTTCGAGGTCGGTGCGGGGCCGGGAGGCGTCTTGAACCAGCGACTTCGGGCGAGCGACTGAGGCCCGCAAGTCAGGCCAGCAAGTCAGGCCAGCAAGTCAGGCCAGCGACCAGCCGTCGGGGCCGAGGTGTTCCTGCGGGCGGAACCGCTCCTTGTAGGCCATCTTGGGCGAGCCATCGACCCAGTAGCCGAGGTAGACGTAGGGCAGGTGCATGCGCCGCGCGCGCTCGATGTGGTCGAGGATCATGAAGGTGCCGAGGCTAAGGTCTCGCCGCTGCGGATCGTAGAAGGAATAGACCATAGACAGCCCGTCCGCCATGCGGTCGGTCAGGGCCACGGCCACGAGGGGGCCGTCACCGCGTCGGGTGAGGAAACTGTCCGGCCCGCGTCGACGGTACTCGATCACCATGGTCGCGACATGGGTATCCTCGACCATCATGGCATAGTCGAGCACGCTCATCTCCGCCATGCCGCCTGCCTCGTGGCGAGCCTGCAGATAGCTCTTGAACAGGTCGTACTGCTCCGACGACGGAGCTGGCGGCAGTTCAGCGCCGATCAGGCCGGCGCCGAGGCGCCACTGGCGCCTGAACGACCGGGTCCATTCGAAATCGTCGACGCGCACGCGGATCGACACGCAGGCCCGGCAGCCTTCGCAGGCTGGTCGGTAGGCGATGTTCTGGCTGCGCCGGAAGCCGCCCTGGGTCAGGATGTCGTTCATGGCGACCGCCTGATGTCCGACCAGATGCGTGAACACCTTCCTTTCCTGCCTGCCGTCCAGATAGGGGCAGGGTGCGGGTGCGGTCAGGTAGAACTGCGGGTGGTCGATCGAGTGGCGGGTCACGTCCGTTGTCCGGTTGGGGCGTCCAAACTTTTATAACCCATAATACCATGGCGCCACGACCGAGAAGGTCAACCAAAGAATGAGCGCGAGAGGCGTTCCCGCCAACATGAAGTCGGAAAACCGGTAGTGACCCGGGCCCATGACAATCAGGTTGGTCTGATAGCCGATCGGGGTGGCGAAGGAACAGTTGGCGGCCAGGATGATGCAGACGACAAAGGCTTCAGGAGGCAGGCCGCTCTGGTTGGCGATGCCGACGGCAATCGGCGTGAACAGCACGGCGGCGGCGTTGTTCGACAGGAAATTGGTCAGCACCATGACCAGGAAGAACAAGGCCGACAGCACGATCGCCGGACTCTGGCCGTTGAGCAGATCGACCAGCGACGAGGCAATGTAGAGGGCGCCGCCGGTCCCCTCCAGCGCCGTGGCGGCGGCGATGGAGGCCCCGACCAGCATGAAGATCCGGCTGTCGATCGCCCGCAGTGCCTGTCGCACGTTGAGGCAGCCGCTGACGACCATGGCGAAGGTGCCGGCGACGGCGGCGGTAACGATGGGAACCAGGCCGCTGGCGGCAGCCGCGACGACCAGCGTGAAGATGACAAGAGCGCGCGGCGCGAACCGGCGCCTCGGCACCTCGGCCGTCGACCAGTCGAGCAGCAGGACATCGCGGTTGCCGCGCAGTCGCTCGATGTCGCGCTGATGCGCGGCCAGCAGCAGGACGTCGCCGGCCTCGAGGCGGATGGCGTTCATGGCCATGCGCGGCATGCGGCTGCGCCGCTGGATGCCCATGACGACGCATCCGGTCTCGGCATGGAAGCCGGATTGCGCCAGCGTGCGTCCGATCAGCCGCGAGGCCGGCGCGACGACGGCTTCGGCCAGGGTGACGGAGCCGGGCAGCGGCGCGTGCTGCTCGCTGCCCTCGCCGGGCGCGGCGCCGTCCGGAGCCATGATCGGCTGGCGCTGCGACAGGGCCCGGGCGAGCGCATTGCGGGTGGCCGCCACGATCACGGTGTCGCCGGGCGACAGGACAACGTTCTCGTAGGGGGGCAGGATCGGCTGCTCGCCGCGCTGGACGAGGCGGACGGTCATGTCCTTCAGTGCGGGAAACATGCCCGACACCGAGGCCGCGCCGACCAGCGGATGGCCGTAGGTGATCTCGATCTGGGCGATGAACTGCTTGCCGGAGGTTCCCTTCACCTCGTCGGCCATGGTCTGGCGCGGCTTGAGCAGACGCGGCATGACGAACAGCACGTACAGGATGCCGGTGCTGCCGACCAGCAACGCGATCGGCGTGAAGGAGAAGAACTGCAGCCTGAGATCGGTCGATTGGGCGGCGACGTCGGCGACGAGCAGATTGGTCGAGGAACCGATCAGCGTGGTCATGCCGCCAAGGATGGTGATGAAGGACAGTGGCATCAGCACCCGCGAGGCCGACATGCCCATCGTCGCCGCCACGGCACTGAGGATCGGCAGGAACATCACCACGACCGGCGTGTTGTTCAAGAACGCGCTCAGGGCGCCGACGCCGACGAGCAGGGGAACGATCGCGAGGCTCGTGCGCCCCCGTGTCAGGCGCACGATGAACTGCGCCGGCTTGTCGAGGGCGTCGGTCTGGAACAGTCCCTGTCCGATGATCAGCAGGCAGATCACCGTGATGAGCGCAGGATTGGCGAAGCCCTGGAGGAAATCCGTCGGGGCTACCGGCTTCTGGATCCCGTCGGGAAAGAGCGTGAATATCGCCATAAGGGCGACGACGGAACCGAGCGCAACGACCTCAATGGCAAAGCGCTCGAGAGCATAGAGAACAATTGTCGATGCGATCACCAGAAAGGTGAGCGCCATCGGAATATCGATTGGTTGCATATACTTGTCCGAATGGCCTCAAGCCATCGCACCATAGTGCATCGCGGCGCGGAAATGAATGGCGTCGAAAGCACGGCGGGGCGGCCGTTGCCGGCCATCCGGCACCGCCCGCAGCTGCGGGCGGGCGATCAGTTGCGCGCGGACGGCGCGTTTACCACCAGGGTGCCGAGGATCAGGTCGTGCAGCAGCCGCTTGCGGTCGCTCAACAGCGACACGAGCAGCACGAGCGGCGTCAGCAGCGTGACCGACACCCAGAACGTAAGCGCATGCATGGCGGCGAGCAGCGGATAGGGCCTTGCACCATACCACAGACGCATTTCGAGGCCCATGGCACGCATGCCAGGCGTCGCCGCGTTTCGGCCGCCGAGGGTGAAGGCCGTGTAGATCAGCGCGACCGCCTGCCACAGGAAGGCATAGAAGAACCAGGCGAGGCCGAGGGTGAAGATGCCGAGGAAAAACACCAGGATGCCGGCCGCGAAGGTCAGCACGGCGATCGCCAGCACGTCGATGCAGAAGGCGAACACGCGCTTCGTGCGCACGCCCTCGAACAACTCGGGACGGATGAGAGGATCGAACGCGTCGCGTCGCGGTTCGCCCAGGCTCGTATCGTAGGTCACGGCGGTCTCCTTCGGTCGGCGACACATGTAGGAAGCGCGCGGCTACGCCGCAATCGGCCTCAGTCGATCGCCTCCGCGACATCCATCAGGCGCACAGCGTAGCCCTTGTCCTCCAGCGCGGCGACGATCCTTCGGCCATGCGCGGCGTCGAAGGTCTCGAAGGTGACGTCGAGCGTGGCGCCCTTGGCCGGCACGTTGAGAAATAGGCGGTGGTGGGAGACGTCGACGACATTGCCACCCATCCGACCGATCAGCGTGGTGATCTCACCGAGCACGCCGGGTCGGTCCGGGGTGTCGATTCGGACCGATACCAGCCGCCCGTCGCGGGCGAGTTCCCGGATCACGATCGATGACAACAGGCGCGGGTCGATGTTGCCGCCGCACAGCACCAGGCCGACCCTGCGGCCGCGGAAGCGTTCCGGCTCGCCGATCAGCGCGGCAAGGCCCGCGGCACCGGCCCCCTCCGCCAGGGTCTTCTGCAGCGTCAGATAGGCGTTGATCGCCCGCTCGATGGCGCTTTCTTCGGCGAGCAGGATGTCGTCGACCAGCCGCTCGACGACTGCGCGCGTGAGCGTGCCGACGTCCTTGACGGCGATGCCCTCGGCGATCGTCGGGCCGCCGCAGGCGACGTCCTTGCCGTGGATCGCTCCCCACATGGAGGGATAAAGCTTCGCCTCGACGCCGATCACCGACAGCGACGGCTTCAGCGCCTTGGCCGCGACGGCAATGCCGGAGATCAATCCGCCGCCGCCGATCGGCACGACCAGCGTGTCGAGGTCGGGCGCCTCGGCGAGCATTTCCAGGGCAATGGTGCCCTGGCCGCGGATGACGTGGAGATCGTCGTAGGGATGTACCCAGGCGAGGCCCCGTTCGTCGGCCAACGCCTGCGCTCTGGCGCGCGCCTCGGCGAGCGTGTCACCGGCAAGCACGACCTCGGCGCCGTAGTCGCGCGTCGCGGTTATCTTCACGAACGGCGTCGGCTCCGGCATGACGATGGTGGCGGGAATGCCGAGCCGGCCGGCGTGACAGGCGACGGCCTGGGCGTGGTTGCCGGCCGACATGGCGATGACCCCACGCCGGCGCTCGGCCTCGCTCAGGGACAGCAGCTTGACCAGCGCGCCACGTTCCTTGAACGCGCCCGTGACCTGCATGTTCTCGTACTTGACCACGATGTCGGCGCCGGTCAGCGCCGATAGCTTGGGCGCCGGCAGGCAGGGCGTGCGCAGCACCGCCCCGTCGATGAGACGAGCGGCGTCCTCGATGTCGGCGAGGCTGATCGGCGGAAGGGACGACAGCGCCATGGCGGGCCTCTGGCCGGTGCGGAGGGAGCGTGCGGGCGCCGTGGTCAGCAGCCGCGCTTCAGCAGTTCCGCCACTTTCGGGGCGAAATAGGTCAGCACGCCATCGGCGCCCGCGCGCTTGAAGGCCATCAGGCTTTCCAACATTGCCCGCTCGCCGTCGAGCCAGCCGTTGGCCGCCGCCGCGCTGATCATCGCGTATTCGCCCGAGACCTGGTAGGCGTAGGTTGGTACTCGGAAGGCGTCCTTCACCCGCCAGACGATGTCGAGATAGGGCATGCCGGGCTTGACCATGATCATGTCGGCGCCTTCCTCGATGTCGAGTTCGACCTCGCGCAGGGCCTCGTCGGTGTTGGCCGGGTCCATCTGGTAGGTGCGCTTGTCGCCGACGAGCGTCTTGCTGGTGCCGACCGCGTCGCGGAACGGGCCGTAGAAGGCGGAGGCGTACTTGGCGGCATAGGACATGATCTGCACGTCGCGGTGGCCTTCGCCGTCGAGACTCTGGCGGATCGCTCCGACGCGTCCGTCCATCATATCGGAGGGCGCAATGACGTCGGCGCCAGCCTCGACCTGGTTGAGGGCCTGCCGGCACAACTGGTCGACCGTCTCGTCGTTGAGAATCGTCTCGCCCTTCATCAGCCCGTCGTGGCCGTGGCTGGTATAGGGGTCGAGCGCCACGTCCGTGATCAGGCCGATGTTCAGCCCCGCCGCCTTGATCGCCCGGCAGGCGCGGCAGACGAGATTCTGCGGATTGAGCGCCTCGCTGCCGGTGGCGTCGCGCAGCGTCGGATCGGTGTAGGGAAACAGGGCGAGAGCCGGGATCGACAGACTGGCCGCATATTCGGCCTCGCGCACGGCCTCGTCGACCGACAGGCGCTCGACGCCCGGCATCGACGGAACCGCCTGGCGCACGCCGGTGCCGTCGACCAGGAACATCGGCCAGATCAGGTCGTCGACCTCGAGCGTCGTCTCGCGCACGAGGCGCCGCGACCAGTCGGCGCGCCGGTTGCGGCGCATGCGCCGCCCGCCGAGCAGGTCGTCCATGGTTTGCGGCGTGACGAGCGGGCTGCGGGATGGCGGGCGCATGGCATTGTCCTGATCGTGTTGATCTGCAAGAGAAATCGCGGCGCGACTCTAGCAACAGCGGCGGCCGGACGCCAGCCTGCGGGACGGATGGTCGCAATACCGCGAAAGGATGATAGAATACCTCGTAAATTGACGTTAACGTCAAAACGCGTTAATCCGATCCGCGACGGTCAGGTCCGGTGCGAGGAGCGGATGCCGGACTGCCGGGGCGGCTGGCCGGGAAGCCCGGCCAAAGAAGCGGGTCAGGGAGGTCGGTCGTGGAGTTTTCGCTGAGCGAGGAACAGCGCGCCTTTCAACAGGTTGCGGCGGATTTCGCGCGCGACGAGATGGAACCCCATGCGCGCGAATGGGACGAGAAGAGTCACTTCCCCGTCGACACGCTGCGCAAGGCGGCTGCGCTCGGCTTCGGCGGCATCTACGTGCGCGACGACGTCGGCGGTTCGGGCCTGTCTCGACTGGACGCGGCTCTGATCTTCGAGGAACTGTCCAAGGGCTGCACGTCGACCGCCGCCTACATCTCGATCCACAACATGGCGGCGTGGATGATCGATACCTATGGCAGCGACGAGTTGCGGCGGAAATACCTGCCGGACCTTTGCGCCATGACGACCTTCGCCAGCTATTGCCTGACCGAACCGGGGTCGGGATCGGATGCGGCCTCCCTGCGCACCCGGGCGGTGGCCGACGGCGATCACTACGTCCTCAACGGCTCCAAGGCGTTCATCTCCGGCGGCGGCACCTCCGACGTCTATGTCGTCATGGCGCGCACCGGCGGCGAGGGCCCGAAGGGCATTTCCTGTCTGGTGGTGGAGAAGGGCACGCCGGGGCTTTCTTTCGGCGCCCAGGAAGTCAAGCTCGGCTGGAAGAGCCAGCCGACCGCGCAGGTCAATTTCGAGGATTGCCGCGTGCCCAAGGCCAATCTGGTCGGGACGGAAGGCGAGGGTTTCAGGATCGCCATGGCCGGCCTCGACGGTGGCCGGCTCAACATCGGCGCCTGCTCGCTTGGCGCCGCCCAGACCTGCCTCGAGCGCGCCGTCGCCTACATGAAGGAGCGCCGCCAGTTCGGTCGCGCGCTCGCCGAGTTCCAGGCGCTGCAGTTCCGCCTCGCCGACATGGCGACCGAACTGGAGGCCGCTCGCCTGCTGCTGCACAAGGCCGCCGTGCTTGTCGATGCGAAGGCGCCGGAGGCGACGCGCACCGCCGCCATGGCCAAGCGGCTGGCCACGGACGTCGGCTTCACGGTGGTCAACGAGGCCCTGCAGATGCATGGCGGCTACGGCTACCTGCGCGACTATCCGATCGAGCGTTTCCTGCGCGACGTGCGCGTGCACCAGATCCTGGAAGGCACCAACGAGATCATGCGCCTGATCGTCGCCCGCGACCTGATCGGCCGCTGACCACCGAAGACACGACGGAGCGAGACCGTGACCGACGAGGTGCTTTTCGAGATTCGGGGCCGAGCCGGCTTCATCACCCTGAACCGGTCGGCGGCGCTCAACGCGCTGACGCTCGCCATGGTGCGGGCGATGGCCGAGCGGCTCGATGCCTGGGCCCGTGACGACAGCATCGCCCATGTCGTCGTGCGCGGCGCCGGCGGGAAGGCCTTCTGCGCCGGCGGCGACATCCGCAGGATCTACGAGATGGGCAAGGCTGGCGACCCGCACCAGGTCGACTTCTTCGCCGAGGAATATCGCCTCAACGCGCAGATCAAGGCGTTCTCCAAGCCCTATGTCTCCCTGATCGACGGCATCGTCATGGGCGGCGGCGTCGGCATCTCGGTGCACGGCAGCCACCGCCTTGGCACCGAGCGGCTGACCTTCGCCATGCCGGAGACCGGTATCGGCTTCTTCCCCGACGTCGGCGGCACCTACGTCCTGCCGCGCATGCCGCGCGCCAGCGGCATCTGGTGCGCGCTGACCGCCGGACGCATGAAGCAGGCCGACGCGCTGTGGTCCGGCGTGCTGACCCATGCGGTGCACGCGGCCGACCTCGACGCCATCGAGACGGCGCTCGCGGAGGCGGCGGACGTCGACGCGGCGCTCGCGCCCTTCGCCGCGGATCCCGGCCCGGCGCCGATCCTCGACACCGCGGAGGAGATGGAGGCGGCCTTTTCCCGCGACAGCCTCGCGGGCATCCTCGCTGCCCTGCAGGCCTCCGGCTCCGATTTCGCCGTGGCGACCCTGAAGACCTTGGCTGCCCGCTCGCCGACCAGCGTCGCCATCGCCTTCGAGCAGATGCGGCGCGGCCGGAATCTCGATTTCGCCGGCTGCATGAGGCTTGAGTTCCGGATCGTCAACCGCATCCTCAGGGAACACGACTTCTACGAGGGCGTCCGCGCGGTGCTGATTGACAAGGACAATGCTCCCCGCTGGCGGCCCTCGTCCTTCGACGCGGTGGACAGCGCGGCGCTCGCGGCGTATTTCGAGGAGCCCGCCTGCGGCGACCTCGTCCTTGCCCGAGAAGGCCCGCCATGATCGTCACCTTCCAGGACCTGATCAAGAACCGCCCGCCCTGGGGCGGCATTCTCATCTGGTACCTGCGCCTCATTGCGCTGCTGCTGCTCGGCGGCGGCATCATCCACTGGGCGCGCATCGTCGGCTTCATGCCCTGGCGCGGCGTTTGGTTCTGGGACATGCCGGTCGAATGGCAGACGGCGACAGTGTTCTTCGCCGTGCTCGACCTGGTCGCGGCGATCGGCCTGTGGCTGGCGGTGTCTTGGGGCACCGTCATGTGGCTGTTTCGTGCGCTCAGCCAGATCGTCATGCACACGGCCTTTGCCGACGTCTTCGGCCGCCGGCCCTACGAGATTTCGTTCTACATGATCACCATCGCGATCTATCTGCTGCTCCTCTACCTGATGGAGCGGGAGAACAGGTCGACCTGACAACGGGCAAGCACAGTCAGCCGCAGGGCCGCTCACGGCTCCGGCGCGTTCGGGAGGAACCTGTCATGGCGTCAATCGGATTTGTCGGTCTCGGCAACATGGGTGGGCCGATGGCGGCCAATCTGATCTCGGCGGGTCATGCCGTCACCGGCTTCGACCTGTCCCAGGCTGCGCGTGACCGTCTGAAGGAGGTCGGCGGCACGCCTGCCGACAACGTCGCCGAGGCGGTCTACAGGGCCGACGTGGTGGTGACCATGCTGCCCGCCGGCAAGCATGTGCGCGCCGTCTACACCGGACCCGACGGGATCCTGGAAAACGCCCGGCCGGGCACGCTGCTGATCGACAGTTCCACTATCGACGTCGACAGCGCCCGCGCGGTCGCCCACGCCGCCGCCGAAGCCGGCATGGCGATGATCGACGCGCCGGTGTCCGGCGGGGTGGGCGGTGCGACGGCCGGCACGCTCACCTTCATGGTCGGCGGCGAGGCCGAGGCCTTCGAGCGCGCCAGACCCTTCCTTCAGGCCATGGGCAAGACGATCGTCCATGCCGGCGGCTCGGGAACCGGCCAGGCCGCCAAGATCTGCAACAACATGATCCTCGGCATTTCGATGATCGCAGTCAGCGAGGCCTTCGTGCTGGCCGAGCGCCTCGGCCTCGACGCCCAGAAGCTGTTCGACATCTCGTCCACCGCCTCGGGCCAGTGCTGGTCGCTGACGACCTACTGTCCGGTGCCCGGTCCGGTGCCGAGCTCGCCGGCCAACCGCGACTACCAGCCCGGCTTCGCAGCGCAGATGATGTTGAAGGACCTGAAGCTCGCCCAGGAGGCGGCCCAGTCCAGCGGCGCCTCGACGCCGCTCGGCGCACAGGCGTCGACGCTCTACAACCTGTTCTGCAACGCCGGCAATGCGGATGTGGACTTCTCCGGGATCGTCCGCTTCCTGCGTGGTCAGTCGTAACCGAAGACTTAACGGTGTGCTGCAACCTCTCGTCGAATTTTTAAGAGATAATTCAGCGTGTCTCTTAAGCGGATTTTAGAAACGCCTCTGTAGGATCGGTCTCAAGGTGGGAAAATATCCACCCGAAGACTGGTAGAAAAAGAGGCGCAAACTAATGATCACAGCAACCAGGGCTGTCGATGTAGTGGTTCAGGCCGAGGAGGACGCGGACATCAAGCCGTTGTACCTCGAAGCGCTGACTCTCGTCGAAAGACTCCACCGACGTCTGCTTGATGTTATCAAGGACGAGTTCGACCGCATGGGCCGGTCCGACGTGAACAGCGTGCAGGCCCTGCTGCTGTTCAACATCGGCGACGCCGAACTGACGGCTGGCGAGCTGCGTACCCGCGGCTACTATCTCGGCTCGAACGTCTCCTACAATCTCAAGAAGCTCGTCGAGACCGGCTATATCCATCACCAGCGCTCGCGCATGGACCGCCGTTCGGTGCGCGTCAGCCTGACGGCCAAGGGCCAGGAAGTCGCGCGCATCGTCAACGACCTCTACGAACGCCACATCCTGTCGGTCGAGCAGGTCGGCGAGATCGGCGCCGACGACTTCGCTCAGCTCAACAAGTCGCTGCGACGGCTGGAACGCTTCTGGACCGACCAGATCCTGTACCGGCTCTGAGCCGGCCGCAGGCCGCTTCGCGCGAAAACGCCGCCTCCGCCCGAGGCGGCGTTTTCTGTTTGTGCAGCGCAGGATTGGCTGCGCCCGGACATGTTTAAGCCATAAACGCCTGACTATTTCCCCGATGAAAGGTGCCGTCGCTCTGCGCCGCGTGCGCGTGTGTGGCGGTGCGTGATGCCGCGTCGGACGCAGGCCGGCGCATCGGGAACGCCCGACGCTGCAGTTTGTTAAGCATGGGCGTGGTATCGAATGGCATTCCCCGGCGGAGCGGGCGGGTCGAAGGAGTTGAACTGGTGGTTTTGCGCAATCGTGTCGTTCGAGAAAAGAGCCTGACTTCCGCGAAGGCGGCTGTGGCCCTGGCGCTCGCCGGGTTCGGAATCGGAGCCGGCGTCCAATCGGTGACGGCCTCGCCGCTCGAGGCCCTGCGCCAGTACAACCAGCGCATCGAATGGGAAGACCGTTTCGACGCCACGATGGAAAGCCTCGAAGCGATCAAGTCGTCCAAGCCGACCCTGTCGCCCGAGACCGCGGACTATCTCGCCGCGGCGATCAACCGCTACCAGTTCATCGTCCAGCAGGGCGGCTGGGGCAAGGTGCAGTCCAGCCGCCACGGCTTGCGCATCGGCGCCCAGGACGCGAGCGTCGTCGCTCTTCGCCGCCGCCTGATTGCCTCCGGCGATCTGGAGCAGACAGCCGGCCTGTCCGATACCTTCGATTCCTACGTTGATGCCGCCGTACGCCGCTTTCAGGTCCGTCACGGGCTGATCCCCGACGGCGTGGTGGGCCAGACCACGGTCGTTGCCCTCAACGTGCCGGCGGAGGTCCGCCTGCAGCAACTCGAGACCAACCTCGTCCGGTTGCGCTCCATGTCGGGCTTCCTCGGCGATCGTTATGTCATGGTCAATATCCCGGCGGCCGAGATCGAGGCGGTCGAGAACGGCCGCGTGCGCTCGCGCCACACCGCGGTGGTCGGCAAGATCGATCGCCAGACGCCGATCCTGAACAGCAAGATCTACGAGCTGAACTTCAATCCCTACTGGACCGTGCCGGTCTCCATCATCCGCAAGGACCTGATCCCGAAGATGAAGGAGGATCCGGAGTACCTGGCGAAGAACAAGATCCGCATCTTCGACTGGAAGAACAACGAGCTCAGCTGGCAGCAGATCGACTGGAACACCGACGAGGCGACCCAGTACCAGTTCCGTCAGGAGCCGGGCGACATCAATTCGCTGGGCAGCGTGCGCATCAACTTCCACAACCAGCACCAGGTCTACCTGCACGACACGCCGTCCAAGTCGCTGTTCGGCAGCGACTACCGGTTCCATTCGTCGGGCTGTGTGCGGGTGCAGAACGTGCGCGAACTCGTCACCTGGATGCTGGAATCGACCACGCCGGACTGGAGCCGGGCCCGCGTGGACGAGACCATCCGCATGGGTGTGCGCGAGGACGTCAAGCTGAAGACGCAGGTGCCGCTGTACATGACCTACGTGACCGCCTGGTCGACCGACGAGGGCATCGTCCACTTCCGCGACGACATCTACAACCGCGACGGCCTCTATGCCAACGAGGTCGCGGATCTGCTGCCGGCCTATCGCTGAGGTCGCCGGTCGGCACGAAGTATCGAGGGATCGGACCGAGTCCGGTCCCTTTTTCGTTGCGCTCGGCAGCGGTGGAGGCGTCGGGGACTTGCGCCGACGTCCGGAGTCGGGCTCAGTATGGCAGCGCTTGGCAGGTACGAGGGACGGATGAGCGGGCAGGGGAGGCCGGACGGCGAGGTCTATCTGGAGTTCCTGCCGGTGGGCCGGCAGGTGAAGGTGACGGCCATCGATGCGGCGACCGGCGTCGAGGTCTCGGTGATGGGGCCGTCCAGCGCGGCAGCCGCCGATCTCAAGGCGCTGGCGCTGCGCAAGCTGAACCGCCGCCTGGCGGACCTTGGCGAGCCATGACGGGCCCTTGGTGCCCTCCGGGTTGGGCAAGGCGGGACACCTGCCGCGCATGCGGCGCGCTGGCACTTGGTTCGCCCGGTTCTCTATGTTAAGTGCTGACCCTCGAAATCGGGACGTCCCGGAATCGTCGCCGCGTGCGGCATGCGACCGGATCGGACGTGCCCCTTGGACCACGCGACAATCGCCAAGAAGGACCATGCCATGTCGATGACGGATATCTCGGCCGGCCAGTCGACCTTTTCCGGTTTCTTCACCCGCGGCCTCGCCGAGGCCGATCCGGACGTCTTCGACGCCATCCGGAAGGAAACCGGACGCCAGCAGCACGAGATCGAACTGATCGCGTCCGAAAACATCGTCTCCAAGGCGGTGCTTGAGGCGCAGGGCTCGGTCCTGACCAACAAGTATGCCGAAGGCTATCCCGGCCGGCGCTACTATGGCGGCTGCCAGTATGTCGACATCGTCGAGAATCTCGCCATCGAGCGGGCCAAGACGCTGTTCGGCTGCGCTTTCGCCAATGTCCAGCCAAACTCCGGCTCGCAGATGAACCAGGCGGTGTTCCTCGCCCTGCTGCAGCCGGGCGACACCTTCATGGGCCTCGATCTGAATTCCGGCGGTCACCTGACCCACGGTTCGTCGGTCAACATGTCCGGCAAGTGGTTCAACGTCGTCTCCTACGGCGTGCGCAAGGACGATCACCTGCTCGACATGGACGAGATCGAGCGTCTCGCCCATGTCCACAAGCCGAAGCTGATCATCGCCGGCGGCACGGCCTATTCGCGCATCTGGGACTGGAAAAGGTTCCGCGAGATCGCCGACGCGGTCGGCGCCTGGCTGATGGTCGACATGGCTCATATCGCCGGTCTCGTCGCCGGCGGCGTGCATCCCTCGCCGATCCCCCACGCCCACGTCGTGACCACGACGACACACAAGTCGCTCCGCGGCCCGCGCGGCGGCATGATCCTGACCAACGACGAGGACCTTGCCAAGAAGGTCAATTCGGCGGTGTTCCCCGGGCTGCAGGGCGGCCCGCTGATGCATGTCATCGCCGCAAAGGCGGTCGCTTTCGGCGAGGCGCTGCAGCCCGCCTTCAAGACCTATGCCGCTGATGTCGTCGCCAATGCCAAGGCGCTGGCCCAGACCCTGAAGGAGCAGGGGCTGGACATCGTCTCCGGCGGCACTGACAATCATCTCATGCTGGTCGACCTGCGTCCGAAGAACGCCACCGGCAAGAAGGCTGAGGCGGCGCTTGGTCGGGCCAATATCACCTGCAACAAGAATGGCATCCCGTTCGACCCGGAAAAGCCGTTCGTCACCTCCGGCGTCCGCCTCGGCACGCCGGCCGGCACCACGCGCGGCTTCGGTCTGGCCGAATTCCGCGAGATCGGCCTGCTGATCACCGAGGTGCTCGACGGCCTGAAGGCTGCCAACAGCGAGGAGGGCAACGCCGCGGTCGAAGCCGCCGTCAAGGCCAAGGTCGAGGCCTTGACCGCACGGTTCCCGATCTACCCGGCCTGACCCCGCAGGGGAGGCGAAGGAGCAGGCTACATGCGGTGCCCGTTCTGCGGCGGCGACGAGACCCAGGTCAAGGATTCGCGGCCTACGGAAGACAACACGGCGATCCGGCGCAGGCGGGTCTGTTCCACCTGCGGCGGTCGCTTCACGACCTTCGAGCGCGTGCAGCTGCGCGAGCTGATGGTCGTCAAGCGCTCCGGCCGGCGGGTGCCGTTCGACCGCGACAAGCTGATACACTCGGTCCAGATCGCGGTGCGCAAGCGTCCGGTCGACCCGGAGCGCATCGAACGCATGGTCAGCGGCATCGTCCGCCAGTTGGAAAGCTCCGGCGAGGGCGAGGTGACGTCGGAAACGATCGGCACTCATGTCATGGAAGGCCTGAAAGCCATCGACGACGTTGCCTATGTCCGCTTCGCCTCCGTCTACAAGAACTTCCGCGAGGCGAAGGACTTCGAGGCACTGCTCGGCGAACTGAGTGGCCCGGCCGACGAGGCGCTGGAGGAAACGTGACCGGCGCCGGCAGTGCGGAGGCATCCGGTGCGGCTGTGGCGGGCGTCGTCTGCGACATCGACCGCCGCTACATGGCCGCCGCCGTCGCGCTTGCGCGTCGCGGCCTCGGCCGGGTGTGGCCGAACCCCTCCGTCGGCGCGCTGATCGTCGCAGACACGGGCGGCGCGCCTGTCGTGGTCGGCCGCGGCGTGACCTCGCCTCCCGGCGGTCCGCATGCCGAGGTCAACGCCCTGCGTCAGGCCGGCGACAGGGCGCGCGGCGCGACCTGCTACGTGACGCTCGAACCCTGTTCCCACCACGGCCGCACGCCGCCGTGTTCGGCCGCGCTCGTGTCGGCGGGAGTCCGGAGGGTTGTGATAGGGATTGCGGACCCCAATAGGAGGGTTTCAGGACGCGGAATCGGCATGCTGAGGGACGCCGGAATCGCGGTGACGGTCGGCGTCGAGGCGGTCGCGTGCCGCGACCTGCACCTTGGCCACAGCCTGCGCGTTCTGGCCCAGCGACCGGCCGTCACGCTCAAGCTGGCGCTGTCGGCGGACGGCTTCATCGGTCGGCTCGGCGCGGGGCAGATCGCCATCACCGGCTCGCTTTCCAAGCGTTTCGCCCACGGCATCCGGGCACGGAGCGACGGCATCCTCGTCGGCGTCGGCACCGTCCTTGCCGACGATCCGCAACTGACCTGCCGGCTTCCCGGCCTTGAGGGCCGCTCGCCCGTGCGCGTCGTCCTCGATCCGAACGCGCGCCTGCCGCTCGGCAGCCGGCTGGTGCGCAGCGCCGCCGAGGTCCCCGTGTGGGCCGTCGTCGCCAACGCCGCCGACCCGGACCGGCTCGGCGCTCTCGCCCGTGCCGGCGTCCTCATTATCCGCGTTCCGGCCGGACCGGAGGGGATCGATCCGCTCGTCGCGCTGACCGCGCTGTCCGCCCGCGGCATCACCCGCGTGATGGTCGAAGGCGGCTCCCGGGTCGCCGCAGCGTTCCTGCGCGCCGACATGGTCGATGAGGCCTGGCTGGTCCATGGGCCGGCGTCGCTCGGCGCCGGCGGCGTCCTGCCGTTCGGCGCGGAGGGAGCCGACGCGTTGGCGGGCACAGGCCGGTTTCATGTGGTGGAGACCGGGATCTGGGGCGAGGACCATTATGTCCGCTACCGCCGAAAGGAGGCCTGACATGTTCACCGGTATCGTCACCGACGTCGGAACGATCCTTCGCGTCGAGTCCATTCCGGCCGGGAGGCGCACGAGAATCGCAACGGCTTACGATCCCGACACGATCGACATCGGCGCCTCGATCGCCTGCGGCGGTCCCTGCCACACGGTGACCGCCAAGGGCCGCACCGGCGGCGTCAACTGGTTCGAGGTCGAATCGGGCGCCGAGACCTTGCGCCTGACCACGGTCAGCGACTGGACGGCGGGCATGCGGCTCAATCTGGAGCGGTCGCTGATGCTCGGCGCCGAACTGGGCGGGCATCTGGTGCTCGGCCATGTCGATGGTACGGCCACAATTCTGGAGCGGCGCGACCATCCGGAGTCGGTCTATTTCCGCTTCGAGGCCCCCGCCGGCCTCGCCCGGTTCATCGCCCGCAAGGGCTCGGTCGCTTTGGACGGCACCTCGCTGACGGTCAATGAGGTTGAGGGCGACAGCTTCTCGGTGTTCCTCATCCCCCATACGCTGCAAGTCACGACCTGGGCGGAACGGCACGCGGGCGACCGCGTGAACCTTGAAGTTGACATGATGGCGCGCTATGCTGCGCGCCTCGCCGAGTACCATGCCTGACCGCCCGGCTCCGCCGGCATAAGCACTGGACAAATCCGGACGGGCGTGGTTCCTGACCCGGCCCTCTCGAAGAAAGACGACCGATCCCATGAGCTCCGCGCCGCACGTTCTGATCATCGAAGCCCGCTTCTACGCCGACATCGCCGACGCGCTGTTCCAGGGCGCGTCCCGTGTGCTGGAAGATGCCGGCGCCACCTACGAACGGCTGTTCGTGCCGGGAGTTCTGGAGATCCCGGCTGCGCTCTCGATGGTACTGACCGCCATGGAGAACGAGGGCGTGATCTATGACGGCTTCGTGTTGCTCGGCTGCGTGATCCGGGGCGAGACCTCGCACTACGACATCGTCGCCAACGAGTCGGCGCGCGCGGTGATGAACCTGGTGATCGATGCCGACCTCGCGCTCGGCAACGGCATTCTGACGGTCGAGAACGGCGACCAGGCCTGGGCCAGGGCCCGTCCCGACCAGAAGGACAAAGGCGGTTTTGCGGCCAAGGCGGCGCTCGACATGATCCGCCTGCGGGAAAGGCTTGGAGTCTGAACGGACATGACCGACAAGGTCGCACATGAAGGGGGCCGAGACGCCCGTCCGGCGAACAAGCGCGGCGCGGCCCGGCTCGGCGCCGTCCAGGCGCTCTACCAGATGGACATAGGCGGTGCTTCGCTGACCGATGTCGTCAATGAATTCACAGCCTTCCGGCTCGGCAAGGAGCTCGACGGCGCGCAGTACCGCGAGGCCGACGAACTCTGGTTCAAGGACGTCGTCAAGGGTGTGGTGGAGGAACAGCGAAAGCTCGATCCGTTCATCCACACCGCACTGGTCGAGGACTGGCCGCTGCGGCGGATCGACAGCCTGCTGCGCGCGATCCTGCGTGCGGGCGCCTACGAGTTGCTGCGTCGACGCGACGTTCCGGCCCGCGTCATCATCTCCGAATACATCGACGTCGCAAAGGCCTTCTACGCCGAGGACGAACCGCGTCTGGTCAACGGTGTGCTCGACCGTCTCGCGCATGAATTGCGCACGGGCGAGTTCGCGGCCAAGGACGGTACCGGCGAGGGCTGACGATGGTCGCCGACAGGCCGCATGAATTCGACCTGATCGCGCGCTATTTCGCGCCGCTTGCCACCGATCCGGGCTGTCTTGCCCTGACCGACGACGCAGCCGCGCTCACGCCGTCACCGGGCACCGATCTGGTCCTGACCAAGGACATGCTCGCCGCCGGGGTCCATTTCTTTCCGGGTGATCCGCCCGACAGCATCGCCGCCAAGGCGCTGCGGGTGAACCTGTCCGACCTTGCCGCAAAGGGCGCCCGGCCTCGGGCCTACCTGCTCGGACTGGCGCTGCAAGACGACTGGACCGAGGACTGGCTTGCGGCCTTTTCGGCCGGCCTTGCCGCCGACCAGGCGCGCTTCGGCCTGTCCCTCTATGGCGGAGACACGATCCGCTCGGGAGCAGGCCTTGTGGTGTCGGTCACCGCGATCGGCGAGGTGCCTGCCGGGCGGACGGTGCGGCGCAACGGCGCCAGGCCCGGAGACCGGATCTTCGTCACCGGCACGATCGGCGACGCGGCCCTCGGCCTGCGCCTGCGCTTGGATCCCGGGCTTGCCGACCGACTCGGACTTGCCGCGCAGGAGCGGGAACACCTGCTGCGCCGCTATCTGTGGCCCGAGCCGCGCACGGCACTTGCCGCCGCCATCCTCGATCACGCCAGCGCCTCGATCGACGTCTCCGACGGCCTTGCCGCCGATGCCGGTCACGTCTGCCGGGAATCCCGTGTCGACGGCGTCATCGACGTCGATCTCGTGCCGTTCTCGCCGGCCGCCCGCGGGGTGCGAGCGCAGGATCCCGGTCTCGGGCTCGCCTGCCTGACCGGCGGAGACGACTACGAGATCCTCGCCTGCGTTCCGCCGCAGGCCTGCGACGGATTTGTCGCCGCCGCGGCCGACGCCGGCGTTGCGGTCAGTTGCATCGGCGAGGTTGCCGAAGGTGGCGGTCGGCTGACGTTCACGCAGGGCGGACGGCCCGTCCAGGTTTCGGACGGGGGCGGCTTCCGTCACTTCTAGCTGCTCCACCCGTCGCGGCAGTCCAGTAGGACGGCTCGCCCGCAGGAGGGAGATCGAGGATAGGTCAATGAGTGCAGTCGGCGGCGCCGGTGCGGAATTCGTGGACAACCGGCTTGCCAAACGCAACGCCGTGCTGCTGGCGCTTGCCCAGGCGCTCGGCGGCGCCTCGGCTTCGATCGTGATCGCGACGGCGTCGCTTGTCGGCAACAGCCTGCTCGGTGCCGACAAGTCGCTTGCGACGCTGCCGGTTTCCTTCATGGTCCTCGGCACCGCGATCGGCACCCTGCCGGCGGGTGCGATCATGCGCCGCTATGGCCGGCGCGCCGGTTTCATGGGCGCCTCCGCTTTCGGCATCGCCGCGGCCCTGCTTTCCGCCTACGCGGTCCTGGACGGCAATTTTCCCCTGTTCATCCTCGGCTGTGCCGGCACCGGCTTTGTCGGCGCTTTCGTTCAACAGTTCCGCTTCGCGGCGGCCGACACCGCGAGCGAGACATTCAAGCCCAAGGCGATCTCCTGGGTTCTTGCCGGCGGCGTGCTGGCCGGCATCGTCGGCCCGCAGACTGTGATCGCGACCAAGGACTTGTTCGCGCCGATCCTGTTCGCCGGCACGTATCTGGCGCTGGCAGGCCTGTCCCTTGCCGCGCTGGTGGTGCTGTTCTTCCTGCGCGTGCCGCCGCCGGCACGCGCCGCGTCCGGTGCGGCGATCGGCCGGCCGCTGTCGGTGATCGTGCGCCAGCCGGTATTCATCGTCGCGGCGGCGTGCGGCGTGTGTTCCTACGCGCTCATGAGCCTGGTGATGACGGCCACGCCACTGGCCATGATCGGCTGCGGCCTGACGCAGACCGATGCCGCGCTGGCGATCCAGTGGCACGTGCTGGCCATGTTCGGGCCGAGTTTCTTCACCGGATCGTTGATCGCCCGCTACGGCGCGGCGCGGATTGTGATCGTCGGCCTGGCCTTGCTTGCCGGCTGCGCGGTGGTCGCGTTGATGGGCGTCGAAGTCATGCACTTCTGGGTGGCACTCGTGCTGCTCGGCCTGGGCTGGAACTTCGGCTTCATCGGCGCGACGGCAATGCTGTCGCGCGCCTACCGGCCGCAGGAACGCAACACGGTCCAGGCGTTCAACGACTTCCTGGTCTTCGGCTTCGTCGCCTTCGCCTCGTTCTCATCCGGTCACCTCCTTCACAATTTCGGCTGGGGCACGGTCAATCTCCTCGTGTTCCCGGTCTCTGCCGTCTGTCTTGCGCTGATCGGCTGGCTCGCGCTGTACGACCGCCGGGAAGGCGCGCCCTAGCCGCGGTGGCCGCAGCCAGTGCGCTTTCGACCCTGTGCGTTTGTGAAAAGACTCCCTTGACCACCCCTGCGTTCTTGCTGCTACCGTGCGGTTTGGTTTCGCGTTGTTTCCATATTACGGTGCAGACCGCACTGCAGCACTTGGCCCAATAAGAAAAAGACCGGGCTGCGCATCATTTGGGAGGTTCTATGACCGAGTTAGTTGTCGTAATCGTTTGCGGGTTCCTGTCCATCGGCTACGGGGTCTGGGCGATCCAGTCCGTCATGACGGCCGATGCAGGATCCGCCCGCATGCGCGAGATCGCGGGGGCGATCCAGGAAGGCGCGCAGGCGTATCTGATGCGCCAGTACACCACCATCGCCGCCGTCGGCGTCGTGGTCTTTTTCCTGGCCTGGTGGTTGCTGTCGGGCAGTGCCGCCATCGGTTTCCTGATCGGAGCCGTGCTGTCGGGGGCTGCCGGCTTCATCGGCATGATGGTCTCGGTCCGGGCCAACGTACGCACCGCCCAGGCGGCGAGCCAGAGCCTGGCGGCCGGTCTCGGCATTGCGTTTAAGTCGGGCGCTATCACCGGCCTTCTGGTCGCCGGCCTCGCGCTGCTCGGCGTCTCGGTCTATTTCGCCATTCTCACTGGAGCCATGGGCTACAGCCCGAGCGACCGCGTCGTCATCGACGCCCTCGTCGCGCTCGGATTCGGTGCGTCGCTGATCTCTATCTTCGCCCGTCTGGGCGGCGGCATCTTCACCAAGGGGGCCGACGTCGGCGGTGACCTCGTCGGCAAGGTCGAGGCCGGCATTCCCGAGGACGATCCGCGCAACCCGGCGACCATCGCGGACAATGTCGGCGACAACGTCGGCGATTGTGCGGGCATGGCTGCCGACCTGTTCGAGACCTATGCCGTGACCGTCGTCGCCACCATGGTGCTGGCGTCGATCTTCTTCGTCGGCGATGCGGCATCCAAACTGATGCTGCTGCCGCTGGTGATCGGCGCTGCCTGTGTCGTGACCTCGATCGTCGGCACGTTCTTCGTCAAGCTTGGCGCGAACAACTCGATCATGGGCGCCCTCTACAAGGGCTTCGTGGCGACAGCGGTGCTGTCGGCAGTGGCGCTGTTCCTGATCACCTGGTTCTGGCTCGGCCTCGGATCGCAATTCACCACATCGGGCGGCCTGACCTTCACCGGAGCGAGCCTGTTCTACTGCGGCATCGTCGGGCTGGTCGTGACCGGGCTCATCATCTGGGTGACGGAATACTACACCGGCACGGGCTTCCGCCCGGTGGTCTCGATCGCCCAGGCCTCGGTTTCCGGCCACGGCACCAACGTCATTCAGGGCCTGGCCGTTTCGCTCGAGGCGACCGCCCTGCCGGCGATCATCATCATCGGCGGCATTCTGGCGGCCTTCAATCTGGCCGGCCTGTTCGGCATCGCCATCGCGGTGACAACGATGTTGGCGCTGGCAGGCATGGTCGTCGCGCTCGACGCCTTCGGCCCGGTCACCGACAATGCCGGCGGCATCGCCGAAATGGCCGGTCTGCCGAAGGAAGTGCGGGTGACCACCGACGCGCTCGACGCCGTCGGCAACACCACCAAGGCGGTGACCAAGGGCTATGCCATCGGCTCTGCGGGCCTCGGTGCGCTGGTGCTCTTCGCAGCCTACACGGAGGACCTCAAGTTCTTCGCGGCCAATGCCACGCCGGGTAGCTACTTCGACGGCGTTTCGGTCGACTTCTCGCTCTCCAACCCCTACGTGGTGGTCGGCCTCCTCTTCGGCGGCCTGCTGCCGTATCTGTTCGGCGGCATGTCCATGACCGCGGTCGGCCGTGCGGCCGGTTCGGTCGTGGAGGAAGTGCGCCGGCAGTTCCGCGAGAAGCCGGGTATCATGCAGGGTACGGAAAAGCCGGATTACGGTCGCGCCGTGGACATGCTGACCAAGGCCGCAATCCGCGAGATGATCGTGCCCTCGTTGTTGCCGGTGTTGTCGCCGATCGTGGCCTATTTCGCCATCTACGCGATCGCCGGAAAATCCGAGGGCTTCGCGGCGGTCGGCGCCATGCTGCTCGGTGTCATCGTCACCGGCCTCTTCGTGGCCATTTCCATGACCGCCGGCGGCGGTGCCTGGGACAACGCCAAGAAGAGCTTCGAGGACGGCTTCACCGACAAGGACGGCGTGGTCCACATGAAGGGCTCGGAGGCGCACAAGGCGTCGGTCACCGGCGACACGGTCGGCGATCCCTACAAGGACACCGCTGGCCCCGCCGTCAATCCGATGATCAAGATCACCAACATCGTCGCGCTGCTGCTGCTCGCGGTACTGGCGCACTGATCGTCCGACGGAAAACGGCGAAGGCCCCCGCAGGATCGCGGGGGCCTTCGCTTGTTGACGCAGCCGCAGCCTCTCCGGTGTCGATGAAGGAGACCGGAGGCCCCCGGCTCGCCGATCCCGCATATGCGCTTCGCTGCGTGCAGGATGACGCGTCTGGAGGTTTGTGAACAAGCTGGGCCTCCGCGGGATCGCGGGGCTCGCGTTCGTTTGGGCGTTCGCTTTGCGCGGCGCGTATTCCCTGCCGGGGCCAGAGGCTACAGGCCGAGGCCCGGCCGCGTGGCGCCGCGCAGGATCTGGGTCAGGAAGCCGTAGTCCGCGCCGCCGGTGCGGGTCGTGCGCTTGATGAAGTCGAACACCTTGCCGTCCTGCAGGCCGTAGTGGCCGATGTCGCGGACGTAGCCTTCCTCATCGAAATAGACCGCTACCACCCGCTGCTCGACGATCTTGGAACCCATGAAGGCAGTCGTCTGCGCGACCTGCGAGATGTAGTAGTAGGCGTCGCCGCTGATGTTCGAGGTCGTCGAAGGCGAGCCGAGCACCAGTTCCACGTTCTCCCGGCTCGAGCCGACCTGGATCTGGTCGAGCATGTCCTGCGAGATCGCGTGGCCGTGGTTGTAGCTTTGCGTGAAGCAGCCGCCGAGCGTCAGGCCGAGGACGACCGGGACCATCACCGCATGTGCCTTCATCTTCATTGACTGTTTCCTGTCCCATCTGAACCGGCTTTACCGCACGGCGCGTATCGGATTTCGTTCCTTGGCAAAGTCCCTAACCTGCGATAGGGCACAAGGCAACACCGCTCGCGCACACCCGCACCGAGGCATCGCATGGTTTTCAGCCTTTTCCGCCGCCGCCGGCCGACCTCCGAATACGCGCTGTACGGGGCGATCGTGGCTCAAGCGCGGCAGCCGGGATTCTATTCGCCCATCGGCGTGCCCGACACGGTCGACGGCCGGTTCGACATGATCGTGCTGCATGCCATCCTGGTGTTCCGCCGGCTGCAGGGCGAGGGCAGGGAGGTGGCCGAGTTCGCCCAGAAGGTGTTCGACCTGTTTTTCCGGGACATGGACGGGTCGCTGCGCGAGATGGGCGTTAGCGACGTCGGCGTGCCCAGGAAGGTGAAGAAGATGGCCGAGGCGTTTTACGGTCGCGCGGCCGCCTATGGCACGGCCCTGGACGACGGAGAGCTTGGCGCGCTCGCTGCCGCGATCGACCGCAACGTGTTTCCCGAGGCGTCCAGTCCCGCCGCCGCCCGGGCGTTGGCAGCCTATGCCATGGCCGTCGCCCAGGTGCTGGCGCAGCAGCCCGTCGAGGCGCTGAGGCGCGGCGAGGTGGCCTGGCCCGATCCGATCCCCCATCATCCGGAGCAGGAGACTCATGACTGACGCCGGTTTCCCCTACAGCCACCGTTTCGACGTCGCCAAGCTCGGCAATCGCAGCCAGTCCCTGGTGCTCGCGCCGACCGAGTCGCAGCGTGCCAGGATCGCCGAGGCCTACGGTCTCGAGGCCCTGCCGGCTCTGACCGCCGAACTGGAGATAAGGCCCTGGCGCAAGGCCGGGGTCTTCGTCAGCGGACGCTTGCGCGCGCGCGTCGTGCAGGTCTGCGTCGTCACGCTCGAACCGTTCGAGGCCGGGATCGACGAGAGGCTCGAACGTGCCTACCTGCCGGATGCCGGTGACGGCGAGCCCGACGAAGAGGGAGAGATCGAGATCGATCTGGAAGCGCCCGAACCTCCGGATCTAATCGAGCACGGGATCATCGACCTCGGCGCGCTGATCTGCGAGCATCTGGCACTGACGCTCGATCCGTTCCCGCGCCGGCCGGGGGCGGAACTCGAGTCCCCGGAGCCGGACGAGGAGGCCAGCGAGGCGGAGCGCCCGTCGCCGTTCAAGGTGCTGGAAAAGCTGAAGCGGCCGAACAAGGACTAGGTCGTGGTGGACCGGACCTGCGAAAACGGTTGTCTCGTGGCGCGAAACGGTTATGTTCGCCACCGCTGTGGCCGCCTGAGGCGGCCGGGCGTTCTCCCTCTAGCCGGACCGGCCGGCTTGCGCGCCTGAGGCCGCGCGGATGGATTGCAAGAACCGATAGATGGCGAAACCCATACATATCTCGCTGGACGTCATGGGCGGCGATTCGGGCGCCGAGGTCGTCCTTCCCGGCGCCGAAATCGCGCTGCTGCGCCATCCCGACACGCGCTTCCTCCTGTTCGGCCACGAAAAGGTGGTCCTGCCGCTGCTCGAGAAATATCCGCGCGTGCGCGATGCCTCGACCTTCCATCATTGCGACGTCTCCGTCGCCATGGATGCCAAGCCGAGCCAGGCGCTCAAACAGGGGCGCTGGCGCTCGAGCATGTGGCGGTCCATCGAGGCTGTGAAGACGGGCGACGCCGACGTCGCCGTGTCAGCCGGCAACACCGGCGCGCTGATGGCCATGTCCAAGTTCTGCCTGCGCACCATGGCCAATATCGAGCGCCCGGCGATCGCGGCGATCTGGCCGACGACGCGCGGCGAGTCCGTGGTGCTCGATGTCGGCGCGACCATCGGTGCGGATGCCCAGCAGCTGATCGATTTCGCCATTCTGGGCGGCGCCATGGCGCGTGCCCTGTTCGGTATCGAGAAGCCGACCGTCGGCCTGCTCAATATCGGCGTGGAGGAGGTCAAGGGCCTGGAGGAGGTGCGCACCGCCGGCCGGCTGCTCAAGGAGACGCCCCTGCGCTCCTTCACCTACGCGGGCTTCGTCGAGGGCGATGACCTCGGCAAGGGCACCGTCGACGTGGTCGTCACCGAGGGCTTCGCGGGCAACATCGCGCTCAAGACCGCGGAAGGCACCGCCAAGCAGATTGGCGGCTACCTGCGCTCGGCGATGCAGCGCACGCTCATGGCCCGGCTGGGCTATCTGCTCGCCAGGAGCGCCTTCGACCGGTTGCGCGAGAAGATGGACCCGCGCAAGGTCAACGGCGGCGTGTTTCTCGGGCTCAACGGCATCGTCATCAAGAGCCACGGCGGCACCGACGCGGAGGGCTTTGCCAGCGCCATCGGACTCGCCTACGACATGGTCCGCAACGAACTTCTGCACAAGATCGCCCAGGATCTGATCCACTATCATCGCGGGCGGTTCGCCACGCCTGCAGACCAAACCGAAGGTGAGTCGTGAGCGTCATCCGTTCAACCGTTCTTGGCTGCGGCAGCTACCTCCCCGAAAAGTGCCTGACCAACGACGATCTCGCCCGGATGGTGGACACCACCGACGAATGGATCGTCCAGCGCACCGGCATCCGCCAGCGCCATATCGCGGCGGACGGCGAATTCACCTCCCACCTGGCGATCAAGGCGGCGCAGCGCGCGCTCCGGCACGCGGGGGTCGACGCCCAGGACATCGACACGATCATTCTGGCGACCGCCACGCCCGACAACACCTTTCCCGCCACGGCGGTGAGCGTGCAGGCCGACCTTGGCATCTACCACGGTATGGCCTTCGACATTCACGCCGTGTGCTCCGGGTTCGTCTATGCGCTGGCGACGGCCGACGCTTTCATGCGCTGCGGTCAGTCTAAGCGGGCACTGGTCATCGGTGCCGAGACCTTCTCGCGCATCCTCGACTGGAACGATCGGACCACCTGCGTCCTGTTCGGCGACGGGGCGGGGGCGGTCGTCCTGGAGGCTCGGGAAGGCAGCGGCACTCTCGGTGACCGAGGCGTGCTGACGACGCATTTGCGCTCCGACGGCCGCAACAAGTGCAAGCTGTACGTCGACGGCGGGCCGTCGTCGACCCAGACGGTCGGTCACCTGCGCATGGAGGGCCGCGAGGTGTTCAAGCACGCGGTCGGCATGATCACCGACGTGATCGAGGACGCCTTCGCCGCCACCGGCACGTCCGCCGACGACCTGGACTGGTTCGTTCCCCATCAGGCCAACAAGCGCATCATCGACGCCAGCGCCAAGAAGCTCGGCATCGCGCCGGAGAAGGTCGTCACCACCGTCGACCTGCACGGCAACACCTCCGCGGCCTCGATCCCGCTCGCGCTCGACAGCGCGGTGCGCGACGGGCGCGTCAAGACCGGCGACCTGGTTCTGCTCGAAGCCATGGGCGGTGGCTTCACCTGGGGCTCGGCGCTGCTGCGGTGGTGAATCCGACACACTGCGGGCGCGAGATCCTCGTGATCGCCGTTTGACCCATAGTTCAGGTTGACCGGCCTGTGAGGACGCAATACCGTAGCCCCGTGCGGTAAGTTCCATTGCAAAATCAGCCAGATCGATGATCTTGGCCAAGGAGGGGCCATGGGGAGCAGGACAATCACGCGGGCCGACCTCTGCGAGGCGGTCTATCAGAAGGTCGGACTGTCCCGCACCGAATCGTCCGAGCTGGTCGAACGGGTGCTGTCCGAGATCTCGGATTGTCTCGTCACCGGGGAATCGGTCAAGCTGTCCTCCTTCGGATCCTTCGTCGTCCGCTCCAAGGGCGAGCGCATCGGACGCAATCCCAAGACGGGCGAGGAAGTGCCGATCTCACCGCGCAGGGTCATGGTCTTCAAGCCGAGCAACATCCTCAAGCAGAGGATCAACGAGTCCCTGACGTCTCCCGATGCCGACTGACCGCCACCGTAAAACCCGAGTATGAGCTCCCTGGAAAAAAGCCCCGACGCCTTCCGGACGATCAGCGAGGTTGCTGAGGAGCTCGACCTGCCGCAGCATGTTCTGCGGTTCTGGGAAACCCGGTTCACCCAGATCAAGCCGCTCAAGCGCGGCGGCGGCCGGCGCTACTACCGGCCTGACGACGTTGAGCTGCTGCGTGGCATCCGCCATCTGCTCTACGGCGAGGGCTACACCATCAAGGGCGTGCAGCGCATCCTGAAGGACCAGGGGCCGCGCTTCGTCATGCAGATCTGGCGCGAGGACGCCATGCCCGTCGCCGTCGCCCATAAGCTGCTGGAGGCGGACGCGGCGCCGGCACCCGCCGCACGCCGTCCGGCCGTTGTCGAGCCGCAGTACCAGGATCACGACCCCGGTTCGCAGGATGCTCCGGTCCAGGAGCCGGAAGCCTTGCCGAGGGGCGTTCTGGCCGAAGGCCAGACCCGCGCTGCGGCCCCGGCGCATGGAAAGGGCTTCCGGTTCATCGACCGTTTGAGGGGGGAAAAGGCGGAACAGGCGAGCGAGCCGGGCACCTTGTCGAAGGATGACATCCGCCGGCTGCAGGCGACGCTGTTCGAGCTGCTCGAGTGCAAGCGCCTGCTCGACCAGGCACGCTGAGCGCACCGGAAGCGAGACGCTCCGACCATTTAAAAGCACGTTATTTCAAGCGTTTGGGGAGTTTTGGTCGGGCAGGCCGGATTTGAACCGACGACCCCTTGACCCCCAGTCAAGTGCGCTACCAGGCTGCGCTACTGCCCGACTGCGCCCCTCTTATCCGGTTCGATTGCCGGGCGCAAGGTTTGCCGTGCGTGCCGGTCCACAGATCTGTTGGCGAGACTCATCCTGTCGGCGGCGATCAGGCCCCAGGCAAGGCCGTAAAGCATGTAGAAATGGCGCCAGTGGTCGGTGTCGATGATCGCGCTCATGATCATGTGCGCCAGCAGCACGGCGAAGACGCAGCGGGCGAAGGGCGTCCAGGGGCGCGCCTTGAACAGTACCGGCACGAAGGCGGCGAGCGTCCACACCACCAGGAACAGATAGGTCGTGCCGCCGAGCCAGCCGTAGGTGGTGAAGGCCTTCAGGTAGACGTTGTGCTCGTCCTCGGGGAAGTACTTGTTGAACTCCAGCGGGCCGAGGCCGAGCGGATGTTCCATCACCATGCCGAAGCCGAGCGAGTAGCGGGCGAAGCGGCCGAGCCGGGCGCCGTCGTAGTCCTGCACCAGCTTGGCGCGCTGCTGGAACATGTCGGCGACGCTTTCGATCGACAGCGCGACCGCCAGCAGCCCTGCGACCGCGACGACGCCGGCGACGCCGATCAGGACCAGGCGCAGGCGGGCGGCAGGCCGGCGCTCGCTCACCAGCTGCAACAGGTAAAGCACGAGTGCGGCGATGGCGAGCATCGCCCAGGCGCCGCGCGAGAAGCTGAGGAACACGCCGAGCACCAGGATCGGCAGCAGCATCAGCGCCGAGAGGTTGCGGGCGAACGGGCTGCCGAGCAGGCGCTGGATCAGGAGCACGGCCGGCAGCACCAGGAACGGGCCGAACACGTTCGGATCCTCGAAGGTGCCGCGCGCGCGGCCGTAGAGGGTGAAGAAGTCGCTGCCCGGCAGCAGGTGAAAATAACCGACGATGCCGATCAGCGCCGACAGCGTCGCGCTGGCGATATAGGCTCTTTCGATGACGCGCGTGCGCTCCGGCCGCTCCGCCAGGATCGCGGCATAGAAGATCGCGGTGGCGGCCAGGAAGGCCGAGACGGCCATGTAGATGATCGCCGTCGGCAGATCGCGGGCGAAGGGCACCGAGGCGATGCCGCCGGCGATGAACAGCATCATCATGACGATCAGCGGGCCGAATTGCGGACGCAGCTTCAGGCCGCAGGCGAGCCATACGACGAGCAGGCCGGCCATGTAGAGTTCGTAGGGCGCCGGCTCGCGGATGACGAAGCCGCCGAGGAAGGCGGCGAGCCACAGCGCCGCGTCGCCGAGGCTGCCGGCGCTGACCAGCAGGCCCTGCCGGGCTGGGATCGGCCGACCGGCGCCTGCGATCAGGGTGCTCAATACGCGTTCTCCGTGTTGAGCAGGCGGATCGGCGTCATGACGAGAATGTAGAGGTCGAACGGGATCGACCAGTTCTCGATGTAGTAGAGGTCGCATTCGACGCGCTTCTGGATCTTCTCCGGCGTGTCGACCTCGCCGCGCCAGCCGTTGATCTGCGCCCAGCCGGTGACGCCGGGCTTGACCTTGTGGCGGGCGTAGTAGCCGTAGACCACCTCGTCCCAGGTCTTGTTGTCGGTGTGCGCGTTGACCGCGTGCGGCCGAGGCCCGACCAGGGACAGTTCGCCGCTCAGCACGTTGAACAGCTGCGGCAGTTCGTCGATGGAGGCGCGGCGGATGAACCGGCCGACGCGGGTGACCCGCGGATCGCCCTTGGTGACGACGCGCTTGGCGTCCGGGTCGGCCATCTCGTGATACATCGAGCGGAACTTCAGCACCTCGATGATCTCGTTGTTGAAGCCGTAGCGCTTCTGGCGGAACAGCACCGGGCCGCGGCTGTCGAGCTTGATGGCGAGTGCGGTCGCCAGCATGACGGGCGACAGGGCGACCAGCGCCGCGCTGGCGAAGACGATGTCGAACACCCGCTTGGCGACCATGTCCCAGTTGGTGATCGGTTTCTCGACCACGTCGATGAACGGCACCGTGCCGATGAAGGACGAGGCGCGGCTGCGGAAGCGCAGCTTGTCGGTATGCGCCGACAGGCGGATGTCGATCGGCAGCACCCACAGCTTGCGCAGCAGTTCCAGCACCCGCTGTTCGGCCCGCACCGGAATGCAGACGATCAGCATGTCGATGCGGGCGAGCCGGGCGAATTCGACCAGGGCGTCGATGTTGCCGAGCTTGGGATAGCCGGCGACGACGGGCGGCGAGCGGTCGCTGGCGCGGTCGTCGAAGATGCCGCAGATGCGGATGTCGTTGTCGGGCTGGGATTCGAGCTCGTGGATCAGGTCGGCTGCTGCCGAACCGCCGCCGACGATCACCGCCCGCCGCTCCAGCCGGCCCTGCGCCATCCAGGTGCGGATCCGGCGGGAGACCAGCAGGCGCGCGGCGGCGAGGGTGACGAGGCCGCCAGCATACCACAGGCCGAGCCAGGGACTGGCGATGCTCTCGCCGAGCGGGGTGGTGACGAGGGCGATGGCGACCATGGCGAACACCAGCGTCCAGCCGCTGGCGATGCGTCCGACCTGGGCGAACACGGCGCGCATGACCGACACCTGGTAGCAGTCGAAGGCCTGGAAGAAGGCCAGTGCGAACAGGACCGAGGCTGCGAGCAGGCCGCCCGAGAGGGGAGACAGGCCGTCGAGGCCCACGGTGGCGGCCAGGGCGGCGAGGCCGGTGGCCAGCACGAGGGCGCCGTCGATCAGGCGTACCGAGCCCTCCAGCACCGGCAGCGACACGCCGTCCGTACGCAGACTGTCGGCAATGGCGGTCGCCTCGGGCGACAGGTCGGCCTTGGGTGCGCCGGAGGAGGCGCCGGGACCTTCGGTGCCTCGACGCAATTCCTCCGCCAGGCGTCGGCGCAGGCTGGCCGCGTCTTCGGCTTCGGGAGGCGGCGCGGGGGAAATGGACGACTGGGCGAGTGTGGCCATCACGGGTTGCTCGAGCTGGCGTAAACGGTTTGCGGGTCCGGCATGCCTGCGCTGGCCGCTGGCTGGGCCGTGACCTCGCTCCCCGCGATGTCCTGGCCGCGCAGCTGCCGGTACAAGGCGGTGATGCGGTCGGACATGAGGTCGACCGAGAAGGTCTCGGCGAGGCAGGTGCGCAGGCTCTTGGCGAAGCTGCGCATGGCCTGGGGGTCGGCGAGGGCGCCCTCCATAGCCGCGGTCAGCTTGTCGACGTCGCCGGCCTCGACGAGGCGCGAGGCATAACGGCCGAAGATCTCCGGGATGCCGCCGACGCGGGTGGCGATCAGCGGCACCTGGGCGGCGACCGTCTCCAGCACGATGTAGGGCATGGCTTCCGCCCGCGACGGCACGACCACGCAGCGTCCCATCCTGAAGGCCTGGCGGGCTGGCAAGGCGCCGTGGAAGGTGACGGCGCCGGTCAGTCCTAGGTCCTTCACCTTCTGCTCGTATTTCGCCCGGTCGGGTCCCTCGCCGACGATATGCGCGCTCGGTGCCTGTCCGGTCCTGAGCCGGAGGTTGTAGAGCGCCTCGATGAACAGGTCCGGCCCCTTCAGGTCGCGCAGCATGCCGATGTAGAGGAAGTCGCGCGCGTCCTCGTCCGGCTGCACGGGCATGAACTCGCTCGGCTGCAGGCCGTTGTAGACCACCCGCGCCGGGATCCTCGGGTGGCCGACCTTGGTCTCGTAGGCGGCGTATTCGTAGTCGGAAACGAAGATCAGGCCGTCGGTGAAATGCGCCTGGAGCCGCTCCAGTGCATGATAGACGCGGCCCTCGAGCCGGTTGGGATCGTAATGCAGGCTGCCGCCGTGCGGGCAGTAGATGCGTGTCACGTCGCGGCCCTGCAGGCGCAGGAGCGTGCCGATGGCGCGCATGTAGGCGCCACCCTTGGCGCCATGACCGTGCACGATGTCAGGCTTCAGGTCCTTGACATAGCGGTAGAGGCGGAAAGCCGCCGCGAGGTCCTGCAGCGCCAGGCTGCGCTGCATGGGAAAGCGCGCGACGCCGAGCGCTAGGTGCGGTCGCAGCCGGTCGACGAAAGCGTTGTCGAAGTCGCTGCCGGAGGAAGAGTCGCAGATCACGCCGACGGCATGGCCGGCCTGCGACTGGGCGATCGCCAGGTCGTGAATATGCCGAAAGATCCCGCCGATGGGCGAGCGGACGCAATGAACGATCCGCAATGGGCTCGTGCTCATTCTGTAAGCTCCCTGCTTCGGCCTCCGGGCTTCTTTTGGCCCGTGAGGCTGATGCTGAGACCTTACGCGACGAGGATGAGTCCCCGGTTAATCCGCCGCCGCCCTTAGAAGAAGCGCTCGCGTACGTAAATCGTGTCGCCGGGACGGATCGGGTCCGTGATAGGGACACGGCCGTTTAGGATTTCGCCGTTGATCTGGCGGGTGATGTCGGCGCTGCCCTGCTCGGCGCGCGCGCCGAAGCCGCCGGCGGTGGCGATGGCGTTCTGCACCGTCATGCCGGCGACGTAAGGATACTGGCCGGCGTTCTGCACTTCGCCCATGACAAAGATCGGACGGTACTGGTCGACTTCCACCGAGACGTCCGGATCGCGCAGGTAGCCACGCCGCAATGCGGTCGCGATGTCGGCGGCGAGTTCCTGCTGGGTCTTGCCCCGGGCGGCCAGGCTGCCGACCAGCGGCATCGAAATATAGCCTGCCTGATCAACGACATAGGTATTGGATAGGTCGTCCTGTCCGAACACGATGATGCGCAGGCGATCGCTTGAATCGAGCCGGTAGGGCTGGGTCAGGATCTCGTGGAAGGCGGTCGGAGGACGCTTGTATCCGCTGCATCCGGCCAGCGCCAGGGACATGGCAATAATGACAAGCAACCGGGTGGGCATCGACGACTCCTGACCTTCCTGCCGCCACAGTCGCAAAACGTGGTTAACACGGCGTGAACGACTTTCGGATGTACAAACTTCCATTCATGAAACATTTACAAAGGTTAATTTTCAAAAATTCCTGGCCGATTGCCGCTTAACACAACGCTTACCATAATAGGCCATAGTTCTCTCCGGATTTGTTCGGAGTAGGTGTGATGGGTTCGATGCGTGACGTTTATCAGCCGCAAGATCTGGCATTGGACCTGTCCGGGTTGCTGCGTGCGATAAGGGGATCGCTACGCTGGCTTCTGCCGCTGGTGCTCGTCGTCGCGGCCACCGTGTTCCTGCTGCTTCAGTTCGTACCCGAGAAGTACAAGGGCGAGGCCAAGGTGCTGATCGAGAGTACCGACGCGATCTATCCGGGAGCGTCGCGCGGCGTCGAGGACGAGCGCGCACTGCTGGATACCGAAGGCGTCGCCAGCCAGGTCCAGTTGCTCACGTCCGCCGATCTGGCGCGGCGCGTCGCGCAGCGGCTGGATCTCGTTTCGATACCCGAATTCGATGCCGCTCGGACGCGCTCCATCCTCACCGATGCCCTCGTCCTGCTCGGCCTGAGGAGCGATCCCGCGCGCGTCTCGCCCGAGGAGCGGGTGCTCAAGCATTATTACAAGCATCTGGACGTCTATCGCCTGGACGGGTCGCGGGTGATCGCGGTCGAGTATTCCGCCGAGGATCCGCAGCTCGCCGCGGCGGTCGCCAACACCATCCTCGACGAATATCTGGCGATGCAGAGCAAGGCGAAGCGCGAGACGACGGAGTTCACCGCCGCATCCCTGGAGCCACAGATCGAGCGCCTGCGCAAGGAGGTCCAGGACGCGCGCAAGGCGGTCGAGGACTTTCGCGCCCATGCCGACCTGATGATGGGCAGCGACAATCGGACCTTGAACCAGCAGCAGCTGGCGGAAATCAGCACGCAGCAGTCGTCCGCCCAGGCGAGCGAGGCGGAGGCGACGGCCAAGGCACGCCTGATCCGCGGCCTGCTCAATTCCGGCGGATCGTTCGAAACGGCAAGCGACGTGCTCAACTCGCCGCTGATCCAGCGGCTTCGCGAGCGCCAGGTAGCGATCCAGTCGCGCATCGCCGAACTGTCGACGACGATGCTCTCGAACCACCCGCAGATCCGCGCGCTCAACTCGCAGCTGGCCGACTACGATACCCAGATCCGGTCCGAGGCGCGCAAGATCCTGATCGGGCTCGAGAACGATGCCAAGGTCGCCCGCCAGCAGGCCGAGGCGCTGCGCGATCGCCTGAGCGAACTCAAGGTCGCGGCGGCGCGTACCAACACCGACCAGGTGCGCCTGCGCGAACTGGAGCGCGAGGCGGAGGCCAAGGCGACCCAGCTCGACACGCTGCTTGCCAGCTACCGCGAGGCCGACACCCGCCGCAGCGCCCAGACCCTTCCTGCCGATGCGCGCGTGATCTCGCGCGCCAGCGTGCCGATCGAGCCTTATGCGCCCAAGGTGGCGCTGTTCACGATCATCGCCGCCCTGGCGACCTTCGTGCTCGGCTGCGCCTTCGTCGTGATGCGCGAGTTCCTGTCCGGCAATGCCCTGCAGCCGATCGATTACGGGCATGGTGAGGCGATCGCGGTCGCGCCGGCCCCCGTGGCGGAGGCTGCCGTCGCAGCCCAGCCGGTCGCCGCGGACGCCTGCGGCCCCTCCGACATGCCCCCCGCCGACCCGCGCACCGAGCGGGTGCGCGCTGCTGCGCATCCGGCGGCGGCCGCATCGCCGCGCCGGTCGGCGCCAAGCGGTTTGGGCCGTCGGGAGGAAGCGTACGGCCCGGCAGCCGAGGACGGGCAGAAATCCGAGCAGGCCCGCCGCATCGTCGTGCTCAGCGTCGACGACGCACAGATCTCGCACGACCTGGCCTTCGATCTGGTGCGCGCGGCGGCCGACCGGGGCGACATGGCTCTGTTGATGGAGGTCTTTCCGGAAAACGAGGATCCCGGCGCGGCCGCGGGCTTTTCCGATCTCGTCGCCGGCAAGGCGTCGTTCTCCTCGGTGATCTACCGCGACGCCGGTTCGCGCGCCCATATCATCGAGGCGGGCCGCTTCGCGCTTGCCGACGCCATGGTCGCCGACGGCCGCTTCAGCCGGGTCCTCGATGCTATCGACGCGACCTACGGGACTGTCGTTGTGGATCTTGGCACCATCGACGGCTCGCTCGCCAGCGCCCGCATTCTCGAATATGCGGATCGTGTCATCGTGGTGTCGCAGGACGAGACGGAGACGCCGGGCCTGCGCAGCGCCGCCCGGCTGTTGTCGCGCAACACCGGCGCCGAGGTGATCGTGCGCACGCACTCCGGAGAGCGCGGCCCGGTGCGTCGTTCGACGCGTCGCTCGGCGCGCGGCGTCGCGGCTTGATGACGGAGTGCGATCGGCACGCTTCATCGCACTCGGTTTGAGCCGGTGCGGCGCTTCAGGACATGCGTCCCGGATCGGTCGGGTTCCTCGGGATCTGGCGTGACGGCTGCGGGCGTCAGCCCAGGCGGGCGCGGATTCGGCGCGCCTTGCGCACCAGCGACCACAGGGCAGGGGAGGTGCGGATCGTGCGCTTGGCGGCCAGCCGCAGCCGGTCTGCGGCCGTGACGATCCGGCCGGCTGCCGTCAGCGCCTCTTCCCGGTCGACGAGGTCCTGCGCGGCCGTCCAGGCCAGCTTGTAACGTTCCTCTCCGAGCCCCAGGTCGAGCACGGCGATGGCGGGATCGGCGCAACAGTTGCGCACGATCTCCGTCAGCAGCACGACGCCGGGACTTAAGGCGGTCAGCTCGTCGTGGGCGATGCTGTTGGCATAGCCGTAATAGGCGCCCTGACCAATGCCGCCGAGATAGGTCGCCCTGATCCGCCCCCCCGCTTCCAGGTAGCGCAGGTCGAGCAGCGGCCCGCCGTCGCCGTCCGGCTCGCTCAGCAGCGCGCGCAGGAAGGCCTGTGCCGGCGCGCCGGAAAAGGCGTTGGGGATCCCGGTCTCTCGCGCGCGCACCGCGCGCTGCTCGAAGAAGGCGGCGAGGCCGGTCTCGATCTCCTGCGCCGTCTGCGCCCGCTTCACCGCGTAGTCGCCGGCCTCTTCCAGCGCCTTTCTCTTGCGCAGCAGCTTCTTGCGCGATGCCTTGCTGTGGGTGTCGGCGAACAGCGCCTCGAACGGACGGTCCAGCGGACCGCGAAACACCGGGCTCGGACTCGGGTTGCCGTTGTCCGCGGCGAGCGGATGGGGCCGGCCTTCCCAGACGGCTGGAATGTTGTGGAGCGCCAGCCGGTCGGCGCCGGCGGCACGAGCGGCATCGATCAGCGCGCCATGCAGCGTATCGGCCGACAGCTCGGCATAGGCGCGCCGCGTCCAGATCCCGGTGTTCTGGTTGGCATGGCTCTGGCCGAGCCAGGTCAGCGTCGTCACGCCATGGGCGCGGCTGAGCGCGAACGGCCAGACGAAGGCTGGCTCGCCGTCGACGAGGCCGACCGCGATGCGGGCGGCCTCTCCCGCCCGCGCGCCGATATGCGCAAGCCAGGCACGCGCCCAGCCGAAGCGGTGGTAATGCGCCAGCAGGCCGTCGCGCTCGATCAGCCGCCACGGCACCTCGGCCGCCTGAAGCGTGTCGACCATCAGTACCCTGGCGCTGCGCGCCTGCGGCGGGATGGATGCGGGCGCGGCCAGGGAAGCGGACGGGCCGGTACCCGCCGCCGGGCCGGTCTCGGTCGCATGTCCGCTGCTGGCTGCCGTGAGGGTCATCGTTCGCCTGTCGATACGGTCGAAATGCATCGTCGCGCGAGGATTGCAACAATATCTAAAGAAAGGGTGCCTAGGGTCTCGGGTGGATACGAACGGAGCGCGTTCGCGCACGATGGGCAATCGACGGAGACTCTTCGAGAACGGCTTCAGGCTGCTGCAGCGGAGCGGCCTCAGCCGGGCGATGGCGCCCTTCACGCAAGGGTGCGGCATCGTCTTCATGCTGCATCGCGTCTGTGCGCCCCGGCCGGAGGGGTTTCAACCGAACCGCCACCTCGAGATCTGCCCGGATTTCCTGAAAACGGTCGTCGCCCGCGTGCGCGACCAGGGCTACCGGATCGTGCCGCTCGGCGAGGCCGTCGACCTGCTGAAGACCGGCTACGGCGACCAGCGCTATGCGGTGCTGACCTTCGACGACGGCTACCGCGACAACCTCACCGTCGCCCATCCGGTGCTCAAGGAGCTCGGCGCCCCGTTCACGGTCTTCGTCACCAGCGGCTTGATCGACCGCAGCACCGAATTGTGGTGGGTGGCGCTGGAACGGCTGATCGCGGCGAACCGCTCTCTCGATCTGGTCGGCACCGGAGCGGGTGACGGCATCGCCTGCGCCAGCGACGCGGAGAAGGAGGCCTGCTTCTGCCGGCTGACGCACTGGCTGACGCACGAGGTCAGTGAGGACGAGCAGCGCGCCATCGTTCGCCACCTGTGCGAACGCCATGGCCTCGACCTCGCCGCGCTCGCCGACGAGTTGATGATGGACTGGGACGAGCTGCGCCGCCTCGCCGGCGATCCGCTGGTTACCATCGGCGCCCACACCCACGGCCACTACGCGCTCGCCCAGCTCGACGAGACCGCCGCGCGCGCCGACATGGCGGCCGGTATCCGCAGGCTGGAGCAGGAACTCGGCCGCAAGCCGCGCTATTTCGCCTATCCCTACGGCAACGACAAGGCGGCGGGCCCGCGTGAGGCGGCGCTCGCCTCCGAACTCGGCTTCCAGGCCGCGGTGACGACGGTGCCGGGCGTGCTGAAGTCGGTCCACGCGCGCGACCTGATGCTGCTGCCGCGAGTGTCGCTGAACGGCTATTTCCAGGACGCCTACATGGTCGACCAGTATCTGACCGGCGCCCCCTTTGCCCTCTACCGCACCGCCAAGCGGCTGCAGGCCGGCCTCGGTCTCAGGAGCCTGGCCTGCGGGGCCTTTCCATCCACCAGATGATCGCCCCGGCCGGGATCACCCACAGCAGTCCGGCGACGGCGAAATAGGCCAGACGCACCCAGGTCGATGCCTGTTGAAGGGTCATGTCTCCGATCACCATCGCCACCAGCGCATAGACCACGACGAAGGTGACCAGCACGACCATTCCGACGAACTTGCGCAGCGACGGTCTCATCCGATGTTCCTCATCCCGTTGCGGTTGCGTCAGCGTCGCAATGTCGCAAAGGCGGATCGAAAGGCGCCGGCCGACTTGCCGTGACACCGGTGGACCTATATCTCAGCCGGTCAAAGGTCAAATACCGGATCCTGCCATGCCTATCCCGTCCACCGCCGTCCCGCCCGCCGCCGTGACCGTCCCGCCCGCCGACCGGGCGCTGGCCCGCAACCGGGCGCTGATCCGCTGGTGGCTCTATGGCATCTGCCTGTTGATCCTGGCCATGGTGGTCGTCGGCGGCGCCACGCGGCTGACGGAATCGGGCCTGTCGATCACCGAGTGGAAGCCGATCCACGGCATGATCCCGCCGCTCAACGAGGCGGAGTGGCAGGAGGAGTTCGACAAGTACCGCCAGATCCCGCAGTACCAGCTCATCAACAAGGGCATGAGCATGGACGAGTTCAAGTTCATCTTCTGGTGGGAATGGGCGCATCGCCAGCTCGGCCGTTTCATCGGCATCGCCTATTTCGTGCCGCTCGCCCTGTTCTGGCTGCAGGGGCGGGTCGAGCCCTGGCTCAAGCCGCGGCTCGTGCTCGGCCTCTTCCTCGGCGGCCTGCAGGGGGCGGTCGGCTGGTGGATGGTCGCATCGGGCCTGGTCGAGCGCACCGACGTCAGCCAGTACCGGCTCGCCGTGCACCTGACGCTCGCCTGCGTGATCTTCGCCTATCTGTTCTGGCTGGCCCGGCGCCTGGTGCCGGCGCGCAGGACGGCCCCGGATGCCGACCGCGCCAGCACGCCCTTCGCGAAGGCCGTGCTGGCGCTGGTGCTGGTGCAGATCTTCCTCGGCGGCCTGGTCGCCGGGCTCAACGCCGGGCTGACCTTCAACACTTGGCCGCTGATGGACGGACAGATCGTGCCGGCCGGCCTGCTGGCCATGGAGCCGGCGTGGAAGAACTTTTTCGAGAACGTCATGACGGTGCAGTTCCAGCACCGGGTGGCGGCCTATGTCCTGGTCGCGGCGGTGCTCGTCTTTGCCTGGAGCGTGCTGACCCGCTCGGCCCACGCCCCGCTGCGCGGAGCCGCCATGGCGCTCGGCGGGCTCGTCCTCGCCCAGCTCGTGCTCGGCATCCTGACCCTGCTGGCGCAGGTGCCGCTCGATCTCGCCCTGCTGCACCAGGCGACCGCCGTTCTGGTGCTCGGCGCTGCCGTCGAGGTACTGGTCGTGCTCAAGGGGCCGGTGCCCGGCGGCGCTGCCGCCGCCGGGTAGGAGATCCGTCCGCTCAGGCTGGCAGGCTTTCGAGCGCCTGGTCGAGATCCGCGATCAGGTCCTCCGGATCCTCCAGGCCGATCGACAGCCGCACCACGTCCGGGCCCGCGCCGGCCGCCGTCTTCTGCTCGTCGCTCAGCTGGCGGTGGGTGGTCGAGGCGGGATGGATGATCAGGCTGCGGGTGTCGCCGATGTTGGCCAGGTGCGAGAACAGCTGCACGTTGGAGACCAGCGCGACGCCTGCCTCGTAGCCGCCCTCGACGCCGAAGGTGAACACCGCGCCGGCGCCCTTGGGGCAGTATTTCTGCTGCAGCGCGTGGCAGGGGTCGGACGGCAGCGCCGCATAGGACACCCAACTCACCTTCGGATGGCCCGACAGGTGCAGCGCCACCTTGAGCGCGTTGTCGCTGTGGCGCTGCATGCGCAGCGGCAGCGTCTCGATGCCGGTCAGGATCATGAAGGAATTGAACGGCGAGATCGCCGGCCCGAGGTCGCGCAGGCCGAGCACCCGGCAGGCGATGGCGAAGGCGAAGTTGCCGAAGGTCTCGTGCAGGACGATGCCCTGGTACTCGGGGCGCGGCGTTGACAGCAGCGGGTAGCGGCCGCTCGCCGACCAGTCGAAGCTGCCGCCGTCGACGATGACGCCGCCCATGGAATTGCCATGGCCGCCCATGAACTTGGTCAGCGAATGCAGCACGATGTCGGCGCCGTGCTCGATCGGCCGGCACAGGTAGGGCGTGGCCAGCGTGTTGTCGACGATGAGCGGGATGCCGTGCTTCTTGGCGATCGCCGCGATGCCGCCGATGTCGGTGACGATGCCGCCCGGGTTGGCCAGGCTCTCGATGAAGATCGCCCGTGTGGTGCCGTCGATCGCCGCCTCGAAGCTGGACAGGTCGGCCGGATCGGCCCACTTGACGTTCCAGCCGAAGCTCTTGAACGAGTGGTTGAGCTGGTTGATCGAGCCGCCGTAGAGCTTCCTGGAGGCGACGATGGTGTCGCCCGGCGTCATCAGCGTGTGGAAGGCGAGCAGCTGCGCCGAATGGCCCGAGGCGACCGCGAGCGCCGCCGTGCCGCCTTCCAGCGCGGCGACGCGCTCCTCCAGCACCGCCGTCGTCGGATTGGTGATGCGGGTGTAGATGTTGCCGAAGGCCTGCAGCCCGAACAGCGAGGCGGCGTGATCGACATCGTCGAAGACGAACGACGTCGTCTGGTAGATCGGTGTCACGCGCGCGCCGGTCGAGGGATCGGGCTGCGCGCCCGCGTGGATCGCCAGGGTCGCAAAACCCGGATTGCCTTCGCTCATGTCTGTCCTCCCCAGGGTCTGGTATGGTGTCGGGTGGGGCGGAGTGTGGCTGAAGGCCGAAGCCCGGTCAAAGAAAAGCGGTTCTTTTGTGGGCCAGCGGGTGGGCCGCCGATTGCCGAAAGGCCTAGTCCATGGGATCGATTTTCCGGTCGCCGCCGAGTCCGCGGTGCTGGAAGCCGGCCTTCAGCGTCGGGCGCCGGGCCGACAGGGTGCGCGAATTCACCCCCGCCCAGCCGATCTCGCCGGACAGCCGGCCGTATTCGATCTTCGGGCAGCGGTCCATGACCACCTTGATACCGGCCGCCTCGGCCTTGCGTGCGGCCGCGTCGTTGCGCACGGTGAGCTGCATCCAGATCGCCTTCGGCCGCATCGGCTCGGCCAGGATCTCGTCGACCACCAGGCCGGCGGCGGCGGAATTGCGGAAGATGTCGACCATGTCGGGCGTGCCCGGCAGGTCTTTGAGCGAGGCGTAGACCCGCTGGCCGAGGATCTCGCCGCCGGCATGGCCGGGGTTGATCGGCCATACCTCGTAGCCCTTCGACAGCAGGTATTTCAGCACGAAATAGGACGGCCGCACGGCGTTGGCGCTGGCGCCGACCATGGCGACGGTCTTCACCTCGTCGAGGATGGTGCGGATGTAGTCGTCGGAATAGGCGTCGTGATTCACGGCGGGGCCTTCCATGGGGCAGGGCGGCGGCGGGGCTAGCGTCCCGTCCACTCCGGCTTGCGCTTCTGCAGGAAGGCATTGATGCCTTCCTCGGCGTCGCGGGCGAGCATGTTGTCGACCATCACCCGGGAGGCATAGGCATAGGCCTCGGCGAGCGGCATCTCCAGCTGGCGGTAGAAGGATTCCTTGCCGATCTTCAGCGTCAGCGGCGACTTGGAGGCGATCGTCTCGGCGTATTTCTGCACCACCTGTTCCAGGTAGTCGGCGGGCACGATGCGGTTGATCAGGCCGAAGTCCTTGGCGGTCGCCGCGTCGATGCTCTCGCCGGTCAGCAGCATTTCCATCGCCTGCTTGCGCGCGACGGTGCGCGACAGCGCCACCATGGGCGTGGAACAGAACAGGCCGATGTTGACGCCCGGCGTGCAGAAGGTGGCCGTGTCGGTGGCGATCGCCAGGTCGCAGGAGGCGACCAACTGGCAGCCGGCGGCGGTGGCGACGCCGGTGACCACCGCGATCACCGGCTTGGGGTGATGGACGATCTGCAGCATCAGCGCCGCGCAGCGGCGCATCATGTCCTCGTAGTAGCCGCGACCGCGGTCGGGATGGGCGCGCGCGGCGGTCATCTCCTTCAGGTCGTGGCCCGCGCAGAAGGCGCGGCCCTCGCCGGCGAGCAGGATGACGCGCACGCCCGGGTCCTCGGCCGCCTCGGCAAACGCCGCCGCCAGCGCCGCCATCATCTCCTCCGACAGCGAATTCATGCGCTCGGGGCGCTGCATGACCAGGCGCAGCACGCCGTTGTGCAGCAGGCTCGCCAGCGGCGGCTTCGGTTCGACCCTTGCGGCGGAAACGGATTCGGACATCTTAGACCTCCCTGTTTGCTCCCTTATAGCGGATCGCCGACGGCGTGCGATAGCCGGCCTCTGGACGGCCGGCGGGCAGGGCGTTTGCGCCGCCCGTCCGCCGGCCTGGGAGGTCGCATGCCGGCGATTAACGGTTTTTCGTGCCTTTTGCGGCAGGATGACGCGGGGGCTGCTTGACAGGGGGGAGCAAATGAACATTTTGAGGGCAAGGGCGCTTTCATGTGAACTCGAAAGCGGTGTCACGGTCGGCACATCCTCCCCCACTATCCTGGCCCCACTATCCTGGCAAAGTCGAAGAGCCTTGTCGTGAAGCAAACCTTGTCGGTCGCGGATACGGTCATGTCGTTGTCGCATCCCCTCAACCGGGCCTGGCGCTCGGTCGAGCGCCTGTTCCGCCGGCCGGCGCGCCTGCAGATCGCCGCGCTGTGCTACCGGTTCCGCAACGGCGTCCTGGAGGTGCTGCTGGTGTCGTCGAAGTCGAGCGGGCGCTGGATCCTGCCTAAGGGCTGGCCGATCCTGCACCGCAAGGCGCATCGCACCGCCGGCATCGAGGCCTTCGAGGAGGCCGGGGTGGTCGGCAAGGTATCGAAGAAGCCCTATGCGCGTTTCCGCTCGACCAAGGGCTTCAATCACGACTTCCGGGTGCGCACCGACGTTCTCGTCTTCCTGCTGCGCGCCGAGGCGCAGAAGGACGACTTTCCCGAGGCGGGCCAGCGGACCGCGCTGTGGCTGCCGATCGACGAGGCCATCGGCCGCTGCTCCGAGGAGGGGCTCGCCGCCGTGCTGCGCCTGCTGAAGCACGACATGGCCGCCAGGCAGACCGCCTGATCGCGGCACTCGCACATCACGCGCCCCGGATCAGGGCGGTCGCCGCCGGCGCCCCCTGATCCGCCCTGCGGCGCACCCGGACCGGAGGCGCCGCAGGGCGGGACCACTTGGCCAAGACCGCACGCAAGTCGACCCTCGACAAGGATCTCGACAAGATCACCTACATGGAGGAGGCGACCGTCAGCCTCGGGCGGCGGCTGGCTGCGCCGGGCCTCGCCTTCCTGTTCATCGTCGTCTGCATCCTGGTCGCCGCCTCCTATGTCACGGGCAGCCCGGGTGGGCTGGTGATCGTCGCGGCGGCCGGCATCGGCGCCTACATGGCGCTCAACATCGGCGCCAACGACGTCGCCAACAACGTCGGCCCGGCCGTCGGCGCGCGTGCCATGACCATGGCGAGCGCGCTCGTCATCGCCGCGGTGTTCGAGAGCGCCGGCGCGCTGATCGCCGGCGGCGACGTCGTCGGCACGATCTCGCGCGGCATCATCGATCCGGGTGCCGTGGCCGACCCGGCCGTGTTCACCGCCGCCATGATGGCCGCGCTGGTCTCCTCCGCCCTGTGGATCAACCTCGCCACCTGGCTCCGCGCGCCGGTGTCGACGACCCATTCCATCGTCGGCGGCGTCATGGGCGCGGGCATTGCCGCGGCCGGCGTCGGGGCGGTCAACTGGCCGACCATGGGCGGCATCGCTCTGAGCTGGGTCGTCTCGCCGCTGCTCGGCGGCGTCATCGCCGCCGCCGTGCTCGCCTTCATCAAGACCTTCATCGTCTACCAGCCCGACAAGATCGCCGCCGCCCGCCTGTGGGTGCCGGTGCTGATCGCGGTCATGGCCGGCGCGTTCACCGCCTATCTGGCCATGAAGGGCCTCGCCCGGCTGGTGCGCATCGATCTCGCCACAGCGCTCGGCCTCGGCCTTGGCGCCGGCGCGCTCGCCTGGGCGGCGGTGCGGCCGCTGATCCTGCGCCAGTCGGACGGGCTGGAGAACCGCAATCAGTCGCTACGCAAGCTGTTCTCGCTGCCGCTGGTGTTCTCCGCCGCGCTGCTGTCCTTCGCCCATGGCGCCAACGACGTGGCCAACGCGGTCGGCCCGCTTGCCGCGATCGTCCACACCGCCGAGCTCGGCTCGGTCGCCGCCCGGGTGTCGATCCCGCTGTGGGTGATGGCGGTCGGCGCGCTCGGCATCTCGATCGGTCTGGTGCTGTTCGGACCGCGGCTGGTGCGCATGGTCGGCGAACAGATTACCAGGCTCAACCCGATGCGCGCCTATTGCGTCGCGCTGTCGGCCGCCGTCACGGTGATCCTCGCCTCCGCCCTCGGCCTGCCGGTCAGCTCGACCCACATCGCGGTCGGCGCGGTGTTCGGCGTTGGCTTCTTCCGCGAATGGTACACGGAGAAGTCCGTGCGCCGCCTCGCGCATGTCAATTCCCGCCAACCCGGCCGCAAGGGCCGGATGCGCCCGGTGCGCAACCGCGAGGAGCAGAAGCGGCGCAAGCTGGTGCGCCGGGTACATTTCACCACCATCGTCGCCGCCTGGGTGATCACCGTCCCCGCCGCCGCCCTCCTGTCCGGCGGCCTCTATTTCGTCCTGCGCCTGCTGCTCGGGTGAGGCGCGGGGGGGGGGACGGGGATCGGACGGCGCCGTCAACAGAGCAGGCGTCGAGGGCCGACCGACATGATCATGTCATGCGTAGGCTAGGAAGGTTGAGTGGACAGGCAAACGAAACGGCCTCCGGCAAACCCGGCGCGGTTCACCCGCGTACTGCCTTTCAAGGCGCGGCGAGGCCACAGCGCATGCTGAACATCGCCAGCGCGGCCTTATCCTCCGGGTCGGGGCCGTCCACAATCAGCGTCACGACCTCCGCGCCATAGGCCATCTCGACGGTTCCGGCCTCGGACAGCCGGGTGAAGAGGTCGCTGCTGCGCGGCAGCATGCCGATCGGATACCAGTTCCCGGTTTCGTCATCCAGTTGCGGCGCAAGGGCAAGAGGCATTGTCCGGCCGTCGGCGATGATCTCAACCTGCCCCTGCACCTCGTCCATTGTGCCGTGTCGGCGGTCGACGAGAACCCAGATGTCGTCGCCAGTGTCCGGACAGCGAAAGCGGATCTCCGAAAGGCTGTCATCGTCCGGGGACTTCCGCGCCCAGCCCAGTTCGGCGGCGCTGCCCTCGTTCCAGTTGCCCGGACGGAAGACCCAGCGGCCCGGTGCGGTCGCCACCTGCATTTCACGGGCAGTCGCCAGCGCATCGAGCGAAAGCCCCTCATGGCGCGGCGCCAGAGTCGCCAGCGCCCCGAGTTGGTCGTCGGTCAGCGCGCCATATGTCCCGAGGATCGCCTCTGTCATGCCGGTTTCCTCGTGAAGGATGGCAACTCCCCCGGGCTGCAGTTCCAACAGAACGAAGCGCGCGGTGCTGCGCCCGCTGCGCCAGATCACTGCCAGATCGGCATGGCCGTTGCCGGTGACGTCGCGCAACCCGCGCAGGGAAAAGACCGGGTCGAGCGGATCCTGCCGGACCTCGAAAACGCTCTCGCCATTCAGCGTGACGGTGACCTCGCCTGCGGCGATCCCGATCCGGTAGCCCGGATCCAGCGGCTGGCCGAAAGCCGCCGCGCCGCCCAGGCACAGGGCAAGACCGGGGGCGCAAAGGCCAGAAAGAAGCGTGCGGTGCATGTCTGCGCCTCCTCTGTTCACCGCGCGCGCAGGGCCGCATCCAGCACCAGCGCGCGTTCCTCGTCATTCGCATGGATGCGCTCGAACAGCGCGCGGCGTGCGGCCACGATCTCGTCCATCCGGGTCTCCAGAGCCGCTTCCAGCGCCTCGAACTGGCGGATCGCTGCGATCTGGCTGGCTAGGATCGACCCGTCCCGGGCCGCATTCTCGCGCCACGCCATCAGGGTCTGCGGCAGCATCAGCGCACCCGACAGGTCGGAATAGCCTGACAGCCCGGAAAGCGGATCCGTGGGCACGACATTCATCCAGTCGATGGTCGAGCGCAGCATCGCCTTCACCACATTGCCGGAGAAGGTAGAGCGCAGCATCTCGAGTTGCTGGCGCACGTCGTTCACGCGCGCCTGGGTGTCGAGATGGGCAAGCCGGTAAAGCTCCGTGGCCTCGACGAGCGCGCGATAGCGTTCGACCCCGGCCGCGGTCGGCCGCCTTGCCCAGTGCCAGGCGATCCCCGCGGCATCCAGGTCAGCCAGCAGGGCGTTGAGGCTGGCGATCTGACCTTCGGCCAGATCGAAGCGATGGGCGTCGATGCCGCGTTCGATCTCGGCGGCGAAGCGGTTCACGCGGGCGACAAGCTCGTGCCCGCGAAAATCCGCATCGCCCCGCGCGACGAGATGGCCGTCCCCGGGGATCGCTCCGGCGACGGCCGGAGAGAACCCGATCAGATAGCCCTGCCACTGTTGTCCATGGTGATCGGACGCGCGGCGCGGCGTCAGCCCCTTCTCGCCCGATATCCGGGCCAGCAGGCGGTGGGCTTGCACTCCGTCGGGCAGTTCCGAGGTCTCGACGACCGACAGGCAGACGGTCAGGTTTGAAAACGGCTGGTTGTCGCGGTGGTGTGCCACCGGCTGAGTCATGCCCTCGCGATAGATCAGGCGGGTCGTTTCGGTGCGCAGGCGGAAGCACCCCTCCTGCGGCCCAGAGCTGATCTCGCCCGTGACCTCCTCAAGCGCATAGCCGGGAACGCGCATGCCGTCATGCTCGATCGTCGCCTTCCTGGACAGAAACCTGCGTCCCTCGACCGTGATCCTGTCGCCGGTCCGGCGATAGGCCAGATGCGTGACCTCCGGATCTTCCTGCGTGCCGCCCTGTATGTCGCTGTCGGGAAAGAGATCAAGCGCAAGGCCCGAATCCCGGTCGGGGGCAACGGCGACGGGTCGGCCGTCACGAAGCACCAGAAATGGCCACCAGCCAAAGTTCAGCGTGCTGCGGTCTGCGCGTGCGCCAGCGGTCAGCCCCAGCGCCGCGACTTCGGCCGGCACGGGGTCACGGCCGGTTTCCTGGTAGCCCGGCAGACTGCTTGCGAAGGCGTGCGGCCCTTCGCCTGGCGCGTGATAGGCGCGCGGGCCCACGATCAACCGTCCGGGAAGTTCCTCGGCACGAAGCGACCCGCCTGCAAACAGGGCGGCAGCAAGCGAGAGTGCGGTCAGAAACGATCTCGGTGGCGTCCCTGTCGATGAAGGCATGGCGGGCTCCTGTCCTTGTGGGGTCGTAGTGCCACGCCGAGGTTGCGCGAAGGGTGCCCTCCGGTCCACTCTTGTCAACCAGTAAGTTTTCGAAACGGATTGATAAAACGGGATCTTTTGTCGCCTTTGCAGCAAGGTTCGATAGAATTTGATATGAGCCAAGGAGAATGGCGTTTGACGCCAAGATCGCTTGATCAGGCCCGGAGATCAAGTTCGGTTTGCCTCTGAGGCCTCCGGTGTTGCAGAAATGCCCGGAGGCAGGCGGCTCATGCCGAGAATCCGTGCCGTTCTGGCCCAGCGGCGAGGTTTTCCGGCGCGTCGGACAGACCTGTCGAGCCGCGTTCGTTCTGTTGGGTCTGGATCGCGGTCACGCGCATGTCAGTGGCGCGCGCAGTCGGCGGATCGTGGCGAGGAGGGCGCGCACCATCGGGCCTGGGACCGCGGACTTGGCCGGTTGGAATATGATGGCACGGGCGTGGAGTACGACGCGGGCTCCAATCTTGATCGGCTTTCGTCGAAGGCTGGTCAACGACCAGTCGGCCATGACCTCAGGAAGTTCGATGCAGCGCAGAAACATGGCCAGATCACAGGCCATCCCCGTCACCGCGCCGAAAGCTCCAGCGCGGCGTCGGCGAGCAGGCCCTCGACGTAGGGCAGGAACGTGCGCCAGGCTTCCAGCACAAAGACGTCCTCGTCGGTGCGCCACAGCACGATCTCGGCCTTGTGGAACAGCGTGCGGGTCGCCGTGCCGGGCGGGAAGGCGGCCGGGTCGAGGTCGATCGGCACGCCCGCGTTCAACAGCCAGGCGGCGCGCGCGCCGGTGACGATCAGGCCGTCCTGGCGGTGCGAGACGTCGACCAGCGCGTGCGGCAGGCCGGCGAGGGCGGCGGCAAGCGCGGCCTCGACCGCCGCGCCGTCGTCTTCGCCGGCCAGCAGCAGCCACTCGTCGGGGCCGAGCCAGAGTGCGGCGCGCGTGCCCGCTGCCGCCGAGGCGAGCGGGGCCGTCAGGCAGCGCGACGCCGAAGGCGGCCGAGGCCGCGGCGCGCGCGGCCCGTGGGCCGCGGAAGGAAAAGCGCGTCAGCGCGTCGGCGCGCAGCACGGACACCGCCGACAGGCTGACCACCGGCGCCTCGCCGGCATCGGGCAGATGAATGTCGGCCATCGCGGCGTCAGCCATGGAGTTGTTCTCCCTGCGGGTCGTGGAACACCGGCTCGACCACCCTCACGCGGAGCGCGCCGGCCGGCATCGGCACGTGCAGCGTCTCGCCGGTGCGCGCGCGGCCGTCCTCGACCAGCGCCAGCGCGATCGAGCGGCCGGCGGCCGGGCTCCAGTAGGCGGAGGTGACGTGGCCGCGCGCCGGCGTGCCCCTGGCCGGCTCCGCCTCGAGGGTCACCTGCGCGCCTTCCTCCAGCACCCGGGCCGGGTCTTCGGTCAGCAGCCCGACCAGCTGCTTGCGGCCGGCGGCGGCGAGGTCGGGGCGGGCGAGCGAGCGCTTGCCGACGAAGTCGGGCTTGGCCTTGCCGATCGCCCACTCGAGGCCGAGGTCGGCCGGCGTCACCGTGCCGTCGGTCTCCTGGCCGACGATGATGTAGCCCTTCTCGGCGCGCAGCACGTGCATCGCCTCGGTGCCGTAGGCGCAGCCGCCGCGCCGTTCCGCCGCGTGGCACAGCGCGTCCCAAACCGCCGCGCCGTGGCGCGCGGGCACGTTGACCTCGAAGCCGAGCTCGCCGGTGAAGGAGACGCGGAACAGCCGGCAGGGCAGGCCGGAAAAGCGCCCGGCCGCCACGCTCATGTGCGGCAGGGCGTCGGGGGCAAGGTCGATGCCGGCGACGAAGGGGGCGATCGTCTCGCGCGCCAGCGGCCCCTGCACGGCGATCACCGCCCACTGCTCGGTGGTCGAGGTGATCCAGACGTCGAGGTCGGGCCATTCGGTCTGCCGGTAGTCCTCCATCGCGGCGAACACGCGCGCGGCGCCGCCGGTCGTCGTCGTGACGTGGAAGCGGTCGTCGGCGAGGCGGCCGACGACGCCGTCGTCGATGACGAAGCCGGCCTCGTTCAGCATCAGCGCGTAGCGGCAGCGACCGGGCTTCAGGCCCTTGAACGGGTTGGTGTACATCCGCTCCAGGAAGGTCGCGGCGTCCGGACCGACGACCTCGATCTTGCCCAGCGTCGAGGCGTCGAACACGCCGACGGCTCGGCGCACGGTGGCGCATTCGCGCGCCACCGCAGCGGGCATGTCCTCGCCTTCTTGCGGGAAGTAGCGCGCCCGCTTCCACTGGCCGACGTCCTCGAACACCGCGCCCGCGGCCTCGGCGCGCGCGTGCGACGGCGTCCGGCGCTCGGGGTCGAACAGGATGCCGCGCGAGGCGCCGGCGAAGGTGCCGAAGGTCGTCGGCGTGTAGGGCAGACGGAAGGTGGTCAGGCCGACCTCGGGGATCGGCCGGCCGAGCGCCTCGGCGGCGATCGCCAGCGCGTTGAGGTTGGACAGCCGGCCCTGGTCGGTCGCCATGCCGGTGGTGGTGTAGCGCTTGATGTGCTCGATCGAGTGCAGCCCCTCGCGCACCGCCAGCCGCACGTCCTTGGCGGTGACGTCGTTCTGGAAGTCGACGAAGGCCTTGACGCGGCCGGCGTCGCGGTCGTGGGGCAGGGCGCCCAGGGTGCCGCCGGTGCCGGCATGGGCGCCGGCGGCGCGGATCGGCTTCGTCCGCGGCGCCGCGCCGGTCGCCGCCTCGGCCGCCTGCTCGCCGGCGGCATAGCCGTCGTCGAGCGTCGCGGCCAGACCGAAGACGCCGCGGCAGGCGCCGGCCGAGCGCGCCCGCTGCGCCGACGCTCCGGGCAGGAAGGCGCCGGCGGCATCGTCCCACGCGACCTTGCCGCGCGACTGCGAATGCAGGCTCACCGTCGGCGTCCAGCCGCCCGACATCAGCAGCGCATCGCAGGCGAGTTCGCCGGCGGCGGCAACCGTGCCGTCGGCGCGCAGCCGGCCGAGCAGGGCGCCCGACACGCGCAGCCGTCCCCGGGTGCCGGTGACCACGCAGGCGGTCTCGACGCGCAGGCCGCGCTCGCGCGCCGCCGCGACCAGCGCCTCCGGGGGCGCGGCGCGGAGGTCGGCGATGGCGGCGACCGACACGCCGGCGTCGGCGAGGTCGAAAGCCGCCGTCCAGGCGCTGTCGCAGGCGGTGGCGACCAGGACGCTCCGGCCGGGCCTGACGCCATAGCGGTTGAGATAGGTTCGCCCGGCCTCGGCGAGCAGGATGCCGGGCCGGTCGTTGTCGGGAAACACCAGCGGCCGCTCCAGCGCGCCGGCCGCGATCACCACCTCCCTGGCGCGCACCTGCCACAGCCGCTCGCGCGGCAGCGCCGGATCGGGATCGGCCAGGTGGTCGGTGACGCGTTCGGCCAGGGCGACGAAGTTCTGGGCGAAATAGCCGAAGGCAGTGGTGCGCGCCAGCAGCGTCACGCCGCCGCGCGCCGCCAGCGTCGCCACCGTGTCGCGCACCCAGTCGGCCGGCGCCTTGCCCTCGATGGTGCCGGCCGTTTCGGCCAGCAGGGAACCGCCGAACTCGGCCTGCTCGTCGCACAGGATCACCCGCGCGCCGCTGTCGCTCGCCGCCAGCGCGGCGGCCAGCCCCGCCGGCCCGGCGCCGATCACCAGCACGTCGCAATGGGCGTAGAGATTGGCGTAGCGGTCGGCGTCCGGGGTCTTCGGCGCCTTGCCGAGGCCGGCGGCGGCGCGAATCATCGGCTCGTAGACGCGGTCCCAGAAGCGCCTCGGCCACATGAAGGTCTTGTAGTAGAAACCGGCCGGAAACAGCGGCGATAGCCAGTCGTTGACCGCGCCGACGTCGAAGCCGAGCGACGGGAAGCGGTTCTGGCTGATCGCCGCCAGACCCTCGTACAGCTCGACCTGGGTCGCGCGCAGGTTGGGCGTCTGGTCGCCGCGGCGGCAGACGCCGACCAGCGCGTTCGGCTCCTCCGATCCGGCGCTCAGGATGCCGCGCGGCCGATGGTACTTGAACGAGCGGCCGACGAGGTGGACGCCGTTGGCCAGCAGCGCGGAGGCCAGCGTGTCGCCGGCGTGGCCCTGATAGGCCGTGCCGTCGAAGCGGAAGCGCAGCGGCCGGCCGCGGTCGATGCGCCCGCCGCTCCTGGTGCGGAAGGGCTGCGTCGTGCCGGAAATCGCGCTCATCGGGCCGCCTCCGCCGCCAGCGCGTCGAGGTCGGGCTTCGGCTCGTCGGCCTTGTAGGTGCGGATGAACCGGTCGCTCACCGTGTCGCGCACGGCGTTGAAGAACCGGCCGCAGCCGTGGGCGTGGCGCCAGCGTTCGGCCAGCAGGCCGCGCGTGTTGGAGCGCATGTAGAGGAACTGTGCCCAGTCCTCGTCCGACAGCGCCGAGGGATCTGCGGGTCGGGCGATATGGGCCTCGCCGCCGTAGCGGAATTCGATCTCGGGTCGCTCGACGCCGCAATAGGGGCAATGGATCAGCAGCATGGGCGCTTCCCTCAGTGGGCCACGGCGGCGGCCGCCGCCTCGTCGATCAGCCGGCCGGTGCGGAACCGGTCGAGCGAGAAGGGCGCGGCGATCGGATGCGGCTCGCCGGTCGCGAGCGTGTGGGCGAAGACGTGGCCGGAGCCGGGCGTCGCCTTGAAGCCGCCGGTGCCCCAGCCGCAGTTGACGAACAGGCCCGGCACCGGCGTCTTGCCGATGATCGGCGAGCGGTCCGGCGTGTTGTCGACGATGCCGCCCCAGTTCCTCAGCATGCGCATGCGCCGGAACATCGGGAACAGCTCGCAGATGGCGTCGATCGTGTGGGTGGTGATGTGGAGGCCGCCGGCCTGGGAATAGGACACGAACTGGTCGGTGCCGGCGCCGATCACCAGCTCGCCCTTGTCCGACTGGGAAATGTAGGCGTGGATGGTGTTGGACATCACCACGCAGGGAAACGCCGGCTTGACCGGCTCCGACACCAGCGCCTGCAGCGGGTTGGATTCCAGCGGCAGCTTCAGCCCGGCCATGGCCATCACCGCCGAGGTGTTGCCGGCGGCGACGCAGCCGATCTTCTTGGCGCCGATGAAGCCCCTTGAGGTGTCGACGCCGGTCACCGCGCCGTCCGGCCCGCGGCGGATGCCGGTCACCAGGCAGTTCTGCAGGATGTCGACGCCGAGCGCGTCGGCTGCGCGCGCATAGCCCCAGGCGACTGCGTCGTGGCGCGCCGTGCCGCCGACCCGCTGCAGCGCGGCGCCGACGACCGGATAGCGGATGGTGTTCGAGATGTTTAGCGGCGGGCAGAACGCCTTGGCCTCCTCCGCGCTCAGCCATTCGTTCTCGACGCCGGCCAGCCGGTTGGCGTGGATGTGGCGCTTGAACACCTGCACGTCGTGCACCGTGTGGGCGAGCATCATGACGCCGCGCTTGGAATACATGACGTTGTAGTTCAGTTCCTGCGACAGCCCGTCCCACAGGTTAAGGGCGTGCTGGTAGAGCCGGGCGCTTTCCTCCCACAGGTAGTTGGAGCGCACGATGGTGGTGTTGCGGCCGGTGTTGCCGCCGCCGAGCCAGCCCTTCTCGACCACCGCGACGTTGCGGATGCCGTGTTCCCTGGCCAGGTAATAGGCCGTCGCCAGGCCATGGCCGCCGCCGCCGATGATGACGACGTCGTAGGCGGGCTTCGGCTCCGGCGCGCGCCACTGCCGGCCCCAGTTGCGGTGCGCGGTGAAGGCGTTCTTGGCCAGTTCCAGAAACGAATAGCGCGCCATCGACTGATCACTCCCCGTCGGTCGGTCATGCCGGCCGTGTGAGCATGCGAACCCGCCCCGGACCGCAGTCGCCCCGGCGCGCCCCGCATCTTCTCCGCTGCGGCGCGGCCGGCGTGACGGGTTTCGGTCCTCGATTGGTCTGAATCCGACACGCCGTTGCGGCGAGCCGCGCCCGTCTAACCGACCGCCTCCGGCGCCGCTGCGCGTCGGGGCGCGGTGATCGCGGGTCCCTTCGCCGGCCGCAACTCGTGCAACATGTACCACTGGTCGATATGGTCGAGGATAACGCGTTCGAACACGGCGTCGAGCCGGGCGACGGTCTCGGCGTCCGAGACCGGCTCGAAGGCCGGCAGGAAGGTCATGGCGAAGCGGGCGCCCTCGGTCCGCGCCAGGTAGACCGGCAGGATCAGCGCATCGGCGGCGCGGGCGAACTTGGCGAGTTTGACCGCGTTGCCGGTTTCCGGCAGGGGCCGGCCGAAAGCGGGCAGGTGGATCTGCAGCGCGCGTACCTCGTCGACGAAGAACAGGCCGTCCGCAGCCCCCGACGTCAGCACGCGATAGAGGTATCCGGCGCTGCGCACGCCCGCGGGGAACAGGTGCTGGCCGCGCCGTTTGCGCAGGGCATGGATGAGCGCGTTGGTGAAGCGGTTGGGCTCAGGCTGGAACGGGCCGGTCACCGGTCGGCCGAGCGCATGGGGCAGGGTTGCCATCAGCCCCTCCCAGCAGCCGACATGCACGGAGGCGCAGACCAGCGGTCGGCGGCTCGCCAGTGCGGCATCGAGATGGGACCGGCCCTCGATGGCGATCAGGCCCGCCGCCTGCATCCGCTCGACGCTCGAATACTCCGCATAGGCACGCCCGACGCTGGTCCACCAGCGGGCGAGGACCGCGTCGAGGGCCGTCTCGTCGGCGGCGAGGTCGGGCCTCAGCAGTGCCATGTTGCTGCGGATGCGTTTGGCGAAGACGCGGTGGGCGTAGCGGCGCTGTGCCAGCGGCGCCAGCGTCGCGCCGAAGCCGGAGCAGGCCGCAGCCGGCAGCAGGCGCAGGGCGTGATGGAACAGATGGCTGAGGGCGCCGCTCAAGGGATCCAGGAGCCAGTGGCTGACGAAGGTCTTGCGCCTCCATGGGTCGGTGGACAGCAGCCAGGAGAGTGGCGGCGGCACCGGTGCGGGCGCGCGCGTGGCGTCGAACGGGATGTCGTCGAGCGCGGCCGGTTTGGGGGACACGGCACCGGCTGTCTTGTTGAGGGCGTCCATGCTCGGTCAGGCGGTGCGCGGGTGAAGCGTCATCGGCAGCGCGTCGCCGGGACGCAGGGTCAGCCGGCACACCGGCTGGATGTCGGCGCCCGGCTTCAGCCGCAGGTCGAAGGCGCGGGCGAGGATCGCAAGGCTCAGGATCGATTCGGTCAGGCCGAACTGCAGGCCGGCGCAGATCCTCGGGCCGATGCTGAACGGCACGTAGCCGTATTTCGACGGCCGCGTGCCTTCGCCCTCCAGGAAGCGTTCGGGACGGAAGGCGTCGGCGTCCGGCCACAGGGTCGGATTGCGGTGCAGCAGCCAGGGCACCACCATCAGGATCGTGCCCTTCGGGATCCTCTTGCCGCCGACCGTGGTGTCCGCCATCGCCTCGCGGGCGAGGATCGGCACCGGCGGGTAGAGCCTCAGCGTCTCCTCGATCACGGCTTTGGTGTAGGGCAGGCGGGCGACGTCGGCGAAGCTCGGCGGCGCGTCGCCGAGCACGCTGTCGAGTTCGGCGTGCAGCCGCTCGCGCACCCGCGGCGCCTGCGACAGCAGGAACCAGGCCCAGGCGAGCGTGTTGGCGGTCGTCTCGTGGCCGGCCATGAAGATCACCGCCGCCTCGTTGCGGATCGCCTCACGGCTAAGCGGCGCGCCGTCCTCGTCGCGCGCCTCGAGCAGGCCGCCGATGACCGAGACCTCGCCGCTGTCCTTCATCGCCTGGTAGCTGTCGATGATCTCGTCGAGCACGCCGAGGATGCGCTTGACCGAGCGGTGCACCGCCGGACGGCGGAAGCGTGGTAGCCACTCGGGCAGGCCGAGCATCGCCGGCAGGTCGACCTGGTCGATGTAGCGCTGGTAGTCGGAAAAGCCCTCGACGATCTCGCTGGCATAGTTGCGGCCGAGGTTGCGGCCGAAGATTGTGCGGCAGATGATTTCCGCGGTCAGATGCGCCATCTCGGCCAGCGCGTCGACCTCGCCGCCGGCGCCGCGCGCCGCCCATTCGGCGCGCTTCTCCTCGATCGTGTCGACCATGATCGGGGCGAAGCCCGGCACACGCGAGCCGTGGATGATCGGCGCCACCACCTTGCGCCGGCGCCGCCAGATGTCGCTATCGGAGATGAACAGGCCGTCGCCGATCAGCGGTTCAAGCGCATGGCGCATCTGCGGGCTCTTGCGCTGCAGCACCGCATGGTTGGTCTGGAACGCCTCTTGGACCACGTCCGGGCTGTTGCAGACGACGAGCAGGCGGCGCAGCACCTGCTGGCTCATCAGCCGCGAGGAGAAGTTGCCCTTGCTCCAGATCGACAGGAAGTTCTTGCGCGCCAGCCCCATCAGTTCGATGACCGACGGCATCGTCTCGTGCCGGTAGGGATGGGGCGGAACGTAGTCCGGCTCCCTCTCGGCGACGACGGCTGCGACAGACTGGTCCACGGCACTATCCCCCGTTGAGCGCCCCGCGACGGGCGGCGGCGACGATCTTCTTAGCAATCCGGCGCGCCGAATGCATGCCCCTTCGAACGGATCCGGTCAGCGACCGCGCACGATCGAGGCCGACAGCGCCACCGCGGCCCAGCCGACGATCATCAACATGCCGCCGGTCGGCGCCGCCATCGCAAACAGGCGGGTGTCCTGGACGGCCCGACTGATCAGGTCGCCGCAAAACAGTGCCAGCCCGGCGACGATCAGCGCGAAGGCGACCGGCAGCAGCGGCACCCGGCGCACCTGCGCCATGACACCGAGCGCCAGCAGGGCGGGTGCGTGGACCAGCAGCATGTCGGCGGCCGGTCGCATCATGCCGGTCGTGTCGGCATGGGAGGCAAGCGCGGCCAGCATCACCCCGGCCATGCCGGCGAGACCGCCGGCGACGAGAGCGACGCGGAACAGCGGAGCGGTCCGGTCGGGAACGAGGGGGAGGTGGTGGCTCATGGCGGCTCCGGAAAGGGGTCGGTGCGCCGCTCCGGGCGCGAGGGGGACGCGATCGTGCAAGGCCGGCGGGATCCCGGAGCGACTCCGGACACATGTAGGACAGAGTCCGGACAGGGTCGCTCAGGCTGCGCAACGGCGCTTCGAAAAGCCATATCCGGAGCCGGGTAGAGAGTCGATTCCTGCTCGCCAGACACGGCGTCGCAGGGCAAGGCGTGGACATTAAAATGGCCGATAAACCTGATGGCTAGGGCCGTTTCATGTCACTCGAGATGAAGACTCAGGCGACCTTCAGACCGCGCTTTTCCAGGAGCGCGTCGATGGTCGGCGCCCGGCCGCGGAAGGCTTTGTAGGCCTCTTCCGGGTCCGGGCGGCCGCCGGCCGAATAGATGTGGCGGTGGAGCCGTTCGGCTGTCTCGGGATCGAAGATATCCCCCGCCTCCTCGAACGCGCCGAAGGCGTCGGCATCCATCACTTCCGACCACATGTAGCTGTAATAGCCCGCGGAATATCCTTCGCCGGCAAACGCATGGGCGAAATGCGGCACTCGGTGGCGCATGATGATTTCCCCCGGCATGCCGATCCGCTCCAGCGTCTCCCTCTCGAAGGCCGACACGTCCAGCCCCTCGGTTTCGGTGAGCAGATGCATCTCCAGATCGACCAGCGCGCAGGCGGCATATTCAACAGTCGCGAATCCCTGGTTGAAGTTTTCCGCCGCCAGCAGCTTGTCGAGCAGGGCCTTGGGCATCGGCTCGCCGGTCCTGTAATGGACCGCGAAACGCGACAGCACGGCCGGCTGCGACAGCCAGTGCTCGTACAGCTGGGACGGCAGTTCGACGAAGTCCCGGGCGACCGAAGTGCCTGAAATCACGGGATAAGTCACGTCCGACAGGAGGCCGTGCAGGGCGTGGCCGAACTCGTGGAACAGCGTGCTGGCGTCGTCGAAGGTGAGCAGCGTCGCCTCGCCGTCGGCGCCCCTGGCGAAGTTCATCACGTTGACGATGATCGGTGCGATATCCCCGTCGAGTTTTTCCTGGGCGCGAAATGCGCTCATCCAGGCGCCCGAGCGCTTGGACGGCCGGGCGTAGTAGTCGCCCAGGAACAGGCCGACGTGCCGGCCGGCCCGGTCGCTTACCTCAAACACCCGCACGTCCGGGTGATAGACCGGCAAGCCATTGAGCTCCTTGAAGGAAAGTCCGAAAAGCCGGTGCGCGGTGTCGAACGCGGCGTCGATCATCCGGTCCAACTGCAGGTAGGGCTTCAGCTCCGCCTCGTCGAGATCGTGGTCACGCCTGCGGACTTTCTCGGCATAGTGGCGCCAATCCCACGACGCGATCGGCGCGTTCTCGCCCTCGCTGCGGGCCATATCGGCCAGCCGGTCGCGCTCCGCGGCGGCCCGCGTCACCGCCGGATCCCACACCTTGACCAGCAGGTCGCGCACCGCGTCCGGGGTCTTGGCCATGGCGTCGTCGAGCTTGTAGTGGGCATACGTCTCGTAGCCGAGCAGGCGCGCCTTCTCCGCCCGCAGCGCGATGGTCTCGGCCACAATGGCGCGATTGTCAGTCTCGCCGCCGGTTTCGCCGCGGCTCGCCCAGGCCCTGAACGCCTCCTCGCGCAAGGCGCGGTTGGTGGAAAACTGCAGGAAGGGCTCGATCGACGAGCGCGACAGGGTGATGACGTGCTTGCCGTCCAATCCCCGCTCCCTGGCCGCCGCGGCTGCCGCCGCGAGCAGGAAATCAGGCAGGCCGGCGCGATCGGCCTCGGTCTCCAGGACCAGCCTGTACTCCGCCTCGTCCTTCAGCACGTTTTGCGAAAACTGCGTGCCGAGGGTCGCCAGGCGCTGGGAAATCTCCGCCATGCGCGCCTTGCCGGCGTCGTCGAGGCCCGCACCGGCGCGCTGGAACATCAGGTGATAGCGCTCCAGCACCCGCGCCTGTTCCGCATCGAGACCAAGCCCCTCGCGCGCGTCCCAAAGAGCGGCGATGCGCCGGAAAAGCGCGCCGTTGAGCAGCGTCTCGGAGCTGTGGCGTGCCAGTTTCGGCGCGATTTCGCGTTCTATATCCTGCAGTTGCGGGTTGGTGTCGGCGCCGGTCAGGTTGAAGAAGGTGCGCGCGACCCTGGTCAGCGCCTTGCCCGACCGCTCGAGTGCGGCGACCGTGTTGTCGAAGCTCGGCGGTTCCGCCTGAGCGGCGATGGCGTCGATCTCGGCCCGCGCCTCGCGCATTGCGGTCTCGAACGCCTCGCGGAAATGCTCGGCCCGGATCTCGGCGAAGGGCGGCAGGCCGAAGGGCGTGGACCACGGGGTGAGCAGCGGATTGTCGGACATGGGAGATCCTGAAGTGCGGTTGAAGCGGTCGATGGTCCCACATATGGGACAAGTCGTGCCGGATGCCAAATACTTCGCGTCATGCCGAACACGACCTGATGGGACACCCATCCCGGCAGGAGCGCGACCGCGCCGACGAGTGCCCACGCACAGAACGTCAGGTTCCGCCTGCCCCTGGAATGGCTGGATGAGCGATGGCTGGATGAGCAATGATGCCCGGCAGCGATTACAGCCGCCGGAAACGCGCGGGCGGGCGACACAATTCAGCCGGATTGCGTTTCTAGCGTCGTGCGGTCGACGTGGGGAACCGATCTGCGACGCGGCGGTTTGACCGGTGTCAAACTCGGCTGGTGGCAGCTCTGCTAGCGTGCGGCATAGGCATCCTGGGAAAGGTCGCCCAATGAGGAAGTTCGTCTTTTCTGCGTGGCTTGCCGCCGGCATGTTGCTGTCCGGCGCCGCTTTGGCCTGGACCGGCCAGGTCACCGCCGACGTGAACATGCGCACCGGTCCGGGCACCGGGTATGGCGTGATCCTGGTCATTCCGCGCGGGGCGCTCGTGGAGGTCGACAGCTGCACATCCTGGTGTGCCGTCTGGTACGCGGGACGGCGCGGTTACGTCAGCGCTCGGTATGTCGCAGGGGCCAGCGGCTACCGCCGGCCGCCGCCGCCTCCGGCGGTGATCCTGCCGCCGCCGGTCTACTATCCGCCACCGATCTATCGCGGTCCGCGCTATTACGATCCGGGCTATCATCCCGGTTACCGGCCCGGCTATCGTCCCGACCATCGTCCGCGGCCGCGGCCCGGACCGCCGCCTCCTCCACCACCGCCACCAGGTGGCGGTGGTGGACCCGGACCTGCCCCTGGTCCCGGTTCAGGCAAACAGCCGAGTACGTGGCCTCCGGCCGGCGGAGCGGCTGGCGGGCATTGGGTGCCGCCGCCTCCGAGCACCAAGGGGGGAGGCTGAGGTCTCTCCAATCACGGTGCCGGCGCTCCGGCGGCATCCCGTCGAGGGCGCAGGGTAACGTGAGCCGAGTTGAAGGAGTCGGGCGGGCAGGCATCTGTCCGCCCTTTTCCATTTGTCCGGATGCCGTTTGTCCGGATCCGGCCCCGCGTTGCCTGGGGGGCGGACCGGACGCTAGCGTTGGTGGACATAGGTCTCGAACGAGATCCGGACCGTGTCGATATGGGCGCGCATCACGTCGGTGGCGCCCTTCCGGTCGCCGCGCAGGATGGCATCGACGATGCGGGCGTGTTCCTCCTGCGAGCGGGCGAGGCGACCGAGGGTTCGGAACTGGGCACGGCGGAACGGCGCCAGGCGGATGCGCGTGGCCAGGGTGAGGCCCGCCAGATGGCCGTTGTGACTGCCGTCATAGATGGCGTTGTGAAAGCGCTCGTTGAGTTCGTGATAGCGTTGCGGGTCGCCCGCCCGCATCGGTTCGGCCATGGCGTCGAGCAGCACTTCCAGGGCCTTGCGCTCGTCCGGGGTCATGTTGACGGCGGCAAGGCCGGCACAGACCGCTTCGAGTTCCGCCATGGCGACGAACAGCTCTTCCAGCTTCTCGGCCGACAGGCTGGCGACGAAGCAGCCGCGATGGGGCTTCAGTTCGACGAGGCCGCTCGTCTCCAGCAGGCGCAGGGCCTCGCGGATCGGCGTGCGCGATACCCTGAAGCGGGTAGCGAGGCCCATTTCGTCCAGCTGCGTGCCGGGAGCGAGCTCGCCCCTGACGATTTCGTCGGCAAGCTGGAGGCGGATGTCTTCCGTCCGGGTGCGGGGCACGCGGGCCGTTGTGTCCTCGGTTCGCTCCGGCATGGCGCGGGTCTTTCTGTCGTCAGGGGCCGTTTTTCGCCGATAGCCGACGCGGCGCGTGGCGGCAACCGCCGTCGTCACATCCGGCTCAGACATCGTCGATGACGCTGACATGGGCTGCGACCACTTTCCAGCCGTCCCCGGTGCGCACCCAGGTCTGCATCTGTCGGCCGACCTTGCCGGGGGCGCCGTCGCGGTAGAACAGGGTCGAGGCGGTGGCGAAATCGCGCCCGTAGGCGGTGATCACCGTACGCGCCAGTCGGCGTGCGAGTCCCGCTGGCGAACGGCCGGCACGGAACGCGGCGATCTCGCCATAGCCGTACAGGTTCTCGCCACCGCCGTAGCGGATCGTCGTCGGGGCATCGAGGAACAACCGGTCGAGCGTGGCAACATCGTTGGTCGTCAACGCCTTTTCGTATTCGGCGAAGACCGCTTCGACCTCGGCCTTCACCGCCGGACTATCTATCTCCATGTGCCTTTCGCCTCTCGGCCTTTCGTTCAGCCTCTTGTTCAGGCGCCGGTGATGCGCGACCTCAGGGTTTCGAGGAAGGGGATATCCCGGTACTGGTCCTCCTGGACGAAGTCCCAGGCGACGCCGGTCGGCTGCGGATAGGGCGTCGCGGTGTCGATCAGTTCCTTTTCCGTGGCAATGAAATGAAGCGCGCTGTCATGGTCGAGCATGATCACCCGGTCGTTGTCCACCACCTGGGTCGAATGCACGGTGGTGGTGATCGGCGCGTCGGCCTTGACCTTGCCGAGTTCGCGGAAGATGCCGAGTTCGAGGTCGGCGAAGCCGCCGCCCTTGCCGGTGCGGCCGCCGTTGCGGGTCACCGCCACGCAGCCGACGACGATGAAATCGAGCGGTTCCATGTCCTCGAACTCGCAGGGATCGCCGTATTCCAGATAGCCTTGCGATGTCGCGGCCAATTCGAACTGGACGCCCTTGCTGTCCAGCTTGTCCGGGTCGAGGCGGACGAAGGGAAAGCCCTTCACCAGTTCGGGCACCGGCGCGTAGACGATCTTGCCGTCATAGAGCGCGCGCAGGCGCACCGGGATCTGCGGTGGGTCCGGGTTGCACTTCACGACCCTGGCTTCCTGCCACTGGGCGAGGCGCGACAGATTAAGGGCCGCGACGTCGGCGCCGGCGAAGTTGGGGATCCGGCTGTTCACGGGGCCGACATTGACCTCGTTGTCGACGAGGGCGGTCCAGACTTCGTCGCGGACGACGTCCTTGTCCGTGTTCCGGCCCGCCCAGCGTGCGTGCGTCATGAGCGTCTCCTGCGGTTCAGGGAATGGCCGCAACCGGCGCGGCGCAGACGCCGGTCGACTGCAGGTGGAAGGCGGCGCGAAGGGCGAGATCCTCGCGCCAGGGCGGCGCGACGACTTGAACGCCGATCGGCAGGGTTTCGCCGTCGAGCCAGACCGGCACGGCGACGACGGGTAGGCCGATGAAGGAGATCGGCTGGGTGAACAGGCCGATGTTGGGCCGGGCCGGCATGGCCTCGCCGCCGAGGGTGATGGTCCTGGTGCCCGAAGGCAGTGCCGGGAAGGGCGTTGCCGGCGCAAGCAGGATGTCGATGCGTTCGAACAGCGCCGCCATCTGCGCCCGGAACCAGGCGCGCAGGCGCTGGGCCTGCTGCACCCAGACCGCCGGCACCATGGCGCCCGACAGGAATCGGTCGCGGGTCTCGGGGTCGAAGTCCTCCGGCCGGCCGCGCAGGCGCGGCAGGTGCAGCGCGGCGGATTCCGCCGTCGTGATCACATAGGCCGCGGCGCGCGCCCGGGCTGCCTCCGGAACCTCCACCATCGCCCCGGCGCCGAGGGCAGCGGCGACGCGGTCGACCGCGGCAAACGCCTGCGGCTCGCCGTTCTGGCGGAAATAGCCGCCGGCAGCGGCGACCCTGAGACCGTCGATCCCCTTGCCGAGGTCGTCGGAGCAGGCAAGGGCGGGTCGCGCCGCCTGAGCGGGATCGGCCGGGTCGGCGCCCTGGAGAACATCGAACAGCAGGGCGAGATCCTCGACCGAGCGTGCGAACGGCCCAAGGTGGTCAAGGCTGGCGACAAAGGGGTAGGTGCCCCTGCGCGACAGACGGCCGAAGGTCGGCTTCAGGCCGAACAGGCCGCAGAAGGACGATGGCACGCGGATCGAGCCATTGGTGTCCGAGCCGAGGCTCGCCGGCACCATGCCGCTGGCGACGGCGGCGGCCGAGCCGCTCGACGAGCCGCCGGTCATGCGGGTGAGGTCATGCGGGTTGCGGCAATTGCCGTCGTGGGCGTTCTCGCCGGTGAAATCATAGGCGTATTCGCCCATGTGCAGGCCGCCGAGCAGAACAGCGCCGGCCTCGGTCAGGCGCTCGATCAGGAAGGCGTCGGAGGCGGCGGGCGGATTGTCCAGGTTGATCTTTGAGCCGGCGCGGGTCGGCAGGCCGGCGATGTCGAACAGATTCTTGACCGCGAAGGGCACGCCGGCAAGCGGCAGGTCGGCGCCGGCGCTGAGTGCGGCATCGACCTTGTCCGCCTCCGCCAGGGCTCTCGGCGCGGCGATGTCGGTGAAGGCATTCACCTTGGGGTTCAGCCGCTCGACGCGGACGAGGGCAGCCTCTGCGACCTCACGCGCACGGACCGCGCCGGAGCGCACCGCCGCTGCGGTTTGCGTGGCCGTCCAGGCGCCGGTCTCGGCGGCGGGCGCGGTCATGGCACGAACACCGGAGCCGGTTCGACGTGGTCGTCGAGCGGCAGGGACAGCACCAGCGCGGCGGCGCGGGCGGTCGCGGCCATGTGCGCCTCGACGATCGGCCGCCAGGCGTCGTCGATGGACAGGCCCATGACCTTCTCCATATGGGCGACATGCGCCCGTTCGTCGAACGGCAGTTCGGTCACGTCGGTTCTCCTTCCAAGGCCTGGACAAGGCGGGCAAGGGGCGTCGTCCAGCCGACGATGCCGCCCTGTGCGCGGATCATGTCCAGCGTAGCCGCCTTGAAGGCGGGGAAATAGCTCTCCGTCGCGTCCTCGATCAGCAGGCAGTCGAAGCCGCGGTCGTTGGCCTCGCGCATGGTGGTCTGCACGCAGACCTCCGTGGTCACGCCGGCGAAGACGAGGCTCCTCGTGCCGAGACCGGCGAGGATCGCTCCGAGGTCGGTGGCATGGAAGGCGCCCTTGCCGGGTTTGTCGACAACGATTTCGCCGGCGCACGGCGCGCAGGCGGGAACGATCTCGGCACCCGGTTCGCCGCGCACGAGAATGCGCCCCATGGGACCGTTGTCGCCGATACGCAGGGATGGTGCGCCGCGGTTGCGCTTGGACGGCGGACAATCGGACAGGTCCGGCAGATGGTCCTCGCGGGTGTGGATGACCGGCCAGCCCCGGGTGCGAAACAGGGCGAGCAGGTCGGCCGTCGGCTGCACGGCGCGCTGCAGATGCGACACGTCGTTGCCGAGCGTTTCGCCGAAGCCGCCGGGTTCGATGAAGTCGCGCTGCATGTCGATGACGATGAGCGCGACCGACGCCGGATCGAACGCGAAATCGAAGGGCTGCGCCTTGACCGTGATCATCCGTGGTGTCCCGCCATGGCATGGCCGATGGTGGCGCGGTCGGTGTCGCCGATCGGCGAGACATGGGTGATTCGCCCTTCCGACATGACCGCGACCGTGTCGGCAAGTTCCAGGATCTCATCGAGGTCTTCGGAGACCAGCAGCACTGCGGCGCCGCGGTTGCGCTGGTCCATGATCTGCGCGCGGATCTCGGCGACGGATGCGAAATCCAGACCGAAGCAGGGGTTTGCGACGATCAGGACGTCGACCTCTCCGGACAGTTCCCGGGCCAGGATGGCGCGCTGGACGTTGCCGCCCGACAGGTTCTCGATCGGCTCCTCGGTGGAGGGCGTCTTGACGCGGTAGGCAGCGATCAGGTCCCTGGCCTTGCGCCGCATCGGGGCCGGCGAAAGCCAGCCCCTGAAGGGCGAGATCGGCCGCTTGTCGAAGGTCCGGAACGCCATGTTCTCGGCGACGCTCATGCGCGGCACGGCGACGTTCCGCAGCGGCTCTTCGGAGAAGCCGAAAACCTTGAAGGCGTCCATCTGGTTGCGCTGGGGCTCGTAGGGCTTGCCGTCGATGAAGATGCGCCCGTCCGAAGGCTGGCGCTGGCCGGACAGGACCTCGATCAATTCCGACTGGCCGTTGCCGGAAACGCCGGCGATGCCGAGGATCTCGCCCCTGCGGACCTTGAGGTTGACGGCCTCCAGCGCGGGCAGTTCGGCGTCGTCCTCGGCGAACAGGCCGGCTACCTCCAGCTTCAGGGACGCGTCCGGAAAAGCCTTTCTTTCCGCGCGCTTGCGCAATTTCGTGTCGCCGATCATCATGTGGCTCATGTCGGCTACAGAGAGGTCCGAGACGCGCCCGGCGCCAGCCAGGCTGCCCCGGCGCAACACGGTGACGTCGTCGGCATAGGCGGTGACTTCGCGGAACTTGTGGGTGATCATCAGCACGGTCAGGGCGCCGTCGCGGGTCATGCCGCGCAGCAGGCCGAGGACCTCGTCGGCCTCGTCGGGCGTGAGCACGGAGGTCGGCTCGTCGAGGATGAGGAAGCGCTGGTCGAGATAGAGCTGCTTGAGGATCTCCAGCTTCTGCTTCTCGCCGGCGGCAAGGCCGGAGACGGGGATATCCAGCGGCACGCGGAACGGCGTCGTCTCGAGAAATGCTTCGAGGGCGGCGCGCTCCTTGCGCCAGTCGATCACCGCCGGCACGTCGGCCCTTGAAATGACGAGGTTTTCCGCCGCCGTCAGCGACGGGACCAGGGTGAAGTGCTGGTAGACCATGCCGATGCCGAGCGCGTGGGCGGCGCGCGGGCTGGGGATATCGACTTCCTTGCCTGCGACCATCACGGCGCCGCTGGTCGGCTGGTAGAAGCCCATCATGCACTTGACCAGCGTCGACTTGCCGGCGCCGTTCTCGCCCAGCAGGGCGTGGAAGGAGCCGGCCGGGACGCGGATCGAGACGTCGTCGAGGGCGACGAGCGAGCCGAAGACCTTGGTCATGCCGACCGTCTCGACGCCGATGGCGGTGCGAATCGCCGCCGGATTGGTGCCGGATTCCCGCCGGATCATTGTCACTCTCCTGCGTCCAGCGCGGCAAGCAGCGCGTCACTGGTCGCCACCGCGCCGAACACGCCGCCCTGCATCCTGATCATCTTCAGCGCGGCGAGGTGGTTGCCGTGGTCGGTGGCGCCGCAACAGTCCTCCAGCAGCAGGCATTCGAAGCCGCGGTCGTTGGCCTCGCGCATGGTGGTGTGGACGCAGACGTCGGTGGTGATGCCGGTCAGAACCAGGTTGCGGATGCCGCGGGTGGCCAGGATCAGTTCCAGGTCGGTGGCGCAGAAGGATCCCTTGCCGGGCTTGTCGATGACCGGTTCGCCGGGCAGGGGGGCGAGTTCGGGGATGATCTCCCAGCCGGGCTCGCCGCGCACCAGAATCCGGCCGCAGGGACCCGGATCGCCGATGCCGGCGCCGATTCTCCGCGAGCGCCAGCGCTTGTTGGCCGGCAGGTCCGCCAGGTCTGGCCGATGCCCCTCGCGGGTGTGCAGGACGTGATAGCCCTGCGCGCGCATGGCGGCGAGCACCCGCCCGATCGGCTCGATCGGTGCGCGGGTGAGCGACAGGTCGTAGCCCATGGCGTCGACATAGCCGCCCTGGCCGCAGAAGTCCGTCTGCATGTCGATGACGATCAGCGCGGTGTTGTCGGGCCGGAGGTCTCCGTCGAACGGCCACGGATAGGGATCGGCCTTGACCGGACCCACGCGGCTGGTGACGTCCCTGCCGGTTCTGATGTCGACGACACTCATATCCGCCTACTCCGCCGCATCCTTGACGGCCTTTTCGCCGTAAGCCCGTGTCGGCGCGGGGAAGCCGCAGGAGGTGCCGTCGACGTGGACGACCGCGTCCTCCCAAGGCAGGCGGTAGGTCCCGGCGACGAGGTCGGACATGTAGGTGTAGGGGCAGTCCCGGGCGCCGCCCTTGACGGCGACGTAGCCGCGGTGGCCGAACTGGTAGATGTTGTTCTCCACGCCCCAGTGGATACGCGCCTCGCGCACGAGGTCGGGGCGGACCTCCGCGGTGATGATCTCGTTCGGCCGTCCGGACGTGCCGTGGGCGAGAATGGTGCCGTCGAAATTGACGATCATGCCTTCGCCCATGCTGTCGAAGGTGCCGTCGCTGCCGCACATGCAGACGTTGGCGGTCACCATCAGGTTGCAGAAGGCGTTGGACTGGTTGGTGAACTTCCAGCTCTCGCGGATCGGCGCGGTGTAGCCGGCGGTGCGGATCATGATCTCTGCGCCCTTGTAGGCGCATTCGCGGGCCATTTCCGGAAACATGCCGTCATGGCAGATGATCAGCGCCAGCTTGCAGCCCTTCGGGCCGTCGATGACCGGGATGCCGAGATCGCCCGGCTCCCACGGTTCGACCGGCACCCAGGGGTGGAGCTTGCGATAGTAGAGCTTCAGTTCGCCCGTGTTGTCGATGACGAGACCGGAGTTGTAGGGCATGCCGCCGGGGTTCAGCTCCATGATCGAGAAGCAGCCCCAGATGTCGTTGTCGACGCAGGCCTGCTTGAAAGCGCCGACTTCCGGGCCGTCGAGCGTGCACATGATGTCCGGGTTGGTGTCCATGGACAGCCCGTGCAGGGCATATTCCGGGAACACCACCAGGTCCATCGAGGCCATGTTGCGCCGGGCCTTGCCGACCATGTCGACGATGACCTGCGTCTGCGCCGCCAGATCCTGTTTCGTCACCACATTCGGGAGCTGCAATTGCACCATGCCGAGGACGACACCGTTGGGAGACTTGTTGAGACCACCGAGTCCGCTCATGGGCTTAGCGTCCTTTCCTCACTTGGTGATGGAGAGTTCCCCGGGCGCACCCTTGAGGGAACGCCTGGGCGAGACGCTGGCGATCATGATCAGCAGCGTCATGATGTAGGGGGCGGCATTGAAGAAGTGGTAGCCGCGCGAGATGCCGATCGACTGCAGCGCCGGACCGAGTGCGCCGGCGGCGCCGAACAGCAGGGCGGCGGCGAAGCAGTAGAGCGGATTCCAGCGCGCGAAGATGACCAGGGCGACCGCCATCAGGCCCTGGCCGGAGGACAGGCCTTCCGTCCAGCTGCCGGGATAGTAGAGCGACAGGAACGAGCCGCCGATGCCGGCACAGAAGCCGCCGGCCATGGTCGACAGCAGGCGGACCCGGTTGACGTCGATGCCGAGGGCGAGGGCGGCAGGCGCGCTGTCGCCGGTGGTGCGCACGACCAGACCCCAGCGGGTGTTCCGAAGTGCCCACCACAGCACGAGCGCGAGCACGACGCCGAGCAGGAACAGCGGGTTGATTTCCAGCGCCTGACGCACGGCCGGAGTGTCGCTCCAGGCGCCGAAGGAGATCGACGGCAGGCGCGGGGCCTGCGGCTGGATGTAGGCCTTGCCGAAGAAGAAGGCGAGGCCGGTGCCGAACAGCATCAGCGCGATGCCGATGGCGATGTCGTTGACCTTCTGCAGCTTGCACAGGAAGCCGTGCAGGGCACCGAACAGGGAGCCGGCGAAGCCTGCGACCAGCACCCCGAGCCAGGGCGAGCCGGTGTGGTAGGAGATGGCGTAGCCGGACATGGCGCCGAAGACGAGTGTGCCTTCGAGGCCGAGGTTGATGCGGCCGGATTTCTCGGTCAGCGTCTCGCCGAGGCTGACGAACAGGAACGGGGTGGACACCCGGATCGCGCCGGCGAACATGGCGAGCAGGACGGTGGCGAGGCCGGTTTCGTCGCTCATCAGGCGGCTCCCTTGCCGCGGAAGAACGGCAGGCGGCCGTAGAAGGTCTCGCTGACCAGGAGCACCACGAAGATCAGACCCTGGAGGACCAGAACGGTCGCGTCGGGCAGGTCCATGCGGCGCTGGACGAGGCCGCCGGAGGCGGCCAGGCCGCCAAGGAAGATCGCCACCGGCACGATCACCAGCGGATTGTGGCGGGCGAGGAACGACACCAGGATGCCGGTAAAGCCGTAGCCGGCGATCAGCGAGGCATTGGCCTTGCCGTGGATGGCGGCGACCTCGAAGAAGCCGGCCAGCCCGGCACAGGCGCCGGCGATGGCGCAGGAGACGACCATCAGCCTGCCGACCGGCAGGCCCTGCGCCTTGGCCGCGCGCAGGTTGCCGCCGGCGATGCGCGCGGCGAAGCCGAAGGTGGTGCGGTTCATCAGCACGTAGAGGGCCAGGCAGAGCGCGATGCCGGCGGCCAGGCCCCAATGCACGTCGGTGCCGGGCATCGCGCCGATCATGTTGTCCTTGCCGATCGGCATGGTCGAGGGCTTGTTCGGGTCGGAGGGATCGCGCAGCGCGCCCTCTACGAAGAAATTGAGGATCGACACGGCGATGTAGAACAGCAGCAGGGACGAGATGGTCTCGTTGACGCCCCGGTAGTGGCGCAGGGCGCCGACGATGGCGATCCAGAGCCCGCCGGCGAGCACGGAGGCCAGGGCCATGACCGTGAGCAGGGCAGGGGCCGGGACGGCGCCGACCAGCGGAATGGCGATGGTGGCGGCGGCAAAGCCGCCGAGGACGAGCGCGCCTTCGCCGCCGATGACGACGAGGCCGAGGCGGGCCGGGATGGCGACGCAGAGCGCGGTGAAGACGAGCGGAGCCGATCGCACAAGCGTGTTCTGCCAGGAAAAACCGGTGCCGAAGCCGCCGCGCCAGACCAGGGAGAAGAATTCGGCCGGCGATTTTCCAAGCGCCAGCAGGAAGGCGGAAAACAGGGCAGCAGAGACGAGGAGCGCCAGGAACGGCATGACGACGTATTCGGACGACCGGCGGAGGCGGTCGAGCGCCTCGGAAACAGTGCCGGACGACGTCGCCAGCGTTGATGGGTGCGCGGTGTCGAGCATGTCGCTCTCCGGTGGTTGCGATGGGTCCCGGCAGGGGCCGGGAAATCTCCTCTCGTCGGGGAGGGGGAGCGAGGGGGCGCCGGAATGCTCCGCCGGCCCCCGGTTGCTCACCCGGAGCTTCGCGCCCGCCTCTCCCGAGGGGCAAGGCGGGCCGGGGCGATGCCCGTCGGCGACCTCAGGTTATCGATCCGACGACGCCCTCGATCAGGAAGTCGGTCTGGTCGAGCGCGGGCTCGTAGTTGTCGAACGAGGCGCCGGCGGCGAGCAGCGGCGTGCCGTCCTGCTTGTTGATCGGGCCGACGAAGATCGGCTTGCCGGCCTTGACCTCCTCGCGGGCGGCGTCGGCGGCGGCGATCGCTTCCGGCGTCGCGCCGGCGCCGTAGGGAGTGTTCTGGACGAAGTCGACGTCGAAGCCGCCGCCAGAGAAATTCGGCAGCGTCTTGCCCTCGGCCAGGTCGGCGGAGAACATCTTGTAGATGGTCGCCCACTTGTATTCGGCGCCGGTGATGAAGCCCTTCGGCGCCAGCGGTGCCTGCGAGGCATTGTGGCCGCAGCACTTGATGCCACGGGCTTCCGCGGTCTCGATCACCACCTTCGGGCCGTCGACATGGCAGGTCAGCACGTCGCAGCCGGCGTCGATCAGGGCGTTGGCGGCTTCCGCCTCGCGCACCGGCATCGACCACTCTCCGGTGAAGATCACCTGGACGGTGGCGTTCGGGTTGACCTTGCGGGCGCCGAGCAGGAACGAGTTGATGTTGCGCAGCACCATGCCGATCGGCTTGGCGGCGACGAAGCCGAGCTTGTTGGTGGTCGTGCACAGGCCGGCGGCGATGCCGTCGACATAGTGGGCCTGGTCGAGGTAGCCGAAGTAGCTGCCGGCGTTCTTCGGATCGGCCTCGCTCCACAGCGGCGCAGCGTGGCGGAACTGGACATCCGGGTACTTGGCGGCAAGATCGAGCACGAACGGCTTGTAGTAGCCGAAGGAGGTGGCGAAGATCAGGTTGGCGCCGTCGAGGTTGATCATCGACTCGATCGACTTGGAGACCGCGATCGTCTCCGCCACGTTCTCCTCCTCGACCACGGTGACGCCGGGAACCTCCTTCAGCGCGGTGGCGGCGACCGCGTGGGCCTGGTTCCAGCCGAAGTCGTCGCGCGGGCCGACATAGACGATGCCGACGGTCAGTCCGGCGGCGGAGGCGAGGCGGGGCATGCCGCCGGCGGCCAGGCCGAGGATGCCGGCAGCCGAGCCTTGAAGGAGGGAACGGCGGGAGAGTTCGAATTTCGACATGGTGCGCTCCTTTGCGGGTCCGAAGACCATTGCCAGTGCATCTGGTGGCAGTGCATCTCGCGGGGCGATCCGCTCGACGCGGCGGCCTCGGATCACGATCTTGCAACCGGTGTGCCAGCTTGAAGTGTCGACGCGCTATCGGCGGAGATACGATCCAAGTTACTGATTTAAAAGGAATATTCTTCGTGGATTGGAGTTCGGGGCGAACGGAACAGCGGCAGGGGCATCGTTCGACGCTTAAATTGCATACAATCAAACAGAGAATGCCAAAAAAATAGGCGGCATTGCCGCCGCCTCAGACTGCCGACACCCCTCCAAGCGAGTCATCCCGCACGCAGCGAAGCGCAGATGCGGGATCGGCGAGCCGGGGCCTCTCGGTCTCCATTGTTGAAGCCATCGACACCGTGGCTCTCCGGTTCCGGCTCGGGCTCCGCTTGGCCGGAATGACAGCGGTGAGGCTGCGGGTGTGTCGGCACGCTGAGGCGGCATTGCTGCCGCCTGTTTGTCGTGCGATTGCGTGACGCGCCGCCCTCAGGCGCTCTTGCGCCTGACCGGTTCGTAGCTGGCGTCGAGCTTCATCTTCAGATAGTCGGCGCCGGGCACCGGCGGGTAGCGCGCCGGGGTGTCCGGACCCTGGCAGCTCGGCATGCAGGCGACCTCGGCGTCCGGGTTCGGGTCGAGGAAGAAGGCGATGGAATAGCGCTCGCGCCCGCCGCGGTTGACCACGCGGTGCGGGGTCGAGACGTAGACGTCGTTGGTCCAGCGCATCAGGCAGTCGCCGATGTTGCAGACGAAGGCGCCGGGGATGGTCGGCGCGGCGATCCAGGTGCCGTCGCGGCGCTGGACCTCCAGGCCGCCGACGTCGTCGGGCAGCAGAATGGTGATGTTGCCGTAGTCGGTATGCGTGCCGGCGCCGATCTGGCCTTCCTCGGCGCTCGGCGGCTGGGGCGGATAGTGCAGCAGGCGCAGGGTGGCGAGCGGCGCGTCGAGCTTGTCCTCGAAGAAGTCGGGCGCCGCGCCGAGGTCGACGGCGATGGCCCGGTGCATCTGGCGACCGAGTCGCCAGACGGCGTTGAAATAGGCAAGCACGGTGTCGCGCCAGCCGGGCAGCGCCGGCCACTGGTTGACGGCGCGGAACGGCTCTCCAGCCAGGATGCGCGGGTCGTCGGCACGAAGGTCGAGGCCGATGTTGAAGGCTTCCTTCAGGTCGGACGGCTTGCTCGGGTCGAGGTTCTCGCCCTTCATCGGCACGTAGCCGCGGTTGGTGCGGAAGAAGTCCCTGGTCAGCTCCATCTTGGTCTCGAGCGGCTGAGCGAACAGCGTGCGCGCGGCCGCAAAGGTCGCCTCGATCAGCGCCGGGTCGATGCCGTGGCCGGTGACATAGAAGAAGCCGATGTCGCGCGCCGCATGGCCGAGGTCCGAGGCGACCTGCTCAAGGCCGCCGGGGCGCTGCTCCAGCAGCGGCGTGAGGTCGATGATCGGCAGTCGTTCGGTGCTCATGGGGCGGTCCTTTTCGGTGCGGGTCAGCGGTCGGTCGGGGCGAGGCGGTCGACGAAGGCGCGCCAGCCGCCGAATTCGGTGATGTCGTCGGTGCCGCGGGTCGCTTCGGCCTCGACCAGGAAGCCCTTGACGGCGCGCCCGTCGGCGAGGCGCAGGGTGCCGATCGCCATGGGCGCGGGCAGGGCGGCGACGAAGGCGCCGAAGGCGGCAGGCGTCAGCTGCCAGAGTTCCAGCGCGATCGCCGCGCCGGCGCCCGGCCCGACGCGCAGCAGGCCGGGCTTGGGCACGTCCTGGCCGGCGAGCGCATAGAGCCGGTAGTCCGGCGCGGTCGTTGCCTCGGCGAGGAAGCGCGCGCCGAGCGCCTCGAGCTGGCCGTTGAGCGGCATGCCGCGCATGTGGGCGCCGGCGACGGCCAGCGTCACGGGGGCGGCTGCGTCGGGATGGCGCGGGTCGCGGGCAATGGCCCGGGCGAGGCCGGCCAGGAAGCCGTCGCGGCCGGCCGCCGCGAGCAGGGTGACGTTGCCCGGGCGGCCGTCGCGGCGCCGTGCGACTGGCACGGCGATGCCGCACAGATCGAGCAGGTTGACGAAATTGGTGTAGGTGCCGAGCCGGCTGTTGGGCGTCACCGGATCGGCGGCGATCTCGTCCAGGCTGACGAAGCAGGGGATGGTCGGCACGCACAGGCAGTCGAGGGCGGCGAGCACCGGCTCGACCTGGCGCTTGAGCGCCTCCAGCCGGTACAGGCCGGCGAAGGCGTCGGCGGCGCTCAGCTTCGCCGCGCCGCCGATGATCAGGCGCGTGGTCGGATGCAGGATCTCGGGGCGGGTCTCCATGATGGTGCGGATCGCCGCATAGCGCTCGGCGACCCAGGCGCCCTCGTAGAGCAGGGCGGCGGTCTCGTAGAAGGGCTCGAAGTCGATCTCGACGATTTCCGCGCCGCGGGCGGCGATGTCGGCAAGGGTGGCGGTGTAGCTGTCGGCCTGGACGGCGTCGCCGAAGAAACGGCGCTGGTCGGCGCGCGGCACGCCGACCGCCAGCCGGGCCGGCCAGGCGGCGAGCGGGCCGGCCGGGCGGTGGCGCGAATAGGCGTCGGCGGGATCGTGGGCGGCGGCGACCGCGAAGGCGGCATAGGCGTCCTCGACCGTGTGGGCGAAGATCGAGACGGTGTCGAGGGTGCGGCAGGCGGGCACGACGCCTGTTGCCGACAGGGAGCCGAGCGAGGGTTTCAGGCCGACAAGATCGTTGAGCGCGGCCGGCACGCGCCCTGAACCGGCGGTGTCGGTGCCAAGCGAGAAGGTGACGATGCCCTGCGCGACGGCGACCGCCGAGCCGGAACTGGAGCCGCCCGGCACGAGGGCCGGATCGACGGCGTTCCTCGGGATCGGGTAGGGGCTGCGCACGCCGACCAGGCCGGTGGCGAACTGGTCGAGGTTGGTCTTGCCGACGACGATGGCGCCGGCCGCCTTCAGCCGCGCGACGACGGTGGCGTCTTCGGCGGGGTGATAGAGATAGTCCGGGCAGGCGGCGGTGGTCGGCATGCCGGCGACGTCGATGTTGTCCTTGACCGCGAAGGGCACGCCCCACAGCGGCTTGAGCGTGAGGTCACGGGCGCCGATGGCGGCGAACTGGTCGAGCAGGTCGTCGCGGCCGGCGACATGAAGGAAGATGCCGGGATCGTCGAGCGCGGCGATGCGGTCGAGAATGCGGTCGACCATGTCCTCGGGCGTCAGGCCGGAGGCATAGGCTTCGTGCAGGGCGGCGATCGCGGTCTTGGGCATCGGGATGGTCCGTGGTGCGGGGGCGGTGAAGGGATCGGCCGGATTGTATGCAATCGCCATGTGGAACACAAAGCAATGCCCGTGCCAGCGGCTCTGCCGGTGAAAATGTTCCGGTCTCTCCGCGAAAACTGCGGGAAAACAAGGCCTACTTGACCTGACGGCGAGAAGGACCTGAAAACAGGCCCTGCACAAAATCACGGCACCTTGGCGCCGAAGCGGCCGGATCGTCAGCCCAGTTCGAAGCTCGTGATGCCGAAGACGCGGGCGAGCGGCACCTCGGGGGCGGGATCCTTGTACATGCGCGCGGTCTCGAACACCGGCGACAGGTCGTAGCGCTCGGCGAGCGCGATCGCGGCGGCGTTCGGCTCCGGCGGGTCGAGATAGATCTCGCTGCCCCTGACCTGACCGGCCAGCGCGCGGAACAGCAGGTCGGCGCCGGCCTCGGTGTCGGCGAACAGTGGGCCGATCTTGAAGCCGTCGAGGCAGGCGCGGATCGTGCCGTAGCCGGTGAGGGTGCCGTCCTCGACCAGGGCGAAGGCGCGCCGGCTCGGCGCCATCGGGTCGAGCCAGGCCTTCAGGAAGGCTTCGCGCGGGGCCTGGAAGACGGCGCGGTCGTAGTTGCGCAGGGAGGCAAACAGACCCTGACCGGCGCGCACCACGCGCGGGTCGACCGGCGTGTCGGCGGTCGACAGGCCGCCGTAGCGGATGTTGCGATGGGCGAGCGCGAAGCCGGACTTGCGGTAGGCGTCCTGCTGGGCGACGACGCCGTCGAGGCCGACGGCGCGCGTGCCGAGACGTGCCATGCCCGCCTGCCAGGTGGCCCAGCCGTAACCCTTGCCGCGGTGGCCGGGAGCGCAGATGTAGCAGCCGAGGAAGCCGAAGGCGTCGCCGTAGGCGACCACGGAGATCGAGGTGATCGGTTCGTCGCCGAGAAAGCCCATGAGGAAGCCGCCCGGGTCGGCGGCCATAAACGCTTCCGCGTCGTCCCGGCCCGGGTTCCAGCCTTCGTTTGCGGCCCAGTCGAGGGCGAGCCGCAGATCGTCGGCCGACATGGGGGCGATTCGGAAGCCGGCGTCCATAGTGCACTCCTGGTGCTGGGGTCCGGCGTGCGGCCGGTCCGCGCGGTGTCTGCCTTCGGTGATAGGGCCGGCTTCCGGCCGCCGTCAATTGCCGCCGCACAACCGCCGCATCTTTGCCGTGTCTGCCGCAGCGTCATTGCCGCGTCCGCCGCCGGCCGGCAATCGCGCGGCCTGTGACCCTCGCCACAGTTCCGATTCTATTTCTCTCTATGTTCGCGATATAGTCGCAACAATCGGACAAGGCGGAGCCGGGCGGCTCCCGCAATCAACCGGAAGCAACAGGAGCATGGCATGTCTATGCGTGTGAAAGGACAGGAGGGGCGTGGCCGGCGGATGGCATGCGACCTCGTCAAGACCACGGCAGGCGCCGCGATCGGTCTGGCGCTGGGACTGGTGGCGGCTCAGGCCGACCCGGTCGCCATGGTGCTCGACCGTTCGGAGAATGTCACCTTCGCGGCCTTCTCCGAACTCTATCCGGGAGATGTCGTCACGCTCGGGGAGACGGGCCATGTCGACCTGCTCGACTACGCGACCTGTCGCGAGGTACGTATCACCGGCGGAACGGTCTCCGCGACGGGCGACGGCCTGACGGTCGAGAACGGCGAGGAAAGGGAATTGCGGCCCGGCAACTGCCTCGGCCAGAAGGCCGCCGCGAGCGACAGCAAGGGCCTTGCTGTGACGATGCGCGGCATTGTTCCGGAGAACAAGGTCGCCGCCTCGCTGATGCTGCGTTTCGACGACGACCTCAAGGCGCGCTTCGACACCGTGCTGGTTTCCTTCGCCGGCGGGCCGCCGCACGAATTTCCGATGGACGACCGCGTGCTGGCGGAAATGCCGGCCTGGAGCGCGGAAGGCGAGGAGGTTCCGGTCGAGATATTCCTGAAGGGCAAGGCAAGCGACGGCACCGTCGAACTGCGCCAGTTCACGGTCGATCCGTTGCAGGTCGGACGCAACACCGCGGTCGTCGTGGTGAAATGAGCGCAGCCGCGCGGAGCGCGGAGCCTGGCGGCGACCGCCGGCGGCTCAAGGCAGCGATGGTGATCCTGGCCGCCCTGGCCGGCTTCGCGGCCGGCCTCGGGGCGGTCGGAGCGATCTGGGAAGGCTGGGTTACCGATCGGCTGCTGCAGGTGCGCGCCATCGCGCTCGATCCTCCGGTCGAGGCCGACTTCCCGGTCGCGGTGGTCGGGCTCGATCAGGCGTCGCTGACCTCCAAGCGGCTGGAGACCATTCCCCGGGTGTTCATGTCGCAGGCCTTCGCCAAGGCCGGCCGCGCGCTGTTCGAGGCCGGCGCGACCGCGATCGGCCTGGATTTCGTCTTTGCCTTCAGCGCCGACGCCTTCTCCGATCCGCAGACCGGAGAGGCGCGGCTGCGCGGCTACGACCGGCCGTTCCTGCAGTTCCTCTATGACAACCGCGGCCGGGTGTTCGTTGCCCGCACGTCGAGCGGTGTGCCGCACCGGTCGATCACCGCTGCGGGCGGCACCGATGGCATCCGCTCGACCGAGATCGTGACCGACAGCGACGGGGTGGTGCGCCGGCACAGGCCGACGGCGCCGCTCGGCCAGTCGGGCGCCTTCGTCGACGCGCTGCTCGACAAGGCTGGTGCGACGATCGACCGACCCTACATGCCGCTGCCGTCGGCGCGACTCGGATCGGTCACGCCCTATCTGTCTCTGGTCGACGTGCTCGACATGATGACGACGCCGGAAGGCCGTGCCGGGCTGGAGACCTTCGCGCGCGGGCGCGTCGTGCTGTTCGGCAGCACGCTGGCGAACGAGGACGAGCACCTCTATCTCGACCGGTTCCTGCCGGTGCGCGACGCCGTTGGCGCGGTTGCCGGTCCGGCCGGCCGACCGCCGCTGCGCGGCGCTACGGCCGGCGTCTACATCCTGGCCGACCTGATCGGTGCGCCCATGAGCGGGCGGATCGCGATCGACGTGCCGTTCGCCGTCGTGATCGGGCTGACGCTGGCCTTTGCCGTTGCCGGCGCGCTGGCCGGGCTGAACCTGCCCCTGCCGAGCCTGCCGGTCGTGGGCATCCTGCTGGTCGCTGCCGGTCTCGGCCTTGCCCTTGCCGGTCTCGCCGGCGGGCGCTTCCTGCCGCCGGCAGCGGTTCCGGTCGCGGGCCTCGGCGCGCTTGTCGTCGCCGGCATCGCCCAGGTCGCCGTGCTCAAGCGGCGCGAGCGCGAACTGGTGCGCTTGTTCGGCCACTACCTGGCGCCGGACGTGATCAGGCGGATGGCCGAGCAGGAGCGGCTGTCGGACCTCGGCGGCGAGACCCGCCACGTGGTGGTGGCCTTCATCGACATCATCGGCTTCACCAAGATGTCCGAGAAGCTGGCGGACCGCGAGGTGGTCTCGGTCGTCAACGCCTGCTTCGGCGCGATCGGCGCGGCGATCACCCGCGACGAGGGCTATATCGACAAGTACATCGGCGATGCCATCATGGCGGTGTGGAACGCTCCCAACGACGTGGCCGAGCCGGAACAGCAGGCCGTCGGCTGCGCGCTCAAGATCCTCGCCCTGATCCCGGACCTGCGCCGGCGCACGGGGCAGGCGGATCTCGATCTGCGCATCGCGCTCAATGCTGGCCCGGCTCTGGTCGGGGACATCGGCGGCGAGATCCGGCGCTCGTTCACGGTCATGGGTACGACGGTCAACACCGCGAGCCGGATCGAGGCGATCGCCAAGGACGCGGGCGTGCGTCTGGCATTCAGCGGTCCGGTGGCTGCGGCGCTGCCGCCGGAGACGCGGATGGTGCCGCTGTGGCAGGGTCGCCTGCGCGGCCTCAGTGCCGAAACGACGGTTCTTACCCTCGACGATCCGCGCGTGTGGATCGACGGCGCGGCCAGGGCGCTTGAGGCGATCGAAGCCGAGGACTTCGAGGACGCCATCGGTTCCCCGGGGCGGTCGGCCGGGCGCGCAAGCTGACTGCCCATACCGGCATCGCGCCACGCGACAAAGGTCGGCGCCTGCGCGGGGCCGAGGCCAACCTCCACCCTTTTCGTCCCGCACTTAGCGAAGCGGCAATCAAGGTGACCAGCAGATCGGCTTGCCGCGGGGACGGACATGCTTGCGTGCCGCCGCCGAGCAAAATCCACCGCTCTGCAAACGTGTCGGTCCCGGGTCTCGCGCTGCTCGTCCGGGGTGACGGCGGAGCGTGTAACCGGGCTGTGCCCTGCGCGTGCCTGAAGGACGGCGGAAGGGGGCTTGTCGTCACGCGCAAGGCCGGCGCGGACGCCGGCCTTGCAGGTGTCGCCTCGACCGGGCGTCAGCGACCGATGGCGCCGCCGATGATGCCACCGACCACGCCGCCGAGGAACGCCGCACCGGCAGCGCCGCCGACCCCGCCGCCGGTGTCCTCGGCCGGAACGGCGCGTTGGGGCGCGCGGCGCTGCGGCTCGGGAGCGGCGGCCGGCTGGGGCGTGCGGGCCGCGCTGCGGGTCGCCGCGGCGGCAGCCTGCTGGCGCTGAAGCTCGGCGACATAGGCGAGATATTGCGCCTGGGTCTGGCTGGTCAGAAGGGCGTGCTGGGCGGCGTTGAACCAGCCGGTCGCGGGCAGGCCGTTGGCCGTCTGCCAGGCGCGGATGCCGGAACGCGTGTTCTGGCCGAAGGCGCCGTCCGGACGGCCGACGTTGTAGCCGGCGAGGTTGAGGCGGGCCTGGACCTCGACCCGGGTCGCCTTGGACCAGCCGAGGGCCGCCTCGGTGGCTTCGGAACCGGCGTCAGGGTCGGAAACGGGGGCATCGGCGCTCACGGCCACGGCGGCGACCTTGTCGGCTGCTCCCTGCTGACGGGTCATGCCGCCCTTCGGCTCGCCCGCCTGCAGCCGCGCGATCGAATTGCGGGCGAAGTCGGCGAAGTTGCCGTTAGGGTAGGAGGCGAGATAGGCCTCGTAGTCGGCGACAGTGCCGCCCTTCTGGGCTGCATCCCAGGTGGCCTTCTCACGCTCCCAGGCGATCACGTTGACCGGAGTCGGCGTCGCGGCCGGCGTTTCGGAAGTCGGCTGGGCGCCGAGCGCCGCGACCTGGGCCCCGTCTGCGGCGGCGGTCGAGGCGGTCTTGTTCAGGTAGACCTCGCCGATCAGGGAGGCGTTGACCCAGGGCCGCTGGCGCTGCCCGGTCTCGCGGTAGACGTCGCCGGTGACGCGGGTCATGACGTTCTGGATCGGTGTGTCGGGGGCGTCGATGTGGCGCAAGAGGGCGGTCGTGAAGGGCGAGTTGGAACCCTCGCCGTCGAGGGCGACGTCGCCGGGGCTGGTGGCGAAGGCGATCACCGAGCCTTCGCCGCCGGTCTCCTCGATCTTGATCTCGGCCAGGCCGACGCCGATTGCCGCGGAGCGCGTCGGGCTCATGCTGCGCGCCAGCGTGCGGGCGAGCGGGTTGTCCCGGCAGGCGTCGAGGAACACCATGCGCACCTTCACGTTGTTGGACATCTGGCGCAGGATGAAGTCGGCCGAGATGGTCTCGAAATCGAGCGCAGTCTCGTCAGAGAATCTGGCATCCACGGGGATGAGATAGTTCTGCCCCTGCACCTGCATGCCGTGGCCGGCGTAGAAGAACAGGGCGACGTCGGCGCCGCGGGCCTCCTTGGCGAACTGGGCGACGGTGCGGCGCATGGCGGTGTAGTCGAGGTCGTAGCCCGAGACCACCTCGAAGCCGAGATCGCGCAGCTTGGTGGTCATGGCTCGGGCGTCGTTGGCCGGGTTGGGCAGCTGCACAGCGTTTTCATAGGCGCTGTTGCCCATGACGAGGGCAACCCGCTTGGCGAGGGCAGGCGCGGTGCCTGCGATCAGGATCGCTGCCACGGCTATCGCTCTTCCAAACATGTTCCGATCCTCTCAACAGTCGCTCGCCGACGCGAGGAGAAATTGAACGAAAGGGCAATGTCCCTTTATACGTCAATTTGACAGGGAATCCCTTCCGTTTTCTGTAATCCAGATCACAAATTGAGGCAAAGCCGCGCTTTCGCGGACGTGGGCGCGCGCAAAGAAAGGAGGCGGCCCGTTGCCGGACCGCCCCGAGTTTGCTGCGGTGGGAGCAAGGAAGATCAGGCGAAGTGGCAGCTGACCGTGCCGTAGGGGCCGTAGTCGGCGACGATGGTCGAGCCGGACGGCGCCTCGATCGGGCGGATGAACGAGCCGGCGAGCACGACCTGGCCGGCCTCGATCGCCATGCCATAGCCAGCCAGCCGGTTGGCCAGCCAGGCGATGCCGCGCGCCGGGTGGTTGAGCACGCCGGCGCCGAGGCCGGTCTCCTCGACCTCGGCATTCCTGGACACGATGGCGCCCATCCAGCGCATGTCGACGGCGTCGGGGCGCATCGCGCGTCCGCCGAGCACATAGCCGGCGTTGGCGGCGTTGTCGGAGATGGTGTCGACGATGGTGCGCGCCCTGCCGGTCGCGGGGTCCTTGCGCAGGATGCGGGTGTCGAGGATCTCCAGCGCCGGGGTGACGAAGTCGGTGGCGTTGAGGACGTCGAAGACGGTCACGCCCGGTCCCGTGAGCGGGGCCTTCATGACGAAGGCGATCTCGGCCTCGACGCGCGGCTGGATGAAACGGTCCTCGGCGATCACCGCGCCGTCGTCGAAGGCCATGTCGTCGAACAGCACGCCGGAATCGGGAATGTCGATGCCGAGGGCGTATTGCATCGCCTTGGAGGTAAGGCCGATCTTCCAGCCGACCGGCTTGCGGCCGCTATCGATCTTCCGGCGCACCCAGGCGTCCTGGACGGCATAGGCGTCGTCCATGGTCATGCCGGGATGCTTCAGCGACAGCAGGCCGGTCTGCACGCGGCTGCGCTCGGCCTCGTCGAGGGCGGCGGCGGCAGCGGCGATGTCCGGTGCGCTCAGGGTCACGGTGGTCATGGCAGTACCTCGTCCTCGACCCGGTTGCGCAGCGTGCCGAGGCCGTCGGCGCTGACCTCGACGACGTCGCCCGGCTTCAGCCAGACCGGCGGGTCGAAACGCGCTCCCGCCCCGGTCGGCGTGCCGGTCAGGATCGTGTCGCCCGGCAGCAGCGTGGTGAAAGTCGAGATGTAGGAGACGATCCTGCGGAACGAGAAGATCATCCGGCTGGTGCGGTCGGACTGGCGCAACTCGCCGTTGACACGCGTCTGAAGCGCGATGTCGGCGATCTGGGCCTCGTCGGCGAAGGGCACGAACCAAGGGCCGATCGAGCCGGTACGGTCGAAGTTCTTGCCCTGGGTGACGTTGAACTTGGCGTGGCGGACCCAGTCGCGGATGGTGCCCTCGTTGGCGAGGCTGAGGCCGGCGATGTGCGACAGGGCGTCGGTCTCGGGAATGCGCCGGCCGGGCTTGCCGATGACGATGACGATCTCGCCCTCGTAGTCGAGTTGCGGGCTTTCCGGCGGGCGCACGATCGGCACGTCGTGGCCGACGAAGGAGGACGGGAAGCGCACGAACAGCGACGGGTTCGGCGGCGCCTCCTGGCCGTCCTTGTATTCGGCGTTGCGGTCCGGATAGTTGACGCCGACGCACAGGATCTTGCCGGGATCCGGCACCGGCAGGGCATAGGCGACGGCGGCGGGATCGACGTCGGCGGCAAGGCCGGTCGCGGCGTCGGCGAGGCGGGCGAGGGCACCGTCGGCGATGACGGTCCTGAGCGTCGGCCAGCGGGCGGCGTGGCGCGCCGACAGGTCGACGATGCCGTCGTCCCTGAGCAGGCCGTATTTCTCGGCGCCGGCGTGGACGAAGCCGACGAAACGGGTGAGAGCGGTCATGACGCCTTCCATGCAAGGGTCGCGGCGCGGGTCACGGCGCGACGATCGGCTGGGCGTCGAGCGTCGCGGGGACGGGCTCCACGCCGGTGAACAGGCTACCTTCCTCGAACCAGGAGCGCGGCGCCGGGGCGCCCCACAGGGTCTGACGCTGCGGATCCTTGAGATCCCACTTGATCGGCTCCAGATCCGGGTCGACGGTCTGGTAATCCGAGCAGTAGATCTCGATGCGATGGCCGTCGGGATCGCGGATGTACAGGAAGAAGGCATTCGAGATGCCGTGGCGGCCCGGGCCGCGCTCGATGTTGCCGACATAGCCGGTGGTCGACATCAGGTCGAGCAGGTCGATGATGTTGAGCGGGGTCGGCACCCAGAAGGCGGTGTGGTGCAGGCGGGGGCCCAGGCCGTTGGTGAAAGCGATGTCGTGCACGCCGCCCTTGCGGTGGGTCCAGGCCGCCCACAGGCGCTTGGTCACCTCGTCCTCGGTGTATTCGGTGACCCGGAAGCCGATCTCGTTGTAGAAGGCGACGCTGTCGTCGACGCTCGGCGTGAAGCAGTTGAAATGGTCGATCCTGAGCGGCTTGACGCCCCGGTAGAGGGCGTATTTCTGGTGGATCGGCGGCAGCCGGTCCATGCGGGTGTAGAATTCGAGCGGAATGCCGAACGGGTCGCAGGTGCGCAGGGTGCGCGACTGGAACGGCCGCTCGACCCAGGACACCGGCAGGCCCCGTCCCCTGAAGAAGGCTTCCGCCTTGTCGAGGTCGCTCTCGTCGAACAGCTTGAAGCCGAGGTGGTCGGCGCGCGGCTGGTCGCCCTGCTTCAGGATGATGCAGTGGTGGCCGCGTTCCTCCATGGCGCGCAGATAGATCTCGTCCTTGCTCTCGTCGGTCACCTGCAGGCCGAGGGTGTCGACGTAGAACGCGCGGCTGGCGGCGAGATCGCGGACCACGAACTCGACGTGGCTGAGCCGCACGATGTTGAAGGGTGGATAGAGGTTGGGAGCGGGAATGGGCATCTGTGGTCTCGCTGGAAGTGGATCGTCACGCGTCAGCCGACAGGAAAGACGACATTGGCCTGGCCGGTGCCCGAACTCGGGAAATATTCGCCGATCAGTTCGCCCTTGCCCTGGTAGGCGTCCCAGCCGAGCGCGCCAAACAGCATGATGGTGTCGTGCATTCCGCCCTCGCCGGAGCAATGCTCGGCATAGTCGGGCAGCATCTTCAGGAAGGTGTCGATTTGGCCGGTCTGCCACAGCTCGAGCACGCGCAGGTCGACCTGGTGGTTGAACTCGGAGGAGATGGTGAAGGTGCCGTTATTGGCCTCGTAGAGGTCGTTGTCCCAGATCCGGTGCGACAGGGAGCCGGAGGCGAGCAGCAGGACGTTGCTGTCGCTTGCCTCGATCGCCTCGCGGATCGCCTCGCCAAGCTTGCGCGAGGATTCGACCGAATGCACCGAGCACCAGGCGGAAACGGAGACGACCTTCAGGTCGGCGTCCGGCGTCATGTAGCGCAGCGGCACCAGGGTGCCGTACTCGAGGTCGAGCGAGTCGATCCGGTGCGACAGGGTGTAGACGCCCCTGGCCATCGCCTTTGCGGCGATCAGGTCGCCGAGCGCGGGATTGCCCTCGTAGTCGTATTCGAGGCCCTGGATGAACTGCGGGAACTCGTGGCTGGTGTAGACGCCCTTGAAGCGGGTGTTGGCGTTGACGTGATAGCCGGCATTGACCAGCCAGTGGGTGTCGAGCACGACGACCGTGTCGGCGCCGAGCGCCCGGGCGCGGCGGGCGATCTCCCGGTGGCCGTCGATGGCCTGCTGGCGCTTGCCGTGGAGTCGGCCCGGCTGCTCCGACAGGAGCATCGTCGGCACATGGGTGACCTTTGCGGCCAGAACGATCTTGCCCATCCCGTTTCCTCCCTTGCTCCGTCGCGTTCAGCCGCCCAGCCTGGGGATCGTGTGGGGTGCGGTCGCGAAGGCGATATTCTTGGTTTCCATGTAGAATTCGAACGACCAGTCGCCGCCGTCGCGGCCGACGCCGGAGGCCTTCATGCCGCCGAAGGGGGTCGGCAGGTGGCGCACGTTCTCCGAGTTCACCCAGATCATGCCCGCCTCCAGGCCCTCCGAGAAGCGGAAGGCGCGGGTGACGTCGGATGTCCAGACGTAGCCGGTCAGGCCGTAGTCGACGTCGTTGGCGATCGCCAGCGCCTCCGCCTCGTCGGCGAAGGGGATGGCGGTGAGGACCGGCCCAAAGATCTCCTCGCGGGCGATGCGCATCGTCTGGGTGGCGTTGGTGAACAGGGTCGGGGCGACATAGCAGCCCTCGGCGAGGTCACCGCCGAGCTTCTCGCCGCCGGCCGCGATGGTGGCGCCGTCCTGGCGGGCGATGTCGAAATAGGACAGCACCTTCTTCTCGTGCACCGGGTGGATCAGCGGACCGACGACCGTGTCCGGATCGAGCGGATGGCCGACCCTGATGCGGGCGGCCTTCTCGGCGACCCTGGCGGTGAAGTCGTCATAGATCGACGCCTCGACCAGCAGGCGCGAGGACGACGTGCAGCGCTCGCCGTTGAGCGAATAGATCATGAAGACGGCGGCATCGGCGGCCCGCTCCAGATCGGCATCGGCGAAGACGACGACCGGGTTCTTGCCGCCGAGTTCGAAATGGATACGCTTCAGCGTCGGCGCACCCTGGGCCATGATCATCGAACCGGTGCGGCTCTCGCCGACGAAGGCGATCGCCTTGATGTCGGGGTGTTCGGTCAGCGTCTTGCCGGCGTCCTCGCCGAAGCCGTTGACGAGGTTCCAAACGCCCTTCGGCAGGCCGGCCTCCTCGGCGATCTCGACCAGCAGGCGGGCGGTCAGCGGCGAGAATTCCGCCGGCTTGTGCACGACCGTGCAGCCGGCGGCGAGCGCCGGCGCGATCTTCCAGGTCGACAGCATGAACGGCGTGTTCCACGGCGTGATGACGCCGACCGGGCCGATCGGGGTGCGGCCGGTGATGTTCATCTGGTTGGGCGCGCGCAGGGCCCGGCCGTCGCGCGCCTCCGGCGCCTTGTCGGCGAAGAAGCGGAAATTCTCGGCGCCGCGCAGGGCAGCCTTGGACATGAAGCGCAGCGCCTGACCCGTGTCCATGCATTCGACGAAGGCGATCTCCTCTGCGCGGGCGACGATGGCGTCGGCGATCTTGTGCAGCAGCTTGCGCCGTTCGGCGCCGGGCATGGCCGCCCAGTCCCTGAACGCGGCCTTGGCCGCCCTGGCGGCGCGGTCGACGTCCTCGGCGCCGCCCTGGGCGACCCGGGCGAGCGGCTTGCGGTCGATCGGAGACAGGCTGTCGAAAGTCTTGCCCGAAGCGGCCGGCACGGCCTCGCCGGCAATGTGGTTCAGGACTCCGTCCCTGCGGAATCGCTCCAGATAGGCCTCGGCCCTGGCGAGGTTGTCGGTAAACTGGGTCATCGATCGTCCTTATGCCTGATCGCGCAGGCGCGGGTGCATGGCGTTTCTCTTCCAGGAAAAGCTCGAGTTGATCTCCCGGATCTCGAGGGAAAGGGCGAAATGCGGACTGGCCAGCAGGCCGGCGCAGAAATCTTCGGCGACCCGGAAGATCCGGTCGCCGGCAGCCTTGCGGTCCGCCTCGCTGCGACCGGTGCCGACCCTGAACGACATGTCGACGAAGGCGTTCTCGGGCAGCAGGTCGGCGATCGCGAAATGCTCGGCGCGCAGCGCGCGCACGCGCACCGCGCCCAGTTCGAACAGCCCGGTATCCAGGATCGCCTGGCGCAACGCGCGGCAGAACGCGGCCATGTCGAGATGGCCGTCGAGATTGCCGGAATACTCGACCGTCAGATGGGGCACCTTCGTTTCCTCCCTTTATAATTAACATGTTAAATAATCGCTACGGCCCTGTCAAATGTTTTATATGGTGAGACGCTGCGATTCCACGCGCAGAGCGAAACGGCGATCCGGGGAGGGGGGATGAGCGAGCGAGGGAACGAGGTGGCAGGCGGAGCGGACGCCGGCCGGGACGGCGGCGAGCGCGATGCGCTGTTGCCGCGCGACACGCGCCGGTCGCTGCCGATCGCCCTGTTGCGCGCGCGAGAAAGCGTGATGGCACATTTCCGGCCGATGCTCGCCCGCCACGATGTGACCGAGCAGCAGTGGCGGGTAATCCGCGTGCTCGCGGAGGCGGGGGAACTGGACGCCTCGCAGCTTGCCGCCCGCGCGCTGATCCTCGCCCCCAGTCTGACGCGTATGATCCGTCTGCTCGAGCGCCGCCGGCTGATCGCCACCCGCAAGGATACCGAGGACGGGCGGCGCACGCTGATCCGGATCGAGCCGCCGGGCCTGGCGCTGATCAACGAGATCGCGCCCGAAAGCCGACGCATCTACGCCGGCCTTGAGGCGCGCTACGGCAAGGATCAGATAGACCGCCTGCTGGAGATGCTGGACGCGCTGACGCGCAGTTCCGGGCCGCCGGACCCGGATTCAGGTGAGGCGTGAGCGGCGCGCGCCGGCTGCAGGACGTCGCGCGAGGGCCGCAAGGATCCCGCCTGTGCCGATTTCGATCGGTATCGTCTTGTGGAGCATTTCCGAGTGGGGGAGTGGCACGCCCAAGGGGACTCGAACCCCTGTTTTCGCCGTGAAAGGGCGACGTCCTAGACCGCTAGACGATGGGCGCGCAAACGACGCGGCTGCGTCGTGGGGAGGCTTATAGGCAGAATTGGATGAGGCTGCAAGAGGGGAATCGACACGATGTCCACAGGCCCGGACCGGCCGGGCCTGTGGCCGTGCGTGGTCGTGCCGGGCGCCTACCAGGTGCCGGTGTTGGGCATCGAGGCCCAGGGCTCGGCCGGGGCGAGGGGCTCGCCCTTCTGCAGCAGCTCGATGGAAATGTTGTCGGGCGACTTCACGAAGGCCATGTTGCCGTCGCGCGGCGGGCGGTTGATCGTGACGCCCTTTTCCTGCAGTGCGGCACAGAAATCGTAGATGTTGTCGACCTCGAAGGCGAGGTGGCCGAAGTTGCGCCCGCCGGTGTAGACCTCCGGATCCCAGTTGTAGGTGAGTTCGAGCAGCGGCGCGCGCGTCTTGATGCCGCTGTCCTTGTCCTTTGGCGCGGCCAGGAAGATGAGCGTGAAGCGGCCGGCCTCGCTGTCCATGCGGCGGACTTCCTCCATGCCCATCTTGTTGCAGTAGAAGTCGAGCGATTCGTCGATGTCGGTGACGCGGACCATCGTGTGCAGGTATCTCATGGCATGTCCCTGTCCTTGAGGCGTGAAAGGGCGCCGATGCTGGCCGGACAGCAGGGCGGTTGTAAAGGCGGTGCGGATGGAAATCGAAACCCTCGATGAGGCTAGGACCGAGCTCGCGGCGCTGTTCGGGCCGGACGCTGGACGCGTCGTGGTGTTGACCGGCGCCGGCATCTCGACGGAGTCGGGAATTCCGGATTTCCGTTCGCCCGGCGGCATATGGTCCAGGATGCGGCCGATTCAATACCGGGATTTCGTCGCCAGCGAGGCCGACCGGCTGGAGGACTGGCGCCGGCGCTTCGTCATGCTCGCAGACTTCGAGCGCGCCGAGCCGAACTGCGCCCATCTGGCGCTGGCGCGGCTCGCGTGCGCCGGGCTCATCGATACGGTGGTGACGCAGAACATCGATGGGCTGCACGGCCGTGCTGGGCTGCCCGCCGACCGGCTCATCGAACTGCACGGCAACGCTACCCATGCCCGCTGTCTCGACTGCGGCGCGCCGGCCGAGCTGCGGGAGCAGGAGGCAGAGGCCGCCGCCGGCCGCAGCCCCCGTTGTCGGGTCTGTGACGGCCTGCTCAAGGCGGCGGTGGTCAGCTTCGGCCAGGCCATGCCGGAAGACGAAACGGCGCGCGCTTTCGCCGCTGCTGCGGCGGCCGACCTGTTCGTCGTGATCGGCTCGTCCCTGGTCGTGCATCCGGCAGCGGACCTGCCTTTGGCTGCGGCGCGCGCCGGCGCCGAGCTGGCGATCGTCAACCGCGATCCGACGCCGCTCGACCGGCTGGCGAGCGTGGTCATTCGCACCCCGATCGCCGAGACGTTCCGGGCGCTGGCGCAGGCCGGCGGAACGTAAATCAAGAAACGTCTGTGGTTTGTTGCACGATTTCCTCTGGTGGAGCGAAGATGCGGTGTTATCCTTTTACTAAGAATCAGTGCGGATTCGAGTCGTCTGCGGCGGCCCGCGCTGAGTGATGCGGATTCAGATGGGGCTTTGGACTATGGGGGGAAAGACCGCTCAGGATCCCCGCACGATCGAGGCGATGGCCGACGATGTCGCCGTCGACCTGATCGAGATCGCGGGAACCATCAAATGGTTTGACATAGCGAAAGGCTACGGCTTCATCGTTCCAGACAACGGCCTGCCGGACATCCTCCTGCATGTCACCTGCCTGCGCAGGGACGGTTTCCAGACCGCCTACGAGGGCGCCCGGGTGGTCTGCGAGGTGCTCGACAAGCCGCGCGGCCTGCAGGCGTTCCGCATCCTGTCGATGGACGAATCGACCGCCGTGCATCCCTCCCAGCTGCCGCCGTCGCGCACCCATGTGCAGGTCGTGGCGGAAGGTGGCTTCGAGAAGGCCACGGTGAAATGGTTCAACCGGGTCAAGGGCTTCGGCTTCCTGACCCAGGGCGAGGGCACCGAGGACATCTTCATCCACATGGAGACGCTGCGCCGCTTCGGCATTACCGAGCTCCGGCCGGGGCAGGACGTGCTGGTGCGCTTCGGAACCGGACCCAAGGGCCGCATGGCCGCCGAGATCCGCCCTGCGGGGACCGGCGCGCACATTCCGTCCTCGCATTGACCCCTGTGTTGCGGCACAGTTCACCGGTCCGCTGACATCCGGCGGATCGGAGGGACCGTTTCTCCGTCGACCGACCGGCCATGCCGGTCCTGCTGGAGCCGCCTATGCCTCTGCCTTCCGTCCTCGCGATCCCTTTCCGCGTCCTTCTGCTCGTCCTTGCCGTCGCCGTCGCGTCCGCGCAGGCGTCGGAGTTGCCGCGCGAGCGGCTGAGCGTGGAGACGGCGTCCGGCCCGCATCGCTTCGAGGTCGAGGTGGCCGCCGACAGCGCGTCGCGCGCCCGCGGCCTGATGGACCGGCGCGAGATGGCGGCCGATGCCGGCATGCTGTTCGTGTTCGAGGACACGGGCGAGAAGCATTTCTGGATGAAGAACACCTATCTCTCGCTCGACATGATCTTCATCGGCGCGGACGGCCGCATCGTCCACATCGCCGAGAACACCGTACCGCTGTCGGAGAAGGTGGTCGGCTCGAACGGGCCGGCGCGCTACGTGCTGGAGGTGCTGGCCGGCACCTCGGCGCGCCTGGGCTTTGCGCCCGGGGACCGGGTCGTCGCGTCGAGCATTCGCGTTATGCCATGATCCGCGGGGTCGACGGGTGCCCGTTGCCGGGCGACGACAGGCACGCAGAGCGGCTCAGGATGGAGACGGAGGCAACCGGCTGACCAGCAGCTTGTCGATGCGCCGCCCGTCGAGGTCGATCACCTCGATGCGCCAGCCACGATAGTCGAACACCTCTCCCGTTTCGGGCAAGCGATTGAGTTCGCTCAGGACCAGACCGGCCATGGTTTCATAGGCAGGGTCCTTGTCCACTGGAAGTCCGAGCATGTCGCCCGCCTCGTCGATCGGCATCCAGCCGGCGACGAGATACGATCCTTCTGCCCGGCGGACGAAGGCCGGTTCGTCGGTGTCGTCCTCGTCCTGGAATTCTCCGGTGATCGATTCCAGGATGTCCCCCGAGGTGACGATCCCCTCGAAATGGCCGTACTCGTCGAAGACGATCGCCATGTGCAAAGTGGATTCGCGCAGGCGCTTGAGCACATCGAGTGCCTTGGCGGTGTCAATCACGACCGGGGCCGGACGAACGAATGCCCTCAAGTCGGGAGCCTCCTCGCGTGCGAAGGCTTCGATCAGGTCCCGGACGAGGACGGCACCGATGATGTCGTCCGCTTCACCGTCGCGAGCCGGCAGGCGGGCGCGCCTGCATTGCCGGATCTGCGCCCGCATCGCGTCCATGGACTCCGACAGGTCGAGGATCTCCACCTCCCGGCGCGGCGTCATCAGCGCGCGGGCCGTGCGGTCGGCGAAGCGCATCACCCCGGAGATCATGTCGTGCTCGGCGGTTTCCAGAACGCCGGCGCTCTTCGCCTCGGCGATGATGGTCCGGACCTCCTCCTCGGTAACCCGCTCCCCGGCTTCGCCCCTTTGTCCGAGCAGTCCCAGCACGAGCTTGCCGGACACGTCCAGGAACCAGACCAGCGGAGCGGCGACCCGGGAGATGAACAGCATGGCCGGTGCAACACGCGCTGCCATCGCCTCGGCGTTGCGCAGCGCGATCTGTTTCGGGACCAATTCGCCGACGATCAGCGACAGATACGTGATGACAACGACGACCAGGCCGACGCCGAGACCGTCGGCGAGCGTCTGGCCAAGGCCCTGGGCCTGCAGGACATGCGACAGGCGGATTCCAAGGGTCGCGCCGGAGAAGGCCCCCGACAGAACCCCGACGAGCGTGATGCCGATCTGCACGGTGGACAGGAACCGTCCCGGTTCGCCGGCAAGGCGCACGGCGACCTCCGTTCCCCGCGATCCCCGGTCGGCCGCGGCCTTCAGGCGCGCCGGACGGGCCGAGACGACGGCCAGTTCCGACATGGCCAGCAGGCCGTTGATGAGCGTCAGGCCAATGACGATGGCAATCTCGAGGAGCATGACTGCCGAAGGGTCCAAGCTGTTCGGGCTCGCTTGTGGTCCGGTTCTGCGGCAAACGAGCGATGGTTGGGCGCCTGCGTTCGCAACATCCAGGAACGCCCAGGACCGCTCCTGCACCGCCCGCGCGCGGATCCCGGGACGGGTCGCTATGTTTATCGATCAGTGTCATACGCTTTCCGTGTCGACCGGGCAACTGTGGCAGGACGCGGGTCGGCCTCTGCGGATCGGCCGGTGGCGCGGCGGTGCGCGCGCCACTGGGCCCCGCGTGCCGGAGCTTCGGTCCTTGTTCGCCCTTGCCTCGGGCCGGAAAGCCGGATAAACCGCAGAACTTCAGGAGTCGGGGCATAGCGCAGCCTGGTAGCGCATCTGCTTTGGGAGCAGAGGGTCGCAAGTTCGAATCTTGCTGCCCCGACCATTTCCACAGACCCGCCTTTTTCCGTCCATCTTCCGCGGGCTCCCGGTCACCGTGGCCTTTTCCCGTCCGGTACGGCTCTTCACAGTGCATCCCCTGCGCGATGGTGCGCATCTGTCGAAGGGGGAAGTTGCACATGCTTGCCGATGTCACGGAGGAAACAACGCTCGATGTGGTCCGCGCGATCGCACGACTGGAAGGCCGCGTGCGCGCGTGCGGCCTGACGCTACGCGAAAGCGCCGATTTCGCCGCCTTCGAGGCGGCGGTTGCGACGACGCAGGACCGCTACCTGATGGAGGACTTCTCCAGCCGGTTCTTCGACCTGCATGGAGCGCAGGCATTCTGGATCGGCGCGCGCGACGAGGCTGGTGCGGTCGTCTCGGTGCAGGCGGCCAAGGTCGAGGACCTGCGCGACCGCACGCTCGCGGAGCACTGGCGCCAGCAGCAGCGGCGCCTGTTCGTCGATCCGGCGGCGGAGGCGGAACTGGGCACGGACCACGCCCGCGATGCCTTCTTCATGCACGGGCGGATCGCCTATCACGGCAATCTCTGGCTGCGGAAGGATTTCCGGGGCAGGGGCCTGGCCGAGACGCTGACCCAGATCGGCTTCCTGGTCGCGCTGGCGAAATGGTCGCCGGACTATCTCTACGGCCTGATGGCGGCGGCCAATGCGCTCAAGGGCTTCGGCCTGCGGGTCGGCTACCGGCGCTTCGTGCCGCGCGGCACGCACTGGATCGCGGCCCCGTCCCACATCCGGCCCGACGACTGGCTGGTCTACTCGACCCGGGCGGATCTGATCACCCTGGCAGCGACGATCGCCGTCGAAGGTCCTGAATGACACCGAAATAGGCGCAAAAACGGCGCTGGGCTCCGGGAACGGGGCGCAGCGCCAGGATCAGGCGCTCGAAGGCGACGTCATAGATGCCGTCGGCGAGCGTCACGCTTGTGCGGGCGTAGCCGTAATACGGCTGCCCGGACAGGGCGACCTGATAGCCTCGCGCGGCAGCCGCCTCCAGGTCCGGATCGGGGGTGCGCAGCACGTCGCGGCTCTGCAGCGCCCAGTCCTCGCCGAACAGGCGCCTCTGGGAGGCGTGGCGTCCGACATAGAAGATCGGCGGCGCGGCGTCGCTGGCGGTCGTGTCCGAACACAGGCTGAGATAGGGCATGTGGGCGCGCAGGCGGGCGTCGGCGACGCCACCGGACGAGCGCATGGCTTCGTAGAACGCTGACAGGAACGGATCGGCAAGCCCGCGCTCGATTGCAGCCGGGCCGATCTCCGTGAACACCTGCGGGGGCTTCAGCAGCGTGGCCAAATTCATCCCTTTCACCTGGACTTGCGGACGGTTCCAGGCCGTTCGAGTGCCGGTGCTCAGCGCGTGAACGCCCTCACCAGCAGTTCGACGATATCGCAGAATTCGTCCCGAGTCGCGCGCGGCAGGTTGCGCGCGTCGCAGACCTGGAAGTCGACCGTCAGGATCATGTCCCACATGTCGGTCAGCTGATGGACCTCGACCTCGCGTCGGAGCCGGCTGAGCCGGGTATCGGAGGGGCAGGCGTGTTCAGGCAGGTACCGGGAGACGGATGACGGATGCATTCTTAGGGGTCTTCTCGCGCGCATTCGACCGACGACAGGTTATCGGCCGCGCAAGAATAGCGGCAAGCCTGCCGCAGCGACAGCAATCCTGGGTGCGCGGGCAGGTTGCAATTCGTACGGTGTTCGCCGGCGGTCGAAAGGGCGAGCGCTGAGGAGGTACGGTCGGGACCAGACTGCGCTGTCATCGGGACACGAAAGCGTCGCAGGGCGGCGAAGCCTTGTTGACTTCCGGCTCAAAGACGGGAAAAACGGTTCGGATCCAAACGGTCCGGAGGCGCTCCGGCCGCGCGGCGTGTCAGCGGGAAATGCGGGAATGGTTGCGCGCATCTATCGACCGGCCAAGACGGCCATGCAGTCCGGCAAGGCGAAGACCCAGCGCTGGGTGCTCGACTACGAACCGGAGATCGCCCGTTCGGTGGAGCCCCTGATGGGCTATACCTCGTCGGCCGACATGAAGCAGCAGATCCGGCTCTATTTCGACAGCTGCGAGGATGCGGTGGCCTATGCCCGCCGCAACGCCATCCCCTACCGGGTCGAGCCGGCAAAGGAGCGCAAGGTGCGCGGCGCCTCCTATTCGGACAATTTCCGCTTCGACCGCAGCGCGCCCTGGACGCACTGACGGCGTATGCCGGTCCGGTGCGGCGGTCGCGCCGTGCCGATCCGGGATAGCCGGCCCCGTAGCTCAGCTGGATAGAGCACCGGCCTTCTAAGCCGATGGTCGCAGGTTCGAATCCTGCCGGGGTCGCCATTCCTTCAAGGGGTTGGGGCGAGATTTTCGCTCGATCCGTGAAGCGTTGCGGGGATCGCGCCGACGCGGCTGCTTGGCCCGAGCGTGGGTCCGATGAGCGGGAGCAGGCAGGCGGAAGCCGGAGCGTCTCGATCCCGCTGCGGACATCGTCGGCACCATGCGACAGAAAAAGCCGGGGCGCGGATGCGCACCGGCTTTCGCGGCTCGCGTGAGAGTTCAACGGATCGGCAGGTCGGACGCCTTCGTCAATTCCGAACCTCGACCGATGCCATCGGGCGGGACGCGCCGTCAGTTGGCGATCTTGCCGCCGAGTGGGGTCAGCTTGGCCTTCAGTGCGGCGTTGATCGCCTCGGAATCCTCGTCGAGCGCGCTCATGGCCAGATCGAGAAGATAGGCACAGAAGGTACGTCCGTCCTTTTCCGCCTCGCGACGGGTGAAATAGATCATCCGCTTGAGCGAATCGGTCGCGAGTTCGCTGTCGAGGGCGTCGGGACTTTTCACTTCGGCAACTTTCGACATGAGGTTCCTACCGTCTTTCCCTGGGTGGCAGCGAGGAGCACGCCGCCAAACTGCATCCTGCACGGCGATGATGGTTTTGCCGCGTGAAACTTGCGTGATACGGTGGAAGTGACTCGGACCTGCCGGCTACGGTTGACGAGAAGCGCCGAGTGTGTGCGGCCCGATGGCGGTTTTCGATGACTGGGGCGGGGCGATGCTCCTGAACGGATAGCTCAATGGGGGACAGGCTTTACTTCCAGACTTTGGGGCAACCGCGGCTGATCCGAGCGGACGGTACGCCGGTCGCGCTGAAGACGCGCAAGGCGCTGGCCCTGCTCGGCTATCTTGTGCGCCGACCGGGCCAGACGGAAACGCGCGGTGAACTCGGCGCGCTGCTGTGGAGCGACGCCGATCGGGCCAAGGCGGCGGTCTCCCTGCGCCAGGCCCTGCGCCACATCCGCCGGGCGGAGGACGAAATCGGCATGCGGCTGGTCGAGGCGTCGCCGACCAGCCTTTCGCTGCGTCCCGACACCATGACGACCGACCTCGAGGCGCTGTCGCGCGGACTCGGTGACGCCGATCCGGCGACGATCCGTGCCGCGGCGCGGTTGTGGGAAGGCGATTTCCTGTACGGATTCGATGCGCTCGACCCGGTCTTCGCCGAGTGGCTGTCCGTCGAACAGGATCGCGTCCGATCCGATCTCGGCGACTGGGCGATCCGTATCCTGGAGGATCTCGGGTCGCGGGCCGGCATCGACCAGCGCGAGGCCCTGGCCCGCTTCCTGCTGGCGCTGGATCCGACCCACGAGTTCGCTCACAAGACCCTTATCCGCCTGTATATCGACCAGGGGTTGAAGGAACGCGCGCTGCGCCAGTACCGGGACTGCGTACGCGAGCTCAAGGCGCATCTCGACATAGAGCCGAGCGCGGAAATCCGCCAGCTGGTCGAGAACGACGGGGCCGGCGCCGCGGTCCGTGCGCCGACGCGCGCCTCCGAGGCGCTGATGGGATCGGCGGAGGTCGACCTGCCCAGCCTGCGGCGCGACATCGTCCTGCCGGTGATCTCGATCGCTAATTTGACCTACGGCAAGGACTACGACTACCGCGCCCATTCGCTGCGCGACGAGGTCATCGCGGGCTTGTCCGCCTACCGGTGCTTCGAGCTCTACGAGGCGGCTTACTGGGGCGACGACGAAACGCCGGCGCCGACCCGCGTCGAGGGCGGCGAGCTCGGCAGCTTCATCCTGCGCTTCCGCAAGGACCGGATGATCAACCGCATCTACGTTCAGCTCGAAAACCGCTCGTCCGGCCAGATCGCCTTCAACGAGGTCGTCGATCTGGAAACGATCCGCGATGCGGACGATCGCGCGGAGGCGGTGTTCCGGACCGTCAGTCGGGTGCATTCGCATATCATCGGACGGTTGCGCCAGCGCCCCGGCCGGACGCCGTTCGCGCGCTGGTGCCAGGCCGAGGCGCTGATCTGGGAGTTCAACCGCCAGGCGGACGAGAAGGCGTTCTCGATCCTCAGCGAACTGGAGGAGAGCTTTTCCAGCTTCAGTCTGATCTATGCCGGCAAGGCGTCGATCACCCTCAAGCAGCTGCGTTTCTATCCGACCGCCGGCGTCGAGGCGATCGACCTGCGCGGTGTGCTGGCGCAGGCGGAGAAGGCCGTTCTGCTCGACCCCTGGCAGGTCATCAACCATCGCATGTTCGGCTGGTTGTCGCTGCAGTGCGGACATCATGACGACGCCCGGCGGGCTTTCGACCAGGCGCTCAAGCTCAATCCGCTGGATCCGATGAACGTCATGTCCGCCGCCGAGGCGATGGCCTATCTCGGCGACGTCCGCGCGGCGCGCAGCCACGCCGAGCGGGCCTTCCGCCTGCTCAACACGGTGCCTCGCATCCTCTACGACTATCTGGCCAACATCCAGTTCGCTGCCGGGGACTACGACCAGTGCGTCACCTTCCTCGAACGGGCGCCGATCGACAGCATGCCGAGCCTCGTGACGCGTGTCGCTGCTCTGACCTGCACCAACCGGCCCGAGGAGGCGGAGTTCGCCCTGTCCCGCCTGCTGGCGCGTTTCGAACAGCAGTTCGGGTCGCGACCGCAGTACGCGTCCGGCGAGATCCAGGCCTGGCTCAAGCGCGTGAACCTGTTCAGCCACCCGGAGGCGCATCGCAGTTTCCAGAACGCCTTTGACGTGATCTCGAACACGTTGCATGGCCGCTATCCGTGAGCGGGCGCTGCGTCCCGGATCAGTTGAGCGCCTGGGGCACCAGGCTCCGCGCCAAGCCCGACAGGTAGTCTGCATCGCCTGCCTCCACCCTCCGTGCGTTGAGGCGGTAGGGCAGCACGACATGGGTCTTCGCCGCGCTGTCGGAGACGACCTTGAAATCGATCAGCGCGATCGTGTCATCGGACAGGCCTGCTCGCCTCAGGCATCCCTTCGGGTCGTCGATCAGGGCCTGGCGCTTGGCGGCGTCGATCGCGGCCTCGCCGAGCAGACGGCCGAGCGCCTGCACGTCGGCAGGCCGATAGGGAAAACGCGCCATGTCGGCACTCCGGCTTGTGGGGGACGGCAGTTCCGGCCGGCCCTCCGGGAACGCGGCCACGACGCCCCGCTACCGCACCATGTGGACGCGGACGGGAGGCAGACGCGGGCTTGCGGATCGTGGCTGCGCCCGCGTGGGGAGCGGGCGCAGCGGCTCGGATTATTCCGGCAGCACGTCGTAGAAGCAGGAGCCGAGCGCCTTGCGGCCGAGCTCTTCCAGGTATGCCTCGTCGCCGGCAGCGATCTTCGCGGTGTCGACCGAGGCGGGAACAACGAGATGAACCAAGTCGGCGGCGTCGGCGCAGACTTCGATCCGGCCGAGGGTCTCGGCCGACACGCCGGCATCGCTCAGGGCGGCGCGGGTGTCCTCGAGGCGTTCGGCGCGCGTGTCGGCCTTGCCGACGATCCGGGCGACGGTGGCGCCAAGGGCGAGCATGGTGTCGCGGGTGATTTCCTGGTTCATGACTGGCCTCTTTCCTGTTGTCTCACCTGGTTGACGTCGCTCCGGTTCAGGCGGGCAGGCGAGGGCGGTATGCTTTCATCCGCGGATCTCGACGGCGCCTGGTCCGGTTTGTTTTGGCTCGGCCGTTCGGCACGGCCAGGGTTGCCGCAAACTGCCTGCGGCAATTCGACTTCGAAAGGAGCTCAGATCTTTCCTGTTGCAGAGATCGTCTGCATTTTTGCAGACGAAATCGCACATTAACCCTATAGAATACTTCTAAAGGGTGTTCGGAATGATCTGAAGTTCATTCGAAATACTTCCTTGGATCAAAATCTTCGCCGCGGTGGCGGCTTTGGGCAAGAGGCGGCGCATACTACGTCCTGCTGTCAACTAGAGGTGGTCTTTGGTTGTGGATAACGAATCGCTGGCTCGGGGGGCGTTCGCGGCGGCGGTCCGGCGCGCCTTCGGCCTCCCGCACGAGGGTGGGGACGATGGCCTGCCGCCGCCGGAGGCGGATGTGGCTAAGGCGGTCGCCCTCCTGTGCCGGTGGGGGCTGGCCGAGACAAGCGGCGGGCGGATCGTGCCTGCGCCGGGCGTCGATGCGCCGGCACTGGCACCCTTCGTGCCGCTGCTCGACCGCTTTCGCGCACATCTGGTCGAGGTGCAACTCTCCGACTGTCCGCTGCATTTCTTCGCCGGCTTCGCCGAGGCGGCGCCGGCGGGCGGCGGCGCTGGCGAACGGATCGTCACCGGCGGGCAGGGCATGGACCGGGCCCGGGCGGCGCTGGCCTGCCTTGGCGAGATGGCCGAGCGTCTCAGCCTGTTGTCGCGGGGGACGGCGGACACGCTCGTCTTCGACGGGGCGTTCAGGGCCCTGCCGGACCTGCCGGCCGGGGCGTTCCTGCGCTTCAGCGCCAGGCAGGAGGCGGAGCTGTGCGGCCGGTTTCCCGTTCTTGCGGCTGTGGCCGGACAGGGGCGTATCGACTGGAACGCGCTGTCGCCGCGCCGGATCGAACTGTGCAGCCTCTCCGGCGGTCGCCGTGCCATGACGCCGGCGCTCGGGATCCTGCTCGGCGAGCAGCGCACGTTCGGGTTGGACGCTCTCGGGCTTGCCTCGACCAGCGGGGCGGCGGTGTGGACGGATGCGGCGGAGGCCACCCGCCGGGCGGTTCTGGAACTGGCCGAACGCGACGCGGCCGGGGCCTGGTGGTACAACCGCCTGGGGATAAGTGCGATTCCCGGGCCGCTGGCCGAGGGTATGCTGCCGAATATTTGTGCAGCCTTCCTGCGCGAGCGTCCGCGCATCACCCGCTTCCTTGCGCTTCCCACCGATCTTGACGTGCATGTCCTGGCTGCGATCGCGCATGACGCGAACGGTCGTGCCGGGGCGCTTGGCGTCGCCGCTGCGGCGTCGGCGCCGCGGGCGCTGTTGTCTGCCGTTACGGAAATGCTCCAGTGCGAGCTGTCGCTCGACCTGTCGGCGCGGGCGTTGGCGCGCAGCGGAGCGAGCGGCCAGCCGCTTCCGCCGATGCTGGCCTATTCGGGCACGACCGACATCCGCGCCGACCTGCGCCTCGACGCCGCGCCGCGGGCCGACCTCGCGGCGCTGGAGCGGGACTTCGGTCCGGGCGCCCTGGAGGAGGGCCTGGCGGCGAAGGGGATCGAGGTCTGGCTGGCTGACTGCAGCCGCGCCGACATCGGGCTGTCCTGCGTCAAGGCGGTCAGCGCGCAGCTGTGCGACTGGCGGGCGCGCTTCGCGCCCGGGCGCCTCTACGACCTGCCGGTCGCGCTCGGCCTGCGCGAGGCCCCGGGCGAGGAGGGCGATTTCGCGCTGCGCCCGTTCCCCTTCTAGGCCGACCGTCGGCGCGGGCGGATCCGGCGTTGACAGCATCGGCCGAGGCGGCTAGAAAAATACCTGAGAATAATACTCCAGTTTCTGGGGCGTCGTTCTCACTGGCTTTGGCCGGTTCCCCTCAGGGGGTCTCTGGAAACTCACTTCAAGGCGGGCCCCGTGGTCCGCCTCTTTTTTCTGCGGCCGGCCGAAGCGGGCCGCGTCAGGGCCGGGCCAGCGGCGGCCGGCCATCCTCCTGGGGGCGCGCGAGGGTCATCACCCAGAAGTGCCGCCACTTGCCGTCCGAGCGTGCGACGCGGGCGATGCCGACCCGGCTGACATGCGGATTGAGCAGGTTGCGGTCGTGGCCTGCAGACCCCCGCCAGCCGGCGAAGGCCGCTTCCAGACTGGCGTAACCGGCGCCGAGGTTCTCCGCGCCGGCATAGTGGTCGTAGCCGGCCGCATCGAGCCGCCGCGCGAGACCGAAGCCGCTGTGAGCCCAGGTATCCATGCTGTCCTTTTCGGCGATCAGCAACGCCATGTCGGCCGAGACGGCGTCGAGCCGCGGGTCGTGCGCCAGTGCGGGCAGGCCACTGCGGGCGCGGTAGCCGTTCAACTGGGCGAGCATGGCGTCCTGGTCGACCGGTACGGCCTGGATCACGGTGGTTTCGATCTCGTCGCCACGGTCGAGCGCGCCGCAGGCGGCGGCGGCAGCGGCCAGCGCGCAGCAGACCAGGACGCGCAGCGGGGCGAGCAGACGGCGCGTCCGGGCGGGCCGGGCGTCGGTGGCAGGACCGGGCGCGGGGCTCATTCGCCCGGCCAGCGGACGCCTTCGTCCGCCCAGAACGGATAGGGGCCGGGGAAGTTCTCGACATAGGCCAGGTGCGAGACCAGACCCGAGCCGGGCAGGTGGCAGTGGAGGAAATAGGCCGGCGGCTCGAAATTGAAGTCGACCGGCGCCTTGTCGTCGAAGTCGAGCACCAGCTGATGCGCCGTGCTGGGCGCCAGCGTCATCACCGTGCCGGCGAAGCCGGCGACGATGGGCCGGTGCACGTGGCCGCAGATCAACCGTTCGACATGGGCATGCCTCGACAGGACCGCGGCGAAGGCGTCGGTGTCGTGCAGGGCGATGCTGTCCATGTGTTGGATGCCGGTCGCCATCGGCGGGTGGTGCACGGCGACGACGGCCGGCCTGTCGTCTTCGGCCAGGACCCGATCGAGCCAGGCCAGCTGCTCGGCGCCAAGCAGCCCGAACGGCTTTCCTGCGACGCTGGAATCGAGCGCCACCAGGCGCAGGCCGCCGACATCGGCGGTGTAGTGCAGCTTGCCGCTCGCCGTCGGCGCGTCGCGGATGCCGGGATAGTCGGAAAAGGCGGCGCGCAGGGTGTCGGAACTGTCGTGGTTGCCGGGCAGGACGTAGACCGGCATCGGCAGGCGCCCGAGGATGTGGCGGGCCAGCGCATATTCGCGTGCGTCGGCGCCATCGGTGATGTCGCCGGTGACGACAACCGCGTCGGGGCGCGGCGACAGCGCCAGCAGGGCACGGATCGCGCGTTCGGCCAGATTGTTGGTGTCGCTGACGCGGTAGCAGGTCAGGCCGCGCGGACGCAGGTGAAGATCCGTGATCTGGGCGAGAATCGTCATGAAATAATCCCAATTCAAGGCGGGTATCCCGCTGGCGGGCGACGATAGCCCAATCGTCGCCGCCCGCAACCCACCCTGTTTCCCTTTTCCGCGCGCTCCTGTAGGAAGCGCTGGACAAAAGTCCGCCGGATGGGCGGCACCCCGATCACAGCAAGGCGCACGACCGGACCCACCATGACCGAACCGATCAGACCGGCCGACACGGCAAGCCACCTGGATGCGCCCCGCTCAGGACCGCCTCCGTTCTGGCTGCGTCTCGCCGGACACGACGTGACCGCGTCTCTGGTGCTTCTGGTGCTGGCCCTGGCGCTGTTCGTGCCGGGCCAGTGGTCGGTGCCGCCGCTCGATCGCGACGAACCGCGCTTCACCCAGGCGACCAAGCAGATGCTGGAGAGCGGCGACTACGTCGACATCCGCTTCCAGGACGAGGCCCGCCACAAGAAGCCGGTCGGCATCTACTGGCTGCAGGCTGCCACGGCCAAGGCGAGCGGCTTCGGCGCCGAGGCGCCGCTGTGGGTCTACCGCCTGCCGTCGCTCGTTGCCGCGGTGCTCGTCGTGCTGCTCGCCTACTGGACCGCGCGCGCCTTCACCGGGCCGCCGGCGGCGCTGGTCGCCGCCCTGTTCGTCGCCCTGTCGATCATCCTCGGCGTCGAGGCGCGGTTGGCCAAGACCGACGCTACCCTGTTCGCCTCGATTCTGGCCGCCCAGGGCGCGCTGGCGCGCTTCTGGATGGCCGACAGCAGGCGCCCGCGCTGGGGCCTTGCCTTCGTGTTCTGGACCGCGCTCGCCGCCGGCATCCTCGTCAAGGGGCCGGTCGCGCCGATGGTGGTCGGGCTGACAGTGCTGGCCCTGTTCGCCTTCCGCCGGCGCTTCGCCTGGATGAAGGCGTCCGTGCCGCTGGTCGGGGCGCCGTGGATGCTGCTGCTGGTGATGCCCTGGTTCGTCGCCATCTGGATCGCCACCGACGGCACCTTCTTCCGGGAGGCGGTCGGCCAGGACATGCTCGGCAAGGTCGCCACGGGACAGGAAAGCCACGGCGCGCCGCCGCTGACCCACCTCGCCGTCATGTTCGCCGTGTTCTGGCCGCTGCCGGCCTTCGCGGTTCTGGCCGCGCCGCGCATCTGGGCCGGGCGCACGACCGGGCTGGTGCAGTTCTGCGCCGCCTGGTTCCTGCCGTCCTGGGTGGTGTTCGAACTGGTGGCGACCAAGCTGCCGCATTACACCATGCCGCTGTTGCCGGCGCTCGCCCTGGCGACCGCCATGGCCGTTCTCGACGGCGCACGCTCGGCGCCGCGCGCGCTGCGGCTCCTCGCCGCGGTGCTGCTGGCGCTGCCGGCGGTCGGCCTCGCCGCCGCCACGCTCGCCGGTCCGGTCGCCCTCGGTGTCTGGCCGTCGCCGCCGGCCGCCGTGCTCGGCGTTCTGGCGGCGGTGCTTGGCGTGTGGGGCGCGGAACGTCTGGCCCGCGGCGAGGTGCTTGCCGCCGTGCCGCGGGCGGCAGGCGCCGGCATCCTGATCGCAGTCGCCGTCTGGGCCTTCGCCGGTCCGGCGCTGACGCCGATCTGGGTCAGCCCGCGCCTCGTCACGGCCGTCGAGACGGTCGCCCCCTGTGCCGAGCCCGAGGTCGCCAGCACCGGATTCAACGAGCCGAGCTTCGTCTTCCTGCAGGGCACCGGCACGCGCCTGATCGGACCGGAGGCCGCAGCCGCGTTCCTCGCCGAAGCGGAGGGCGCGTGCCGGGTGGCGATCGTGGAAAGCCGGCAGGAACAGGCCTTCCTGGCCGCTGCCCAGGGCTTGGGTCTTGTGCCGGTGGCTGCCGACAGGGTAGACGGCCTGAACATCAACGGCGGACGCAGGCTGGATCTCGGCCTCTATCTTGCGGGGACTGGTGCGCAATGACTATGGGCGAGGAAACGACCCCGGGACCGGACAAGGCATCCTTCGGGCTGCGGCTGCGCGCCGTGAAGGAACGCTTCAGGGCCAATGCGCGCCGCATCGCGGCCATCGTCCGCGGCCGCCGCGAGCGGGCGCTGCGCACCCACGACCCGTTGCCGGCCGGCCAGCGCCCGCAGGACGTGCTTGCCATCCTGATGCTGACGGTCGGTATTGCCCTGGTGATCGCCGACATCCCGACCTATCCCTGGCTGCAGACGCTGCCGCATGCCACGCGCGCGCCTTTTGTCGTCCTGACCGATCTCGGCAAGGCCCACTGGATCCTGTGGTCGACGGGCCTGTTCTGTCTTGCCTGTCTCGCCTTCGCCGATATCGACCGGCTGACCTGGCGCGTGCGCATGGGCCTGTCCATGGCCTGGACCTACGCCGCCTTCGTATTCTTTTCGGTGGCCTCGACGGGCATCCTGGCGATCCTCTTCAAGTGGACGCTCGGGCGCGCCCGGCCGAAGCTTTACGAGACGGTCGGTCCGGTCGAGTTCGACCTGTTCGCCTTCCACGGCTCCTACACCAGCTTTCCCTCCGGCCACTCGACGACGGTGGCGGCGCTGGCCACGGCTCTGGCGCTGATCTTCCCGAGCTGGCGCTGGCTGATCATCGTGGCGGCGTTCTGGATCGCCTTCAGCCGTATCATGGTCGGCGCGCACTATCCGAGCGACGTCATCGCCGGCACGCTGCTCGGCGCTACGGTGACGCTGTTCTGCGCGCGCTGGATGGCGCGCCGCCGGCTCGGCTTCCGCCTGTCGGCCAACGGCAGCGTCGAGCCGGTGATGAGCCGGCGCTCGGCGGCGGCCTGCGCGCGGGCGATCTGGCATGCCGCGCTCGGCCGCCGCGGGGCGCGCCGTGCGCCCTCCTCTGGCGCCGGCCACCATCGCGAATCGGAGTAAGGGATCGATGACCAAGACAGGCGAAGGCATCTTCCAGCCCGCGTCCGAGTGTCTCGAGGTGACGGTGGTCGTGCCGGCCAAGGACGAACGGGACAACCTGCCGATCCTGCTCGACGAGATTGCGGCGGCGCTCGACGGCCGGCGCTTCGAGGTCATCGTCGTTGACGACGGCTCGGGCGACGGCACCGACGCGGTGCTCGCCGACTATGCCGCCGGCCATCCCTGGCTGCGGCCGTTCCGGCATGCGGCCTCCTGCGGCCAGAGCTGCGCGGTGCGCACCGGCGTGCTCAACGCTCGCGGCGCCGTGGTGGCAACCATCGACGGCGACGGCGAGAACGATCCGGCCTACATCCCGCAGCTTCTCGACGCGCTCGAGCGCGGCGGACCGGGCGTCGCGCTGGCCGCCGGGCAGCGCCTCGGCCGCAAGGCGAGCCTCGCCAAGCGCTACGCCTCGCGGTTCGCCAACCGGCTGCGCGGCTGGATGTTGCAGGACCGCACGCGCGATTCGGGCTGCGGCCTGAAGGCAGTGCGCCGGGAGGTGTTCCTGCGGTTACCCTATTTCGACAGCTGGCACCGCTTCCTGCCGGCGCTGGTCATCCGCGAGGGCTATGACATCGTCCATGTCGACGTGATCGACCGGCACCGGCGCCACGGCACGTCGAAATATGGCATCTTCGACCGCGCTCTGATCGGCGTCTCCGACCTGCTCGGCGTGTGGTGGCTGCGCCGCCGCCGTCGCAGGGTGCCGCAGGTCAGCGCCATCGCGGCTGGACGGCGCGACTGAGGATCAAGGAAAGCGAAGCAGATGAGCGCACTTCTCGACTGGCTGCACGCCGTCTTCGTCGAACAGTTCAACTTCTGGATCGTGCTCGGCTTCATCGCCCAGGCCATGTTCATGATGCGCTTCGTCATCCAGTGGATCGCATCCGAACGGGTCGGCCGGTCGATCGTGCCGGTGGCGTTCTGGTTCTTCTCCATCGCCGGCGGCGTGCTGCTGCTGATCTATTCGATCCAGCGCCAGGATCCGGTGTTCATCGCCGGCCAGGCGCTCGGCCTGCTGATCTATTTCCGCAACGTCTGGCTGATCGTCAAGGAGAAGCGGCGCGACCCGGTGAGCTGACGCCGGCCGCGCCGCGCCGCGCCTTATCCGAGCGCGGTCTCCAGCGCCTGGGCTAGGTCGGCGATGATGTCGCGCGGGTCTTCCAGGCCGATGTGCAGGCGCACGCTCTGCCGCGTGTTGTCGGGCGCCGTCGCCGTGCGGATGCCTTGCAGCCTGACCGGGATCGCCAGGCTCTCGAAGCCGCCCCAGGAGTAGCCGAGTCCGAACAGCTTCAGCGCATCGAGGAAGGCGAGCGCCTGAGCCTTGGTGACCGACGGCACGAAGTCGAAGGCGAACAGGCCGCTGGCGCCGGAAAAGTCGCGCTTCCACAACGCGTGGCCGGGATCGTCCGCGCGCGCCGGATAGCGGATCGCGGCGACCTGCGGGCGTTCGGCGAGCCAGTCGGCGACGGCGAGCGCGTTGCTGGCGTGGCGCTCCAGCCGCACCGACAGGGTGCGCAGGCCGCGCAGGGCGAGATAGACGTCGTCGGGGCCGACATGGAGACCCATCGCGCCGTGGGTGTCCTGAAGCTGCGGCCAGGCCCGCTCGCTGGCGGCGACCGTGCCGATCATGACGTCCGAATGGCCGACGATGTATTTCGTGCCGGCCTGGATCGACAAGTCGACGCCGTGGTCGAGCGGCCGGAAATAGACCGGCGTCGCCCAGGTGTTGTCCATCAGCACCATGGCGCCGATCTCGCGCGCTGCGGCGGCAACGGCCGGGATGTCCTGCATTTCGAAGCTCAGCGATCCGGGCGCCTCGGTGAACACGGCGGCGGTGGTGTCGCGGAACAGGCGGCGGATGTCGCCGTTCAGCGTCGGGTCGTAGTATTCGGTCTCCACCCTGAGCCGGGCGAGCAGCGTCTCGCACAGGTGGCGGGTCGGGCCGTAGGCAGTGTCGACGACAAGAAAATGGTCACCCGCCTTCAGGCACGACAGGCAGGCAAGCGTGATCGCGTTGAGACCGGAGGTGGCCAGCTTGGTACCGGCCGCGCCTTCCAGCTCGCTGACGGCATCCTCGAGGGCTTCCGTTGTCGGCGTGCCCCTGCGGCCGTAGACGTATCGGCTCGCTCCGGGCGCCATGCTGGCGGTGTCGGGGAACAGCACCGTCGAGGCATGCACCACCGGGGGATTGACGAAGCCGTGGAAGGACGCCGGATCGCGGCCGGCGTGGGTGAGGCGGGTGTCTGTTTTTTGATCTGTCGTCGGCGCGTTTTTGCTCATGTTCACCTTCTGTGCATTCGGCGGCAGTCAGCGCGGTGCGGGCCGGCCCGAAATATTCCGAAGGCCACCCTGCAACCCCTTGACCCGTCCCGTCAAATGCCATCGAATGGCAGTCATTGGAATGTCGATCGACGACGCGCCGGAGCCTCCGGGGCCTGCCCGACCTTCGGGACGAGGATGAACGGCGGGACTTACGCGGTTGATTCGCCGGTTCCGATGAAAAAAGTACAGATGGGTAACAATAAAGGCTGCAAATCCATGAAAACGAAACTCATTCCGATCGTGCTCGGCACCGCGATGGGCGCTGCCGCGACTGCAGCGAATGCTGCAACTCTCGATGACGTCAAGGCAAAGGGCTTCGTCCAGTGCGGCGTGAGCCAAGGCCTGCCGGGCTTCTCCAATCCGGACGCCCAGGGCAACTGGACCGGTCTCGACGTCGATGTCTGCCGCGCCGTCGCGGCAGCCGTTTTCGGCGATGCCTCGGCTGTGAAGTTCACGCCGCTGTCGGCCAAGGAGCGCTTCACCGCACTGCAGTCCGGCGAGATCGACATCTTGTCGCGAAACACCACCTGGACCATGTCGCGCGATACCTCGCTCGGCCTGAATTTCGCCGGCGTGACCTATTACGACGGCCAGGGCTTCATGGTCCGCAAGGCGCTCGGCGTGACCTCGGCGCTCGAACTGTCGGGCGCCAGCGTGTGCACCAACACCGGCACGACCACCGAGCTCAACGTCGCGGACTACTTCCGCACCAACAACATGCCCTACGAGATCGTCGCCTTCGAGAAGTCGGACGAAGTGGTCCAGGCCTATGACGCCGGCCGCTGCGACGTGTTCACCACCGACGCTTCCGGCCTCTATGCCGAGCGTCTGAAGCTGTCCAACCCGGGCGACCACATGGTCCTGCCGGAGATCATTTCCAAGGAACCTCTCGGCCCGGTCGTGCGCCAGGGTGACGACCAGTGGTTCAATATCGCCCGCTGGACGCTGAACGCGATGATCAACGCCGAGGAACTGGGCGTGACCTCCGCCAACGTCGACGAGATGAAGTCTTCGGAGAACCCGGAAATCAAGCGCCTGCTCGGCATCGAGGGCGCCTTCGGCGAGGGCGTCTCGCTGTCCAACGACTGGGCCTACAACATCATCAAGCAGGTCGGCAACTACGGCGAGGCCTTCGACCGCAACGTCGGTCCGGACACCCCGCTCGGCATCGCCCGCGGCCTGAACGCCCTGTGGTCGAAGGGTGGCATCCTCTACGCTCCGCCCATCCGCTGAGGTGACATCGGGCGGCCCGGCCGGGTTTGGCGGCCGGGTTCGCCGATTGCGTTCCGGCCGGTCGGGGAATCGGCCGGACGACCATCCGGAAGGGTGCCGAGCCAAGGCGCAAAGCCGCCGGCACCGAGGGGAACAGCGCCGTTCCGCGTCGACGGGGTGAACGGAACGGCCCGCCGCTGAACAGGTCCGTGCGTCCGATTCGCACGGCCTGCGGCGCATGCAGGGCGAGGTCACATGTCAACAGTGGACCAGGACACGGGGGAGGTGTCGGCACGGGCCTCGCTCGTGAACGATCCGAAGGTGCGAGGCCTGTTCTATCAGGTGCTCCTGATCGCGGTGCTTGTCTTTGTCGGCTGGAGCATCGTGTCCAACACGATCGACAACCTGGCGCGCCAGAACATCGCGTCGGGCTTCGGCTTCCTCGGCAACACGGCCGGTTTCGGCATCATTCAGGCGCTGGTTCCCTACGCGGAAACGTCCAGTTACGGCCAGGCGCTCGTCGTCGGATTCTTCAACACGCTGCTGGTGGCGGTGATCGGCATCGTCTTTGCCACCGTGCTCGGTTTCGTCGTCGGTATCGCGCGGCTGTCGAACAACTGGGTGATTTCGCGGTTGGCCTATGCCTATGTCGAGCTGATCCGCAACATCCCGCTGCTGCTGCAGATCTTCTTCTGGTATTTCGCCGTGCTGCGCGCCGTGCCGGACAAGCGCGACAGATGGTCGTTCCTGTTCGACACCGTGCATCTCAACATCGCCGGCCTGTGGCTGCCCCGGCCGGAGCTGGAGCCGGGAAGCTCGGCGGTCGGCGTCGCGCTGCTGGTCGGCGTCGCGGCGGCGATCGCGATGCGGATCTGGGCCCGCCGGCGCCAGGAGGCGACCGGAAAGCAGTTCCCGGTCATCTTGACCGCCCTCGGGCTGATCGTCGGCCTGCCGCTGGTGGTGTTCCTCGCCGCCGGCATGCCGCTCCATCTCAGCCATCCGGTGTTCGTCGAGGAGGGACCGATCCTGCGCCGCGGCTTCACCCTCGGCTCGGGCATGAACCTCATTCCCGAACTGCTCGCCCTGACCCTGGCGCTGTCGATCTACACCGCCTCGTTCATCGCCGAGATCGTGCGCGCCGGCATCCAGGCGGTCAGCCACGGCCAGACCGAGGCAGCCCATGCGCTCGGCCTGCGCAACGGCCAGACGCTGCGCCTGGTGGTCATTCCCCAGGCGATGCGGGTGATCATCCCGCCGCTGACGAGCCAGTTCCTCAACCTGACCAAGAATTCCTCGCTGGCGGTCGCGGTCGCCTTCCCCGATCTCGTGTCGGTGGGCGGCATCGTGCTCAACCAGACCGGCCAGGCGATCGAGATCATCGCCATCTGGATGATCGTCTACCTGTCGCTGAGCCTCGCCACCTCGGCCTTCATGAACTGGTACAACCGGCGCATGGCGCTGGTCGAGCGGTAAGGCGGGGGAACGGACATGACCATGGCAAACGCTGAACTGTTCCAGATCCGCAAGGAGGAGGCGCCGTTGCTGCCGGCGCCGGTCTCCACCACCGGCGTCGTCGGCTGGATGCGGGCCAACCTGTTCTCCTCCTGGAGCAACACGCTGCTGACGCTTGTCGGCCTGCTGCTCGCCTACTGGCTGATCGCCCCCTTCATCCGCTTCGCCTTCATCGATGCGGTGTGGACGGGCGACAACCGCGCCGCCTGCGCGCCCCAGGACGGCGGCCACGTCGGGGCCTGCTGGGCCTATGTGAAGGCCTATTTCCCGCAGTTCATCTACGGCCGCTATCCGGTCGCCGAGGTCTGGCGGGTGAACGTCGTGTTCGCCCTGTTCGCCGCGCTGCTGATCCCGCTCGCCATCCCCAGCGTGCCGTTCAAGCGCACCAACGCGGTGCTGTTCCTGGTGGCGTTCCCGGTCGTCGCCTATTTCCTGCTGACCGGCCTCATCGTCAACGGCAGGGTGATACTGCCGATCGTCGAGACCTCGGTGTGGGGTGGGCTGCTGGTGACGTTGGTGATCGCGGTCACCGGCATCGTCGCCTCGCTGCCGCTCGGCGTGCTGCTGGCTCTCGGGCGACGGTCGCAGATGCCGGTGGTGCGACTGGTGTCGGTGATCTTCATCGAGTTCTGGCGTGGCGTGCCGCTGATCACCGTGCTGTTCATGTCCTCGGTGATGCTGCCGCTGTTCCTGCCCGAAGGCGTCACCTTCAACAAGCTGCTGCGCGTGCTCATCGGCGTGACGCTGTTCTCGGCCGCCTACATGGCCGAGGTGGTGCGCGGCGGCCTGCAGGCGATCCCGAAGGGCCAGTACGAGGGCGCCATGGCGCTCGGACTGCGCTACTGGCAGATGATGGGCCTGATCATCCTGCCGCAGGCGCTCAAGCTGGTCATCCCGGGCATCGTCAACACCTTCATCGGCCTGTTCAAGGACACGACCCTGGTGCTCATCGTCGGCATGTTCGACCTGCTCGGCCAGATCCAGTCGTCGTTCTCGGATCCGACCTGGTCGTCGCCGACCCAGGGCCACACCGGCTACCTGTTCGCCGGCATGGTGTTCTGGATCTTCTGCTTCGGCATGTCACGCTATTCCATCTTCATGGAGAAGCGGCTGAATACCGGCCACAAACGCTAGACCGGCGACCGCGCGCCGGCGCGCGGCCACGCCCGCTCAGACGCCCGTCACCGGGACCTGTTTACTGGAGAGTATCCCATGACCGAGAACGCAGTCCTCGACAGCGAGATTTCCGTCGACCGCACCAAGATGCAGATCTCCGAGACGGACGTGGCCGTCGAGATCATCAACATGAACAAGTGGTACGGCGACTTCCATGTCCTACGCGACATCAACCTCAAGGTCATGCGCGGCGAGCGGATCGTCATCTGCGGCCCGTCCGGTTCCGGCAAGTCGACCATGATCCGCTGCATCAATCGCCTGGAGGAGCACCAGAAGGGCCGGATCATCGTCGACGGCATCGAGCTGACCGACGACCTGAAGAAGATCGACGAGATCCGCCGCGAGGTCGGCATGTGCTTCCAACACTTCAACCTGTTTCCGCACCTGACCATCCTGGAGAACTGCACGCTGGCGCCGATCTGGGTGCGCAAGATGCCAAAGAAGCGGGCCGAGGAGGTCGCCATGCACTATCTGGAGCGGGTCAAGATCCCCGAGCAGGCGCACAAGTATCCCGGCCAGCTGTCCGGCGGCCAGCAGCAGCGCGTGGCCATCGCTCGCTCGCTGTGCATGAGTCCGAAGATCATGCTGTTCGACGAGCCGACGTCGGCGCTCGACCCGGAAATGATCAAGGAAGTGCTCGACGTTATGGTCAACCTCGCCGAGGAGGGCATGACCATGCTGTGCGTCACCCACGAGATGGGCTTCGCGCGCAAGGTCGCCAACCGGGTGATCTTCATGGACGCCGGCCAGATCGTGGAACAGAACGAGCCGGAGCAGTTCTTCACCAACCCGCAGCACGAGCGCACCAGACTGTTCCTCAGCCAGATCCTGCATCACTGAGGCCGCAGCGATCCTCCGCCATCGCCCGGGCGAGCGGCGCGATACCCGCCGCCCCCACCGCCTTGGGGCGCGCGCGCCTTTTCGGGGTAGGGACGTCGTTTTTTTACGCTACGTTAGCCGGTCGATGCCAGTCTGCCGCGACAAAGTCCGGCACAGACAGCGATCGGAGTATCCTGATGATCCGTGCACGCATCGCGGCCTGGTTCCGGCCGCCGTTTCTCGGCCTCGCCGCGGGCCTCTCCCTGACCCTCGCAGCCGGCGCCGGCCATGCGCAGGATCTGCCCTTCGATCTCGCCGGCAACTGGCAGGTAGAGGAGATCGACGGCACACCCGTCCTCGACGGCGTCGACGTGCAGCTCGATCTCAGTTCGGGCGGTACGGCCGGCGGCTCGACCGGCTGCAACACGATGTTCGGCCAGGTCAAGGTTTCGGGCGGCGTGCTCAAGATCGGACCGCTGGCAGTCACCCGCAAGGCCTGTCCGCCCGCGGTCATGGAGCAGGAACGCAAGCTGCTCGAGGTAATCGGTGCCGTTGCCGACTACCGCAAGGAGGACGGCGCCCTGGTGCTGCTGAGCGCGGCAGGCGGCGCCGTCATGCGCCTGTCGCTGCGCCCCTGAGCGGCGTCGGCGCCCGCCGTCAGTCCGTCACCACCTCGGTATCCTGCCGTCCGCCCCATTCGGTCCATGACCCGTCGTAGAGATTGTGATCGCGGTGGCCGAGCACGGTCAGGGCGAGGGTGATCACCGCCGCGGTGACGCCCGAGCCGCAGCTGGTCGTCACGGGCCGGTCCAGGTCGACGCCGGCCCCGGCGAACACCGCGCGCAGTTGCTCGGGCGGCAGGAACGTACCGTCCTCGGCGGTGAAGACGGCGCTCGGCATGTTGAACGCGCCGGGCATGTGGCCGCCGCGCAGGCCCGGCCGCGGTTCGGGATCGGTGCCGGCGAAGCGGCCGGCCGGCCTGGCGTCGACGACCTGGCAGTTGCCGTCGGCGACGATCCTGCGCATGGCGGCGAGATCGGCAACGGCGCCATGGTCCAGCCGGGCGGTGAAATGGCGGTCCGGGCGGGCGACGACGGCGTCGTCGACGGGCCGGCCCTCGGCCTTCCACTTCGGCAGGCCGCCGTCGAGCACGAACACCGGCCCGACGCCCATGACCTTGAACATCCACCAGGCGCGCGGCGCGGAGAAGCATCCGACGCTGTCGTAGACGACGATGGTCTGGCCGTCGCCGATGCCGAGCTTGCGCATCCTGGAGGAAAACACATGCGGCTGCGGCAGCATGTGGGGCAGGTCGGAGGCCGGATCGCTGACGGCGTCGATGTCGAAGCGCACCGCTCCGGGGATGTGCTCCGCCCGATATTCCGCGTCGGCATCGCGCCCGGCGGTCGGCAGATGGTAGGAGGCGTCGACGACGACAACGTCCGGCGCCTCCAGGTGGTCGGCGAGCCAGGCGGTGCTGACGAGGGGGAAAGCGGGCATGGGAGTCCTCCGGAAGATCATTCTTGGATTGCGGGCGCGGCGCGCCGCAGTTGCTCGGGGTGGCTCAGTCGTCCAGCCGCAGGCGCACGCGGCGGTTCTGGCGGCCCTTCTTCTCGATCTTGCCGATCGACAGCGGCCCGATCTCGGACGTGCGCGAGACATGGGTGCCGCCGCAGGGCTGCAGGTCGACGTCCGTGCCGATGCGCACCAGCCGCACCCGCCCGGAGCCGCGCGGCGGCTTGACCGACATGGTCTTGACCAGGCCCGGATTGGCGTCGAGCTCCGCGTCGGTGATCCATTCGGTGGTGACGGCGTGGTCGCCGGCGGCGAGCGCGTTGAGGCGCGCGGTCAGCGCGTCCCGGTCGAAATCCGCCTCGGGGATGTCGAAGTCGAGCCGGCCTTCGGGGTCGCCGATCTGGCCGCCGGTGACGGGATAGGGCAGCACCACCGACAGCAGGTGCAGCGCGGTGTGCATGCGCATCAGCCGGTAGCGCCTGGCCCAGTCGAGATGGGCGACGACCGTCTCGCCAGGCGCGGGCATCGCCTCGCCGTCCGCCGGCACGTGCACGATCGTGGTCCTGTCGTTGTCGTAGACGGTGGTGGTGATCGCGATCCGCGAGCCGTCCTCGCGTTCCAGATAACCGCTGTCGCCCGGCTGGCCGCCGCCGCTGGCGTAGAACACGGTCCGGTCGAGAACGATGCCGCCGCGGTCGTTGACGCCGATTACGTGCGCCTCGCAGCTGCGCAGATAGGCGTCAACGCGAAACAGCGGCTCGGTCATGGCGGGGTCTCCGGTTGCCAGCGGGCAGGGAGCGCATTGTTACCACGCGCAGCCCGCGGCGCAATCCGGTGCGGCGCCGGTCGGCTCAGCCCATCGCCGCGCGGGCGGTCAGCAGCTTCAGCGCGAAGGTGCCCATGATGCCGGCGAAAGCCCAGTCGAAGGCGCGCAGCGCCCGCGGCGAGGTCTTCAGCATGCGCGCGAAGGCGCCGGCGCCGGCGACCAGACCGAGGCCGATCGGGATGCTCAGGGCGACGAAATAGAAGCCGAGGAACAGCAGCTTGCCGGTCGCGTGCGGATCCGAGGCGCTGACGAACTGGGGCAGGAAGGTGACGAAGAACAGCACCACCTTCGGATTGAGCAAGTTGGTGGCGAGCGCCTGGCCCCAGGTCGCCAGCAGCGGCCGGCGCGGGGCGGCGACCTCGTCAAGGGAGAGTGCCGATCCGTGCCGGAGCGCCTGGACCGCGAGCCACACCAGATAGGCGGCGCCCGCCACCTTGAGCACCAGGAAGGCGGTCTCGGATGCCGCCAGCAGGGCCGAGATGCCGATCGCGGCCAGCAGCGAATGCAGCACGCAGCCGAACAGGGCCCCGCCGACAGCGGCATAGCCGGCGGCGCGGCCCTGGGTCAGGGTCTTGGACAGGAACAGCGTCATGTCCGGTCCGGGCGTGACGATGAGGATCAGCGCGGCGACCGTGAAGGTGGCGATGACGGCTAGATCGGGCAGGAAGGACAAGGCGGGCCCCATGAGCGAGAACATGCGATGCCACGCTAGCGCGCCGACGTGCGCGCGCCAAATCGAATCGCGTGTCGGCTTGTTACAGAACGGGTGAGAACAGCTTGGCGCTCTGGGCGAGCAGTCGGAACAGATAGGCGCGCTGTTCCAGGTCGTCCGGCCCGGTCTGGCGTGCGTCAGCGAAATCGGTTTCCAGCATCGCGGCGACCTTCTCGATCATGCGCGGATGGGTGAACCACAGGGTGATCTCGAAGTTGATACGGAAGGAACGGTTGTCGAAGTTGGCCGTGCCGATCGAGGTCAGCTGGTCGTCGACCAGCACCACCTTCTGGTGCAGGAAGCCCTTCTGGTAGCGGTAGACCTTGATGCCTTGGGACACGAGGTCGTCGGCATGGGCGTGGCTCGCCAGCCAGACCAGCCGATGGTCGGCCTTTTCCGGCAGAAGCACGCGCACGTCGACGCCGCGCAGCGCGGCGGCATAGAGCCCGGTCTGGATTTCGGGTCCCGGCACGAAATAGGGGCTGACGATCCACAGCCGCCGTCGCGCCCGGGAGATCGCTTCGGAAAAGGCGATGGCGCAATCTTCCATCGGATCGGCCGGACCGGTCGGCATGACCAGCACCGGTTCGTCGCCGAGCTGCTCGACCGGGCCGGCCGGGCCGATGTCGAGCACAGTGCCGTTGGCCCAGTGCCAGTCCTCGGCGAAGGACAGCGTGCAGCCGAGTGCCGCCGGACCGGAGACCTTGACGTGGGTGTCGCGCCAGTGGCCGAAATCGGGGTCGCGGCCGAGATATTCGTCGCCGACGTTGTGGCCGCCGACCCAGGCGTGGGTGTTGTCGACCACCACGACCTTGCGGTGATTGCGGTAGTTGATGCGCATCGGCCCGGTCATGCGCAGATAGCGGTGGGTCTCGTTGAAGCCGGACACCCGGATGCCGTTGTCCTTCAGCCGCCGCAGGTAGGATTTCGCCAAGCTCTTGCAGCCGATCTCGTCATAGAGGAAATAGACCCGTACGCCGGCCCTGGCGCGCTCGATCAGCAGGTCGGCGAGGCGCCGGCCGATGGCGTCGTCGCGCACGATGAAGAACTGCACCAGGATGGTCTGGCGGGCGGCGGCGATGCCGTCGAGGATCGAGTCGAAGGTCGCTTCGCCGTCGATCAGCAGCTCGCAGGCGTTGCCGGCCAGGAACGGCAGGTTGGCGACCTTGGCCAGCACAGGCCAGTCGGTGGTCGCCTCGGCGTGGCCGAGGCCGAGATCTTCGGCGCGGGCGGCGCGCTCGAAGCGGCCCATCTTGCGCTGCACGGCGGCATAGTCGTCGAACTGCTTCCAGCCAAACACCAGGTAGAGCAGGGCGGTCGGGAACGGTAGGAAGAACAGCGACAGCAGCCAGGCGACCGAGCCCTGCGCGGAGCGGCTGTTCATGATCTCGCGCACCGCGCACACCGCGGCGAGGGCATAGAGCGCGGCCGTGACCGCCGCGATGATGCCGAGGTTGTTCAGGAACAGGTCGGCGACGCTCGCGTCGTGGATGAGTTCCTGGGCGAGGTCCGGCCCCCCCTGCTGCGACGAAGCGCCCTCCATGGGCGGGATTCCTTATACGAAGGGCGCCTCGATCCGCGTGCCGCGCTCCAGCCAGGCAGGCACGGGCAAGGCTTTGGAGCGCAGGAAGTCGGGGTTGTAGAGCTTGGACTGGTAGCGCGAGCCGTGGTCGCACAGGATGGTCACGATGGTGTGGCCGCGGCCGAGATCGCGGGCGAGACGCAGCGCGCCGGCGACGTTGATGGCGCTCGAGCCGCCGAGCAGCAGGCCCTCGTGCTCGGCGAGATCGAACAGCAGGGGCAGAGCCTCCGCGTCGGGGATCATGTAGGGATGCTCTGCCCGCACGTCGGCGACGATCGGCGTGACGCGGCCGAGGCCGATGCCCTCGGCGACCGAGCCGCCCTCCGAGGCGACGGCCTCGCCGGTCGAGAACAGGCTGTACATGGCCGCGCCGAGCGGGTCGGCGCAGCCGATGGCGATGTCCGTCTTCTGCTCGCGCAGGTACCGGGACACGCCGGCCAGCGTGCCGCCGGTGCCGACCGCGCAGATGAAGGCGTCGACCTTGCCGGCGGTGTCGCGCCAGATCTCGGGTCCGGTCGTCTCGTAGTGCGCCCGCAGGTTGTCGAGGTTGTTCCACTGATCGGCGAACAGCACGCCGTTCGGTTCGCTCTCGGCCAGTCGCTCGGCGAGACGGCGGGCGACATGCTGGTAGTTGTTGGGGTCGGAATAGGGCCTCACCGGCACCTCCACCAGCTGCGCGCCGGCGAGGCGCAGCATGTCCTTCTTCTCCTGGCTCTGCGTGTCCGGAATCACGATCACGGTGCGGTAGCCGCGCGCGCTCGCTACAAGGGCGAGACCGATGCCGGTATTGCCGGCGGTGCCCTCGACGATCAGGCCGCCGGGCTTCAGGTCGCCGCGCTTCTCTGCCTCCAGGATCATGTGCCGGCCGGCGCGGTCCTTGACCGATTGGCCCGGGTTCATGAATTCCGCCTTGCCGTAGATGTCGCAGCCCGTCTCGTCGGAAATCCGGTTCAGGCGGATCAGGGGCGTGTTGCCGATGGCATCGACGACGGACGTGTACAGGCTCATGTCGGATCCATTCTCTGTGGGTCTCGGTGCAGGACGCGCGCCGCGCGGCCAGAAGGCTGGACGCTACTGGTCCTCGGCGCCCGGATCAAGACGCCTGCGGCCGCCGATGCCGGCATGCGGGAAAACGCTTTCCTGCCCTTGTGCGGAGATATAGCTTTCTTTACCCGCATGTCTGCATGTGCGGGAAACGGCGTGATCCGATGCGGCGGCGCTTGCGTAGGATCACGAAAAGACAGTGTGAGAGCACAATCCGCGATCACCTGAATGACTTTTGGGCACCTGAATGGAACACACGACTGGCCTGGATGAGCTGCTGGCCGGGTTCGTTGCCGGAACGCTGGCCGAACCTGCCCGGGTGCTCGTCGATTCCCATCTCGAACTGTCGTCGCGCAACCGGGACTACGTCCGCTCGCTCGAGGCGCTGGGCGGGATGTCGCTCGAGGACGCGCCGCCGGTTTCGCTCGAAGACCGCGACGGCCGGCTCGAGGCGATCTTCGCCGCGCCCGAAGCCTCCCCGGCGGCGTCCGAAAGGCCCGTGCGGGAACCCTCCGTCGACCCGCGCATTCCAGCCAGCCTGCGCCGGCTGATCGGCGGTCGCAGCCTTGATGCGTTGCCCTGGCGCTCCCGCATGCCGGGCGTCAAGGAGTGCCGGCTTGGCGAGATCGACGGTTGTTCCGCCTCATTGCTGTGGATCCGCGCCGGGCGCGCCGTGCCCTCGCATACCCATGAGGGCCGCGAATTGACGCTCGTGCTTCAGGGCGGCTTTTCCGACTGCGACGGCCACTACGAACGCGGCGATATCGCCATCGCCGACGACGACATCGACCACAAGCCGATCGCCGACGAGGGCGAGGACTGCATCTGCTTCGCCGTCACCGAGGGCCATCTGCGCCTGACCGGGCCGGTAGGGCGCTTCTTCGCGCCCTTCGTGCGCGGCTGAGCGATCCGACGGCAGCCTGAACGCGTATCGGGAACGCAGTTCAGGAGGACGCCTTGACCGATTACGTTGCATCGCCGCGCCACGGCTCGGCCTGGATCACCGGCGCGAGTTCCGGCATCGGACGGGCGCTGGCGCTGCGGCTCGCCCGCGCCGGCTGGAGTGTCGCCGTCACCGCCCGCAGCGCCGACGCTCTGCAGGCGCTGGCCGACGAGGCCGAGAGCTTTTCTGGCATGATCGTGCCGTTTCCCGGCGATGTCACCGACGCGGCGGCGATGGCCGAGACGGCGCGGCGGATCGAGGGCGAGGCCGGCCCGGTCGCGCTGCTGGTCGCCAATGCCGGCGTCTATCTGCCCCAGGGCGGGCTGGCGCCCGACATAGCGGCCTTCTCGACCAGCATCGACGTCAATCTCAAGGGCACTGTCCACGTTCTCGCCCCGGTGATCGAGGCCATGAAGGCGCGCGGCCGCGGCCAGATCGCGGTGGTCGCCTCGGTCGCCGGCTACCGAGGCCTGCCGACCTCGGCCGCCTACGGCGCCACCAAGGCCGGCTTGATCAACATGGCCGAGGCGCTGAAGTTCGACCTCGACCGCGCGGGCATCCGCATCCAGGTCGTCTCGCCCGGCTTCGTCGACACGCCGGCAACCAGGGACAATCCGTTCCCGATGCCCCATCTGATGGATGCTCAGGCGGCGGCGGAGCGCATCGTCGCCGGCCTGACCCGCCCGACCGGCTTCGAGATCGCCTTCCCGCGCCGCTTCGCGCTGCAGCTGAAGCTGCTGCGGCTGCTGCCCTACCGCCTCTATTTCCCGCTCGTCGCCCGCGTCACGGGCTGGACGGGCAAGGGGCCGGCGACCCAGGCCGGCCCGTGACGCGGGCGTCAGCCGGTCTTGACATAGACCATCTGGCGCACGTCGATGTTGCCGGTGCGGAAGCCGGCCTCGCAGTAGTGGAAGTAGAACTCCCACAGCCGCTTGAAGCGTTCGTCGAAACCCATCGGCGAGATGCGCGGCCAGGCGTCGCGAAAGCGCTGGCGCCATTCCGACAGCGTGCGGGCATAGTCCTGGCCGAAGATCTTCTGCGCCTTCAGGTCGAGCCCGAGCCTGCGGCCGATCTCCTCCAGCTTCCCCGGCGGCGGCAGCATGCCGCCGGGGAAGATGTAGCGCTGGATGAAGTCCGGCCGGCGCGCGTAGTCCTGGAACATGTCGTCCTGGATGGTGATGATCTGCAGCCCGGCCATGCCGCCCGGCCTCAGGCAGGCCGACAGCGTCTGGAAATAGGTCGGCCAGTAGCGCTGGCCGACCGCCTCGAACATCTCGATCGATGCGATGCGGTCGTAGACGCCGCGCTCGTCGCGATAGTCCTGGAACACCACTTTCACCCGGTCGGCGAGGCCGGCCTTGAAGATGCGCTCGCTGGCGTAGTCGAACTGCTCCTTCGAGATGGTCAGAGCGCGCACGCTGGCGCCGATCTCGCGCGCGGCGAATTCGGCGAAGCCGCCCCAGCCGCATCCGATCTCCAGCACCTCGTGGCCGGGGCGGATGTCGGCGGCGGTCGCCAGCGAGCGGTACTTGGACGCCTGCGCCTGCTCCAGGCTGTTGGCGTTGCCCTCGAACAGCGCCGAGGAATAGGTCATCGAGGGGTCGAGCCATTCCCGGTAGAAGGCGTTGCCGAGGTCGTAGTGGGCCGAGATGTTGCGCCGCGAGCCGCGCCGCGTGTTGCGGTTGAACCAGTGGCGCAGGGTCACTGCGAGGCGGAACAGCGGCCGGCCCTGCAGGTCGGCCATGGTCGCGTCGCGGTTGACGCAGAACAGCTCCAGGAAGGTGGTCACGTCCGAACTCGACCAGTAGCCGGCCATGAAGGCTTCGCCGACGCCGACGTCGGCGCCCTCGACGGCCAGGCGCACGAAGCGCCAGTCGTGGACGGTCAGGTCGGCGACCGGGCCGGGCGCCTTGCCGTCGATGCGGAAGCGGCGCCCGTCGGGCAGCGTGACGGTCAGCGAACCGTAGTGCAGGCGCAGGACGATGCGCATGCCCATGCGCACGAAGCGGGGCAGGCCGGCAAGCACCTGCCGGGCGTTCTCGTGGGTCAGGACGACTGGGTCGGACATTGAAGCCTCCGTCAGACTTTCCCGTGGCCGTAGGACGCGCCGGGCGTGCCGGCAAGGGCGTCGTCGCGGGCCGTCGCGGGAGCGCCCGGCTTTCCTCCTCCGATCGGGCGCGGATAGAAGCGTACACCTTTCAGCCAGAGTTTAAAGGCCTGCCAGTGGATGCCGGCGATCACCTTGAGCGTCAGCAGCGGCACCCGTGCGCAGGCGGCGGCGAGCGCCGCGTCGGTCATCGGCCGTGCGGTTCCTTGGAACGTGGCGGCCAGCACGGGGCCGTCGGCATCGCACTCCAGGATGCGGATGCGCAGGCTGCGCCCAGGCGGCAGCAGGCGGAAGCGGTAGCGCTGGTCCATGTCGAGGAACGGCGAGACGTGAAACGTCTTGTCCTGCTCCTGGCGCAGGCCGGCCGCGCTCAGCTGGCCGACGCGCACCGGCGCCACATAGGTGTGCAGGTCGCCGAAGGTGTTGCGTACCTCGTAGACGACTGCGGTCAGCGTGCCCGCGTCGTCGTAGGCGTAGTAGACGCTGAGCGGGTTGAACACGTAGCCGAGGATGCGCGGATAGGCGAGAAGCAGCACGCGCGCCGCCCGGGCGAGACCCGCCTTGCGCAGCAGGGCGTCGACATGGGCGCGCAGCGGCGTGCCGTCGCGCGGGCCGTGGTCGCGCGGATCGAAGCCTGCGAGGTTGAAGCGTCCGACCGAGAACAGCGCGCAGCCGGCTTCGGCCTCGTCGAGCCGGTCGAGGTCGAGCAGGAGCGAGAACACCTTGTAGGAGAAGCGGTGCGCCACCGGCTTCATGCGCGCATGCATGACCGTTCCGGCATAGAGCGTCGCCGGTTCCTGCGGCGGCGCGCCGTTTTCGGCCATGGCTGTGGTTGCGCGTGTCGTCATTCGGCGGCTTCCGCGACGGGGACCGGCCCCTCTGCCCCGATGTCCCAGGGCAACACTGCCCCGAAGGCGCGGGCGACCGCAAGGCCCGAGGCGAGCCCGTCCTCGTGGAAGCCGTGGCCGCACCAGGCGCCGCAGTACCAGGTGTTGCGCCGGCCCTGGATCGTGCCGATCTGCCGTTGGGCGGCGAGAGCGGCAGTGTCGAACTGGAGATGGTCGTAGGTGAAGCGGGCGAAGGTGAGTTCGGGCCTGGGCGGTTCGGCCGGGTTCAGGCTGACGAACAGAGGTCGGGCGGGGTCGATGTTCTGCAGGCGGTTCATCCAGTAGCTGACGGAGACGTCGGTTCCGGCGGCGGCGTCCGAGCGCGCCATGTAGTTCCAGGACGACCAAACGCGGCGGCGCTTGGGCATCAGCGCCGGGTCGCGATGCAGGTAGACCTCGTTCGGCCGATAGCGGATCGCCGACAGCAGCCGAGCCTCGTCCTCGCTCGGGTCGGCGAGCATGGCCAGCGTCTGGTCCGTGTGGCTGGCCAGGATCGCGTGATCGAACGCGTCCTCGTTGCCGGAGGCGTCACGCACGCGCACCTGGCCGCTCTCGCGGCGGATCGCCGTCACCGGGGTACCGAGCCGGATCTGGCCCTTCAGCGGATCGAGCAGGCGCTGGACATAGGTGCGGCTGCCGCCGGAGACCGTGCGCCAGACCGGCCGGTCGGCATGCACCAGGCGGTGGTTCTCGAAGAAGGCGACGAAGGACTCGGCCGGGAAGGCGAACATCTCGGAGGCCGGCGTCGACCAGATTGCCGCGCCCATCGGTACCAGGTAGTCGTCGACGAAGGCACGCGAGAAGCGGCGCAGTGCCAGGTATTCGCCGAGCGACAGGGGAGCGAGCAGGCCGGCGGCGCGGTCGGCGATGCATTGCCGGTTGAAGCGCAGGATCTCGCGCAGCATCCACAGGAAGCGCGGCGAGGCGAGGTTGCGGCGTTGGGCGAAGATGGTGTCGAGGCTGGTGCCGGCCCATTCGCGCGCCCCGCCGTCGACCGACAGGGCGAAGCTCATGTCGCTCGCCTCGGTGCGGACGCCGAGATGGGCGAATAGCGCGGTCAGGTTGGGGTAGTTGAGCTCGTTGTAGACGATGAAGCCGGTATCGACGGCGATCGGTACGCCGTCGTAGTCGATGTCGACCGTGGCGCTGTGACCGCCGGGGCGCAGCCGTTTTTCGTAGAGCACGACCTCGTGCCGGTCGCACAGGGCCCAGGCGGCACTGTTGCCGGCAATGCCGGAGCCGATCACTGCAATCCGCATTCGTCTTCCTTCGGTTCGGCAGGGGTCCGGGCGAGCGCCGGGACCGGGCGGGATTTTTGTTTTGTTGCCGTGTCTTACGAGACCGCGCCTGCCGCGGATCAGTACGCTTGCAGATTTTGCAGCCGGTGCTCGGCCGAGCGATCGAACGACCCGCCGCCGCCTCGCGCTCCTCAATCGCGGTCGTTCCGCGGCCCTGGGCGAGCGCAAGGCACCGGCCGGGCATAGGCCCGGCCAAGGAACGCAGGAAAAACCGGCCGGGCATAGGCCCGGCCAAGGAACGCAGGAAAAACCGGCCGGGCATAGGCCCGGCCAAGGAACGCAGGAAAAACCGGCCGGGCATAGGCCCGGCCAAGGAACGCAGGAAAAACCGGCCGGGCATAGGCCCGGCCGGCCGGTCTTCGCGGGGGGAAAGGGGGGGGATCAGGCCGGCAGCGTGCCGACCAGCCACGACCAGGCGATGCGGACCTTCTGGGCGGCGCTGGAGAAGAACGCGAGGATCGCGTCCCAGATGCTTTCGCCGGCGCGGGCCATCTCGATCATCGGCTCGTCGGGCGCCGCGCGGACGTCCTCGATGAACTCGATCGCGGTCCTGTCGTCGCCGGTCTCGACGACGCGGCGGGTGACGATCTGGCCGGCGTCGGGAACGATGCGCGACTCGTCGGCCTTGGCGACCGCGGTCTGCGGATCGGCCGAGCGGACCACGATGGCGCGCCCGTCCGGCAGCAGGTGGGTCTCGTTCGGCGCCACCTCGGAATCGTAGACGACCTCGCCGTGGCCGTCGATCAGTTCGACCCAGATGGCGGAGCGGCCGTCGAGTTCGACGGCGCCGACCCAGATGGACAGGGCGTCGTCCTCGGTTACTGCTGCCTCGGGACGGGCCAGGGTGACCAGCAGGTTGTCCTCGGGCAGGGCATGGATCTCGCTCGTCGGCACGGACCGGCCGTGCGGCTCGCCGGCGGCGGCGGCCTGCGCGGCGCTGGGCGCAAGAAGGAATGCGAAAATGGCCGCCGTCGCGGCGGCGGAATACAGACGACCAGTCATTGATGCCTCCCACGGCATGACATCTTGTCTGAATGAACGATCGTCGGCCGGCTTTTGTTCCCGTGTCGGGAAAGGTTTTGTTAATCGATCCGGTCCGGTGTATCGATCATCATTTGACCATCATTGCACCACAATCGCTAAAAATCCTGTAGCGTAGATCACAAATTCCCGTGTTCTGCGCGACGCCTCGTTAATACTTGCGATGCCCGATTTGACTTTTCGCAAGGTAGCAATCTGATTCGTCAGCTAAATCCCTGATCGGACGTCCTCCTCCGGGCGTCGGCGCGTCCGTTCAAGTTCCCGTGACCGGGGGCAGTTGCGGCCGCGACGGCGACCGAGGCCCGTACCGAGGCCCGTACGGCAAGGGGCTTGCAAAACGTATTCAAAGAATTGAATATGAAAGATGAGAATTAGAAGAATGACAAGCTGCGGCGTTTTACACTATGGGAAAGACGGGACGAGCCCGCTAAGCAGGGATGCCGGGACGGTCGGACGCGACCCGGCAGGCCGGAACGGCGAACCGGACATCCGCGGACGGGAACGGCGCGTGCGGAGAGAAGACGAGAGGGAACACGCCATGGATTTCGACAGCTTCTTCAAGCAGGCGCTCGACGGCTTGCGCGAGGCGGGCAACTACCGCGTGTTCGCCGACCTTGAACGTCAGTCCGGCGCGTTTCCGCGCGCGACCCGCTACCGCGACGACGGTTCGACCCACGAGGTCACCGTGTGGTGCTCCAACGACTATCTCGGCATGGGCCAGAACGAGACCGTCACCGCGGCCATGAAGGAGGCGATCGACCGCTGCGGCGCCGGCGCCGGCGGCACGCGCAACATCTCCGGCACCAACCACTACCATGTCGAGCTGGAGCGCGAACTCGCCGACCTGCACGGCAAGGACGCGGCGCTGATCTTCACCTCGGGCTACGTCTCCAACTGGGCCGCGCTCGGCACGCTGGCCTCGAAGATCCCCGGCTGCATCGTCTATTCCGATGCGCTGAACCACGCCTCGATGATCGAGGGCATCCGCCACAGCCGCGCCGACAAGCGGGTGTGGAAGCACAATTCGCCGGAAGACCTCGACCGGCTGCTGTCGGCTGACGATCCGTCCCGGCCCAAGCTGGTCGCCTTCGAGAGCGTCTATTCCATGGACGGCGACATCGCGCCGATCAGGGAGATCTGCGACGTCGCCGAACGGCACGGCGCGATGACCTATCTCGACGAGGTTCATGCGGTCGGCCTCTACGGTCCGCGCGGCGGCGGCATCGCCGAGCGCGAGGGCCTGATGGACCGGCTCACCGTGATCGAGGGCACGCTCGGCAAGGCCTTCGGCGTCATGGGCGGCTACATCACCGGCTCGCGCGAGCTGTGCGACTTCGTGCGCTCCTTCGCTTCCGGTTTCATCTTCACCACGGCGCTGCCGCCGGCGCTGGCCGCCGGGGCGACCGCCTCGATCCGCCATCTCAAGCAGAGCCAGGACGAGCGGCGCCTGCACCAGGACCGTGTCAGGCGCCTGCGCGCGCTGCTCGACCGGCGCGGCATCCCGCACATGGACAACCCGAGCCACATCGTGCCGGTGATGGTCGGCAACGCGACCAAGTGCAAGTGGCTGTCCGACCTGCTGCTCGACAACTACGGCATCTACGTCCAGCCGATCAACTATCCGACCGTGCCGAAGGGCACCGAACGGCTGCGCATCACGCCCTCGCCGTTGCACACGGACGCCGACATCGATCATCTGGTTGGCGCGCTCAACGACCTGTGGTCTCAGTGCGCGCTGTCGCGCGCCGTCGCCTGACGGGCGCAGCCGGCGGAGGCGATGATCCCGCCGGCTCAGGAGAGAACGATTGAGAGAGTGACGCGGGAGGGGGCTGCCCCTCCCGTTTGCGTTAAGGAAGCGGTTCATGGCCGACGCCGACGAGATCCTGATACCCGCCATCGCCGCCGACGGCTCGCTGTTTCCGGTCGGCAAGCTGCGCGCCCATCGCGAGGCGCTGCTGCATCTCGCCGTATCGGTGTTCGTGTTCGACGGCGACGCCCTGCTGCTGCAGCAACGTGCGCTGTCCAAGTACCACTGCGGCGGGCTGTGGGCGAATGCCTGCTGCTCGCATCCGCACTGGGACGAGAGTCCGGCGGCCTGCGCCGCGCGCCGCCTGAAGGAGGAACTCGGCGTCTCGCTCGCGCTGCGCCCGGCCGGCGGCACCGACTATTTCGCCGAGGTCGGCGGCGGGCTGTGCGAGCACGAGCGGGTCAGCTTCTTCGTCGCCGACGCCGAGCGCGCGCGCCTCGCCCTGGCGCCCGATCCGGCCGAGGTGATGGCGACCCGCTGGGTCACTCCCGACACGCTCCGGCGCGAATTGGCCTCGAGCCCCAAGATCTTCGCCCCCTGGTTCCGCCTCTACGCCGAGCGCTTCCCCGGCTTCGTCTTCTGAGCGGGAGGGGGGAGCATGCTCCCTCAGTGCCGGGTGCTCGCGATCAGGACGTCGCATGTGGCCGTTGCGAGCACCCGCTGCGTGACGCTGCCGAGAAGTGCCCGCAGGACGACCCCGCGCCCGTGCGGTCCGAGGACCATCAGGTCGACCCGGCGGCTGCGCGCCAAGCGCACGAGGGTGCGTCCCGGATCTCCTTCGGCAAGCCGCAGGACGGTCTTGCCCGGTCCGGCGACGTCTTGCGTAAAGGCGGACAGGTTCTCGCGCGCCTTGGCGGCTCTTGCCGAGCGGTACCGGTCCACTTCGGCAGGCGACCTGCCAGCCCGCAGCAGCGCCTGCTCGAACGTGGGCGGCAGGCCGGTGACGTGAACCAGCCGCAGCGTCGCCTGCGGCGCCAACTCGCGCGCCGCCCGCGCGGCGGCTGCGGACTGGGGCGAGAAATCGACGGCGACGACCACGTGCCGATACGGTTCCTCAGGCGGGCGCCGGACCACGAGAACGGGCGCGCACGAGGTTCTGACGATCCTGTCGGCGGTCGAGCCGAGGATCTTCCCCTTCAGCGACCGGCCCCGGTGCGGCCCGACGATGACAAGGTCGGCAGACATCTCCTCCGCCACCCGGGCGAGGGCGTCGTGCGGCGATCCGAACTCGACCCGCGCCAGGCTCCGCCGCGTGCGCCCATGGTCGGCCAGCGCCGTCTCCATCGAGGCCAGCGCCGTCCGGGCGAGGTCGCCGCGCAGCTCGCTTTCGCTGAGGTCTGATCCGGCGGCTGCCTGCGACAGCCAGTCTGCCTCGATGACGTGGATCGCCGCGAGCCGGGCCCCATGGGCCGCGGCCAGCTGAACCGCCCGGGCCAGGACGGCCTCGCTTCCCGTGTCCAGATCGAGCGCGACGACGATCGTTTTCATCGCTGCCTCCTCGCATCCTGTCGGTCCCGCCAGTCAGGCGCCGTCTTGCTCGGCGTCGGTCGCCCGGTCCCGTCCGGTGCCGTTGGCAGGACGTTGCACGGATCGTCGCCGGAACTCAAGGGTTCTCCAGGCTGAACATGTGCGTGCGATCGTCATAGGCGAAAACCTCGGCGTAGCGACCCCAGCTGATCACAGCGCGCAGGGTCTGTTCGGCGTCGTCCGCCGCCATGTGGTCCTCGAGTTCGTCGGAGAAGCGGCTCCAGGGCGCGCGATGGCTCGGCCGTTCGTCGAGGACGCGCCGGATGTGGGCCGCGAGCGCGACATGGGTCAGGAGGTGATGCGCAAACAGATGCTTGCGCTCGTTCGTGTCGGTTTCGGCAAAACGCCGGCCTTCGGGCGTGAGCTTGATGTCGCCGCCTTCGACCTCGGCGAACCTGAGCATCTGCAGGGTCTCCGCGACCGGGAACAGATCGTCGATTTCCATGTGCAGCGAGGTCGCGATGACCGGAAGGTCGGCTTCGCCTTCATAGGGCGCTCCGGCGACGGTTTCCAGCAGGCCTGACAGCAGGTTAGAGGAGACGCGCGGCAGGATGGTGCTGATCCCGGTCCCGGGAAACCGCTCGCTTCGCGCTCCGGCGCGGTCGACGCCGCGTTTCGCCGTCATCTCCACATAGATGCGTTCGACCAGAGCGCGGAAGGCGGGATCGAGGCGGTCGCGCGGGTGCGGCAGGTCGACCGCGATGTCCTTGAGGATTCGGCCTGGATTGCTGCCGAAGACGAGGATCCGGTCGCACATGAGAACCGCTTCCTCAATGTTGTGGGTGACCAGGATCACGCCCCTGATCGGCAGCTGGCCCTCCGACCAGAGGTCGAGGAAATCGGTGCGCAGCGTTTCGGCCGTCAGGACGTCCAGCGCTGAGAACGGCTCGTCCATCAGGAGGATGGTGGGATGAACCACGAGCGCGCGGGCGAAGCCGACACGCTGGCGCATGCCGCCGGACAGCTCGCGCGGATAGGCGGATTCGAAGCCGTCGAGCCCGATGAGGTCGATCGCTTCGATCGCTCGCCGCCGGATCTCGTTGCGCGGCAGGCCGAGGGCCTCAAGACCCAGCTCTACATTGCCGAGCACCGTGAGCCAAGGGAACAGGGCGAAGCCTTGAAACACCATGGCGATGCCGGGCGGGGGCGCCGTCACCGTCCGTCCCAGGTAGCCTATCGATCCGGCGGTCGGCGTCGAGAGCCCGGCGATCAGCCTGAGCAGAGTCGACTTGCCCGAGCCCGAGCGTCCGAGCAGGCCGATGATCTCGCCGTCCCGCACCGTCAGGTCGATCCCGTCGAGAACCAGCAGTTCGCCGCCGTCCGGCCTCGGGAAGGTCTTGCGAACGGAGCGCACATCCAGCAGGGATTCAGAATCCATTGCGTGCTTCCTTCAGCCAAGTCGGTACTTGCGTTCGGCGAACGCGTAGAGCGGACGCCAGAAGATCCGGTTGATGACGACGACGAACGCGCTCATCACGGCAATGCCGAGGACAATGCGGTGAAAGTCGCCGGCTTCGGTCGCGTCGGCGATGAAGGCACCCAGTCCGTGCGCCTGCAACCGGTCCTGACCCCAGCTTGCGACCTCTGCGACGATGCTGGCGTTCCAGGAGCCGCCCGACGCGGTGATCGCGCCAGTGACGTAGAAGGGGAAGACCGCCGGCAAGGCGATCCGTTGCCACCACAACCAGCCGCGCACGCGCAGGCTGGCTCCGATGTCGCGCAGCTCGCTCGGGATGGTCGAGGCGCCGGCGACGACGTTGAACAGGATGTACCACTGCGTGCCGAGGATCATCAGGGGACTGAGCCAGATGTCGGGATCGAGGCGGAATCCGACGATGACGGAGACCGCCAGCGGAAACAGGAGGTTCGCCGGGAAGGCAGCCATGAACTGGGCCACCGGCTGGGCGATCCGTGCCGCGCCCGGACGCAGGCCGATCCACACTCCGACCGGAACCCAGATGATGCTGGCGATCGCGATCAGCACGAACACGCGGATCATTGTCGCAAACCCGAGAAGGACGGCTGTCGCTACGTCAGCGAGGCCGACCCCGGCGGTGAGGAACTGCGCCGCCTTCACGACGCCGAGCAGCGCAACGACAGCGACGGACCCAAGCAGGAGTCGATCGAGCCAGCGGGCGCCGCGTCCGGGATGGGCGGCGGACGCGCTGCCGGCGCCCGGTTTCGGGAGCGCACGGTACGACCATCGCCATGCCGCCCCGAGCGACGCGGTCGCGCGGGCGACGAGCCGGGATCGGCGGAGCGTCATCAGCACCCAGGAACGGGGCGGCGCGACGCCGGTTTCCTGCTCGAAACGGAACCGGTCGGCCCAGGCGACCAGTGGCCGGAACAGCAACTGGTCGTAGATCAGGATGACGAGCAGCATGGTGCCGATCGCCCAGCCGATCGCGCCGAGATCGCGCTCGGCGATGGCGAGCGCGATATAGGAGCCGATGCCTGGCAAGGTGACCGTCGTGCCGCCGACGCTGATCGCTTCGGCGGCAACGACGAAAAACCAGCCGCCCGACATCGACATCATCATGTTCCAGACCAGCGCCGGCATGGCGAACGGCACTTCGAGGCGCCAGAACCGCATCCAGGGCGAGAGACGAAAGGAACGGGCGGCTTCGGCGAGTTCCGCCGGCACGGTGCGCAGCGACTGGTAGAAGCTGAACGCCATGTTCCAGGCCTGGCTGGTGAAGATGGCGAAGACGGCGGCCAGCTCGGCGCCCAGCATCATCCCGGGCGCCAGCGACAGGAAGAAGACGACCGTTACCGAGATGAAGCCGAGAATGGGAACCGACTGGAGGATGTCGAGGAGCGGGATCAGCACGCGTTCTGCGCGGTGGCTCTTGGCGGCCCAGGTGGCATAGGTGAAGGTGAAGACGAGCGACAGCACCATCGCTGCCAGCATGCGCAGGGTCGTGTGCGCGGCGTAGCCGGGCAGCGCGGCGGGATCGAGTACGATGACGTTCTCGTCGGCAGCGGGCAGCGGCTGCATGAGGCCACGGCTCGCCTCGGCAAGGAAGACCAGGGCGCCGAGGACCAGAAGGATCGCGATCAGGTCCCAGAGGCTCGTGGACCTGCGGCCATGGGCGAGGCTCGTCTGCCGGTGCCGGCCAGTCATCGCGCGGCACCGTTCGGTTCGTGCCGGGCAGCGACGGCGACCGCAGGGACGCCCGCCGCGCGGAGCGAAGGAAACCGGTCGAAGGATTTGAACGCGTCGGTGGCCATGTCCGTCCCCGCCTCGTGCCGCAGGACGTGCCGGACTCCGGAGGAACGGCCTATGTCCGGTCGGCACCCTGCCTGATGTGAGATCGACTGCCGTCGTTCATTGCTGTCCTCGTCGGTCGGTCGGAGAAGATCCCGATAACCATGGTCCGGCCGATCTCTTAGCTGCATCAGGACGCGTCGGCAAGCCGGCAGCGGATCGCCAAGATCGGGACCGGGATCGCTGCCCGGACAGATTGTCTTTTCCGGCCTCCGCCTTAATATTTATGAACGTGATGCGGGACGGTGCAGGATGACGATCCGGCTGGTCGACAAGGACTGGGCACGCGAATTCGCCGAGGCGGCTGCCAAGGGCGGCGGCGACCTGCGGATCGTCTCCCCCTTCATCAAGGCCGGGGTGCTTTATCGCCTGCCGCTGGCGGCTCCGGGCGTCGCCAGGGTGATCACGCGGTTCAATCTCGCGGATTTCGCGGAAGGGGTCAGCGACATCGCCGCCCTTCGTGCCCTACTGGAAGCCGGCGTGTCTGTGCGTGGCGTCCGTAACCTGCATGCCAAGCTCTATGTCTTTGCAGACCGGGCAATCGTCACGTCGGCCAATCTGACCGAAGCCGCGCTGAGCCGGAATCTGGAATTCGGCTTCGTGTCCGCGGATGCCGGTGTCCTGGAAACCTGCAGGGCGTATTTCGACGATCTTTGGGCGCGCTGCGGACCTGATCTGACCGCCGGGATGCTGGAGCGATGGGAGCCTATCATGAGCCGGCATCGCCTGTCACACGGACAGCCAATCCGCCAGGAGAAGCTTGCAGATTTCGGCGTCGACGTAGGGTTTGCGAGTCCTCTGGCTTGGGCGACCTTGCCGCTCGTCGCCGAGGCCGCCCAGGCATTCGTGAAATTCCTTGGTGTCAGCAGCGACCGGTTTGCGCTGTCTTATCCGACCGCCGAACTGGTCCGACGGGCGAACTGTCATCGCCTTTTGGCTTATCCGGCGGCAAAGCGGCCTACGGGCGTTCGAGAGGGCGCGGTCATGTACATCGGCCGGTTGACGCGCGATCCGAACGGCAAAAACGACATACACGTGTTCGGCCGGGCTATTGCGGTGCGGCATGAACCGGGACGCGACGATGCGACCGATAAGGAGATCGCGCGTCAGCCTTGGCTGGCGACTTGGCCGAGGTTCGTTCGCGTGCATCATGCAGAGATCCTGGCGGGATCGCTTGCGAACGGCATTTCTCTGAATGACCTGATGGATCACTTAGGCCCGAACTCCTTCGCGCCGACAAAGCGCAATGTTTCCCGGGGAAGCGGGAACACCGATCCGCGCAGGGCCTATCGCCAGCAACCGGCTGTCGAGGTGTCGGCTGAAGGTCGAGCGTGGCTCGACGAGCGGTTTCAGGCCGCTTTGGAGACTCACGGGATCATCCCGAAAGCCGATCTCGAAGCACTGGACTGGTCGCACGGGGCATGAGGTCGCTCAAGCGGAGAGTCGCTTGAGCCGCTAAGCAGCTATTCTCGAGACCGCCTACCGCGCCCCAACCATACCCGTCTTCGGAATTTCACGTCCACGCGCAAGTCACGACCGCGCTATCGGCGTGAGACCCGATGCTGAAACCGATGGAATAGCGGACGATCGTCTTGGGTTTGCTCACCGGAGCAAAACGCCGATCGGTCGCGATTGCACGAAAACAACTTGCGGACAATGGCTTGGAAGAGGATGGCTCCGCGAGCAGGACTCGAACCTGCGACCATTCGATTAACAGTCGAACGCTCTACCAACTGAGCTATCGCGGATCACCATGGGGCGCGCCTGTCGGCCGCCGTCGGTGGCGAGCGTATAACAAAGCCGCAACGGCTTTGCCAAGCCCTTTCTGCACGAAGTTTTCCACAAGGCGAGGCGCCGGGTCTGTGTCGGGGTCGGATCACGGGCCGGATTTGGCGCGCCTGCGGGACGCTTCCGGGCGCCGTCCGGCCACACCGGGGAGCCGAGGAGGGGCGGACGGCCCGTGTCGCCGTGCCCGGCTTGGGTCGTCCCCGCCCCGCGCGGGGATCCATCCGGCCGCGCGTGTTTCCCGTGCGATCGCTCCGGGATCCGCCCCAAGGCGTCCTTGTCGGCCCGTCCGGTTGCGGCTACAACAGAACCGTCACGGTTCCCCGCACGGGCAAAGCCCAGGGGATGAAACGGGAATGCGGTGCGGGACGACTCACCCCGAGGTCCCAAGTCCGCAGCTGCCCCCGCAACTGTCAGCGGCGAGCCCTGCCGCAGCATGCCACTGGCGCCTTTGAACGCGAGGCGCCGGGAAGGCGCGGCGAAGGGCGACGACCCGCGAGCCAGGAGACCGGCCGCGACGCGACGCAACCCAAGCCGCCGTCGGGTGGACGGCCGGAGGATCCCATGACCGCTTTCGTCAAGACCCGTCTCTTCGCCACTCCGCTGGCGCGCCTCGGCGCCCTCGTCCTAGCCACGCTCGCCGCGGCGCCGGCCTCCGCCCATCACATGATGGACGGCGAGATGCCGCAGACCTTCGTCCAGGGACTGCTGTCGGGCCTCGGCCATCCGGTCATCGGCATTGACCATCTCGCCTTCGTCGTCGCCGTCGGCATCGCCGCCGGGCTGCTCGGCCGCAGCCTGCTGCTGCCGGCGGCCTTCGTCGTCGCGACCGTCGCCGGCGTCGTCGTGCATCTCCAGTCCGTCGACCTGCCGCTCGCCGAACTGGTCATCGCCGCCTCGGTGCTCGCCGTGGGCGCCCTTATCGTCACCGGCACCGCGCTGCCGCGCGCGGGCTGGGCGGCGCTGTTCGCGCTCGCCGGTCTGTTCCACGGCTATGCCTACGGCGAGTCCATCGTCGGCGCCGAGCCGGCGCCGCTCTACGCCTATTTCCTCGGCTTCGCCGTCATCCAGACCGCCATCGCCTCGCTCGCCATGCTGCTGACCGCGCCGCGCGCGGCCGGTCAGGCGGGAGCGCTGATGCCGCGGCTGGTCGGCGCCGGCGTCGTCGGCGTCGGCCTGTCGGCCCTGAGCGCGCAGCTGTTCGGCTGAGCCGATGCCGAGCGGTGCCGGGGCAGCCGCCCCGGCCGTCCTCGTCACCGGCGGCGCGCGCTCGGGCAAGAGCCGGTTCGCCGAAGATCTGGTCCTGGCGAGCGGCCTTGCGCCGGTCTATCTCGCCACCGGCGCAGCCGGCGACGGCGAGATGGGCGAGCGCATTGCCGATCACCGCGCCCGTCGCGGGCCGGGGTGGACCACGGTCGAGGAGGGGCTCGAGCTTGCCGCGACGCTTGCCGCCGAGGCGCGGCCGCAGTGTGCCGTGCTGGTCGACTGCCTGACCCTGTGGCTCTCCAACCTGATGCTGGCCGGCCGCGACGTGCCGGCCGAGGTCGCCGCGCTGTGCGCGCTGGTGCCCCGGCTCGCCGGCCCGGTCGTCTTCGTCACCAACGAGGTCGGCCTCGGCATCGTCCCCGACAACGCCCTGGCGCGCGCCTTCCGCGACGCGCAGGGGCGGCTCAACCAGGACCTCGCACGGGTCTGCGGGCGCGTCGTCCTCGTCGCCTGCGGCCTGCCGGTCCTTCTCAAACCCACTCCCGCAGCGGACATGCGCCTATGACCACGGCTTCCAAGATCCCCGCCACCATCGTCACCGGCTTCCTCGGGGCCGGCAAGACGACCCTCATCCGCAACCTCATCGCCCATGCCGGCGGCCGGCGCATCGCGCTGATCGTCAACGAATTCGGCGACATGGGCTTCGACGGCGCGCTGCTCGACGGCTGCGCCGATCCGGCCTGCGCCGCCGACGAGGTGGTCGAGCTGACCAACGGCTGCATCTGCTGCACCGTCGCCGACGACTTCCTGCCGACCATGGAGAAGCTGCTGGACCGCGACACGCCGCCCGACCACATCGTCATCGAGACCTCCGGCCTGGCGCTGCCGCAGCCGCTGGTGCGCGCCTTCTCCTGGCCGGGCGTGAAGACCCGCGTCACCGTCGATGGCGTCATCACCGTGCTCGACGCCGCAGCCCTCGCCGAGGGCCGCATCGCGCTCGACGAGGCGGCGCTTGCCGCCCAGCGCGCCGCCGACGCGGCGCTCGACCACGACAGCCCGGTCGAGGAGCTGTTCCACGACCAACTCGCCTGCGCCGACCTGGTCGTGCTCAACAAGGCCGACCTGGTCGGCGACGAGGCGCTGGAGCGCGTGCGCGCCCACATCGCCGGCGACGTGCGCCCGACGGTGCATGTCGTGGCGGCGGAAAAGGGCTTCCTGCCCGTCGACGTGCTGCTCGGGCGCGGCGCGGCGGCCGAGGACGATCTGGCCGCGCGCCACGCCCACCACCACCATCACGACCACGACGACGACGACCATGACGACGACCACGACGACGACCATGACCATGACCATCACCACCATGACGATTTCGAGAGCTTCATCCTCGACGTCGCGTCCTTCGTCTCGCTGAAGGACGCCGAGGCGCGCGTGCTCGCCGCCATAGCGCGGCCCGGCGTGCTCCGCATCAAGGGCGCGGTGGCGGTCGCCGGCAAGCCCGCGCCGGCCATGGTCCAGGCCGTCGGCCCGCGCGTCGAGGCCTGGTTCGCCGCCGGCGCGGCCGCTCCCGGCCGCCTGGTCGTCATCGGCCTCAAGGGGCTCGACCGCGCCGGCGTCGAATCCGCCCTCGCTGCTGCGGCGGCCTGAGCCCCGAGACAACGCTTGGCCGAGACATGACCTTGCCTTGCCCCGTCACCCCGGATCTCCGCGGCGCTCTCCCGGGTGGAGGATGGGGCACCGCCGCGCCCGTTCCGCTGCCGGGCGGTGGGGGGCGCTGGGCCGACAGGATCGCGGGCCGGCCGGCGGGCGCCGTCCGCAGCCTTGCGCAAGGAATCCGCTGATGCACATCCTGGCCAGCCGGACGGGGCGGATCGATGACGGCGGCGAGGCGGTCGACCTCGGCCAGGATCCGGCCGACATCGTGCTGCTGACGGCCGCTGACACGGAACTCGCCGCCTTCGCCGCCGCGCAGCGCCGGCTCGGACCGGGAGCGGCCAGCCTGCGGCTTGCCAGCCTGATGGCGCTCGCCCATCCCTATTCGGTCGACCTCTACGCCGAGAAGACGGTCGCCGGCTCGAAGCTCGTCGTGCTGCGCCTGCTCGGCGGCGCGGCCTATTTCGCCTACGGCCTGGAGCGGCTGGAGGAGGAGGCGCGCCGCTCCGGCGTCGCCCTGCTGGTGGTACCGGGCGACGACGGCTGGGACGAGGCGCTGGCGCGGCGCTCCAGCGTACCGGTCGAGGCGGCGCGCCGCTTCTGGCGCTACTGCGTCGAGGGCGGGGCGGAAAACCACGCCAACGCGCTGCGCCATGCCGCCCATCTGATCGGCCTTGGCGACGCGCCGCCGCCGCCCGCGCCGCTGCCGCGCGCCGGGCTCTACCTGCCCGGCCATGGGGCGCCCGGCCTCGACGACCTCGCCGCCACCTGGCGCGATCCGGCCCGGCCGCTGGCGGCGGTGGTGTTCTACCGCGCGCTCGTCCAGGGCGGCGAGACGGCGCCGGTCGACGCGCTGGTCGCCGCGCTCGACGCGGCCGGCGTCAACGCGCTGCCGGTGTTCGTCGCCTCGCTCAAGGAGGCCGAATCCGCCGCCGTGCTCGCCGGCCTCATGGCCGCCGCGCCGCCCGACGTGGTGCTCAACGCCACCGCCTTCGCCGTCGGCAAGGCGGGTGCCGTGCACGCGACCACGCCGCTCGACGCGCCGGGTCGGCCGGTGCTGCAGGTGGTGTTCTCGTCGTCCTCGCGCGAGGGCTGGGCGGACAGCGACCAGGGCCTGTCGGTGCGCGACCTCGCCATGCATGTCGTGCTGCCCGAGGTCGACGGCCGGCTCACCACCCGCGCCGTCTCCTTCAAGGAGGAGGGTGCCTTCGACCCGGCGACCCAGTCGGCGCCGATGCGCTTCGTCGGCGACGCCGGCCGCACGGCCTTCGTCGCCGAGTTCGCCGCCGCCTGGGCCCGGCTCGCGCGCACGCCGGCCGCCGGGCGCCGGGTCGCGCTGGTGCTCGCCAACTATCCCAACCGCGACGGGCGGCTCGCCAACGGCGTCGGCCTCGACACGCCGGCGTCCTGCGCCGCCCTGCTGACCGCGCTCGCCGCTGCCGGCTACGCGCTCGAGAGCGTGCCGGCGGACGGTGCCGCGTTGATGGCGCGTCTCGGGCAGGGGGTGACCAACGCGCTCGTCGGCCGCGACGCGCGGCGGCTCTGCGAGACCCTGCCGCTTGCCGACTATGCGGCCGCCTTCGACACCCTGCCTGAGGCGGTCCGGGATGCGGTCACGGCGCGCTGGGGCCGGCCCGAGGCCGATCCCCATGTCGCCGGCGGCGCCTTCCGCCTCGCGCTGCACCGCTTCGGCAACGCCGTGGTCGGCATCCAGCCGGCGCGCGGCTACAACATCGATCCCAAGGCGACCTACCACGATCCGGACCTGGTGCCGCCGCACCACTATTTCGCCTTCTACGTCTGGCTCAGGCGCGTGTTCGGTGCCCAGGCGGTCGTCCATCTCGGCAAGCACGGCAACCTCGAATGGCTGCCGGGCAAGGCGCTGGCGCTGAGCGAGACCTGCTATCCGGAGGCCGTGCTCGGCCCGCTGCCGAACGTCTATCCGTTCATCGTCAACGATCCGGGCGAGGGCGCCCAGGCCAAGCGACGCACGGCCGCCGTCATCGTCGATCACCTGACGCCGCCGCTGACGCGCGCCGAAAATCATGGCGTCGCCGGCGAACTGGAGACCCTGCTCGACGAATACTACCTTGCCGCCGGCGTCGACCCGCGCCGGCTCAAGGTGCTCACCCGCGACATCCTCGACCTTGCCGCCCGCGCCGGCCTCGACGCCGACATCGGCCTCGATGACGCCATGGACGAGGCGACGCGGCTCGCCCGGCTCGACGCCCATCTGTGCGATCTCAAGGAACTGCAGATCCGCGACGGCCTGCACATCCTGGGGCAGAGCCCGGACGGCGACCTGCTCGCCGACCTCCTCGTCGCGCTCGTGCGCGTGCCGCGCGGGTCGCGCCCCGGCGACGACAGCCTGCAGCGCGCCATCGCCCGCGATCTGGGGCTGGGCGGAGACGTTTCGAATTCAACCTCTCCATCGTCATCCCGGATCTCTTCTGACGCACCGTCCGGGATGCCGATGGAGAGCGCAATGTTCGACCCGCTCGACTGCGATTTTTCCGCACCCTGGAGCGGGCCGAAGCCTGACCTGCTGGCCGCGCTTTCCGCCGATCCCTGGCGCTCGGCCGGCGACACGGTGGAACGGATCGAGCTGTTGGCGCAGAAGCTGGTCTCTGGCGAGGCGAAGCCGGATGAACGCTGGAGCGCGACCCGGGCTGTCCTCGACGAGATCGAGACGCGCCTCAGGCCCGCCGTGCGCGCCTGCGGCCCGGCCGAGACGGCGGCCGTTCTCGCCGCGCTTGCCGGCCGCTTCGTCGCGCCCGGACCCTCCGGAGCGCCGACGCGCGGGCGGCCCGACGTGCTGCCGACGGGCCGCAACTTCTATTCCGTCGACGTGCGCGCGGTGCCGACCGAGACCGCCTGGCGTATCGGCGAGAAATCCGCCGCCCTCGTCGCCGAGCGCTATTTCCAGGAGGAGGGCGAGTGGCCGAAGGCGCTGGCGCTGACCTGCTGGGGCACCGCCAACATGCGCACCGGCGGCGACGACATCGCCCAGGCGCTGGCCCTGATCGGCGCCCGTCCGGTCTGGGAGCCGGGCTCCGGCCGCGTCACCGGCTTCGAGATCCTGCCGCTCGCCGCACTCGGCCGCCCGCGCATCGACGTGACGCTGCGCGTCTCCGGCTTCTTCCGCGACGCCTTCCCGCACCAGATCGACCTGTTCGACAGCGCGGTGCGTGCCGTCGCCGGCCTTAACGAGCCCGAGGCGGCCAATCCGATCGCCGCGCGCGTGCTCATGGATCGAATCAAGTTCGAGCGCCAGGACCTTGATGGTGAAGAGTCAGCCCGGCGCGCCGCCTTCCGCGTTTTCGGCTCCAAGCCGGGCGCGTATGGTGCCGGGCTGCAGGCGCTGATCGACGAGGGGCTGTGGGCCGAGCGCGCGGATTTCGCAGACGCCTTCCTCGCCTGGGGCGGCTACGCCTATGGCGGCGGCGCCGGCGGCGCGCAGGCCCGTGCCGACCTCGAGACGAGGCTAGCGGCCGTCGACGTCGTCCTGCATAACCAGGACAACCGCGAGCACGACCTGCTCGACAGCGACGACTACTACCAGTTCGAGGGCGGGCTCGCCGCCACCGTCGAGACGCTGAAGGGGGCGCCGCCGCGCGTCTACCACACCGACCATTCGCGGCCCGAGCGCCCCGTGGTGCGTGCGCTGTCGGAGGAGATCGGCCGCGTCGTGCGCGGCCGGGCGGCCAATCCGAAATGGATCGCCGGAGTCATGCGCCACGGCTACAAGGGCGCCTTCGAGATCGCCGCCACACTCGACTACCTGTTCGCCTTTGCGGCGACGACGCGCGCGGTCGGCGACCATCACTTCGACCAGCTGTTCGACGCCTACCTGGAGGACGCCGAGGTGCGCGCCTTCCTGCAGGCGGAAAACCCCGCCGCCTATGGCGAGATCCTGGCGCGCTTTTCCGAGGCGCTGCGGCGCGGGCTGTGGACGCCGCGCCGCAACAGCACCCATGCTAGACTGACCGACCTGATCGGCAAGACCGAGGACCCGACGTGAGCGACAAGACCGGCGACCTTTCGCAAGAGGAACTCAACGCCCGCCATGCGGAGAAGATGCGCAAGAAGAAGGCGGCGCGCGACAAGATCATGGCCACCAAGACCATCGAGAAGGGCCTGGTCATCGTCCACACCGGCAAGGGCAAGGGCAAGTCGACCGCCGGCTTCGGCATGGTGTTCCGCTCGCTCGGCCATGGCCACAGGGTCGGCGTGGTGCAGTTCGTCAAGGGCCGCATCGAAACCGGCGAACGGCTGGCGCTGGAGCGCTTCTCCGACCTGGTCACGGTCAAGCGCATGGGCGAGGGCTTCACCTGGGAGACCCAGGATCGCCAGCGCGACATCGACGCCGCCCGCGCCGCCTGGGAGGCGGCCAAGGCGATGATCCGCTCCGGCGACTACCGCCTGGTCCTGTGCGACGAACTCAACATCGTGCTGCGCTACGATTACCTGCCGGTCGAGGAGGTGGTTGCGTTCCTGAAGGACGAAAAGCCGGCCGACGTCCATGTCGTCATCACCGGCCGCAACGCCCGGGACGAGTTGATCGAGATCGCCGACCTCGTCACCGAGATGGAGCAGGTCAAGCACCCGTTCCGCTCCGGCGTGAAGCCGCAGGAAGGAATCGAGTTCTGAGCCTGCCGCTCGCCGCCTGCCACCGGCAGGTTTTCGGCGACTCTCCGGTGACTCTCCGGCGACTCTCCGGCGCCGCGTCGGAGGGGTTCGGGACGGGAGTAGGGGACGATCGGGACGCACCGAATGACCGCTGAGGGTACGCGCACTCCCGCCCTGATGATCCAGGGCACCGGCTCCAACGTCGGCAAGAGCCTGATCGTGGCGGGCCTCGCCCGGCTGTTTGCCGATCGCGGGCTGAAGGTTCGCCCGTTCAAGCCGCAGAACATGTCGAACAACGCCGCGGTGACCGCCGACGGCGGCGAGATCGGCCGCGCCCAGGCGCTGCAGGCGCGCGCCTGCCGGCTGGCCCCGAGCGTGCACATGAACCCGGTGCTGCTGAAGCCCGAGACCGATACCGGCGCCCAGGTGATCGTCCAGGGCCGGCGCGTCGCGACGCTCAGGGCGCGCGACTACGGCAGCCGGAAAGCCGAACTCCTGCCGAAGGTTCTGGAGAGTTTTTCAGAAATCGAATCCGGCGCCGACCTGGTTCTGGTCGAAGGCGCCGGCAGCCCGGCGGAGATCAACCTGCGGGCCGGCGACATCGCCAACATGGGCTTCGCCGAGGCTGCCGATCTGCCGGTCCTGCTGGTCGGCGACATCGACCGCGGCGGCGTCATCGCCTCGCTGGTCGGTACCCACGCGGTGCTGGAGGAGGCCGAGCGCCGGCGCATCAAGGCGTTCCTGATCAACCGCTTCCGCGGCGAGGTCGCGCTGTTCGACCGGGGCCTCGCCGAGATCGCCGCGCGCACCGGCTGGACCTCCGCCGGCGTCGTGCCGTGGTTTGCCGAGGCCGCAAGATTGCCGGCGGAAGATGCCCTCGGCCTCGCCGAAGGCCAGGGATCGGGACCGGTCAAGGTCGCCGTGCCGGTCCTCGCGCGGATCGCCAATTTCGACGACCTCAACCCGTTACGCCAGGAAGAGGCGGTGACGCTCGTCCTCGTGCAGCCGGGCGAAGCGTTGCCGGGCGATGCCGACGTCGTGCTGCTGCCCGGCACCAAGTCGACCGTCGGCGACCTCGCCTTCCTGCGCGCCCAGGGCTGGGACATCGATCTTGCCGCCCATCGCCGGCGCGGCGGCCGCATCCTCGGCCTGTGCGGCGGCTACCAGATGCTCGGCCGCACGGTGTCCGACCCGCACGGCATCGAGGGGCCGGCGGGAACTGTCGAGGGTCTCGGGCTCCTCGAGGTCGACACGGTGCTGACGCCGGACAAGACCCTGGTCGAGGCGCATGGCCTGCACCGGCCGACCGGCGTGCCGGTGTCCGGCTACGAGATCCACATCGGCCGCACCGTCGGGCCCGACTGCGCCCGGCCGCTGGTCGACCTCGACGGCCGGCCCGACGGCGCACTCTCCGCCGACGGTCGCGTCGCCGGCACCTATCTGCACGGGTTGTTCGGGTCCGACGCCTTCCGCGGGGCCTGGCTTGCCGGCTTCGGCGCGGCCTCGACGCTTGCCTATGACGCCGGCACCGACGCCGTGCTCGACCGCCTCGCCGCCCATCTGCAGGCGGCGGTCGACATCGATCGCGTTCTGGACATCGCCCGAAGCCGGTGACAGTCGGTTCAGCCGCGGCGCCAGGTCACCAGCTGGTTGTTGGCCGGCAGGCTGTTGTCGGCGACCAGCATCAGCCCGGCGGCGCGGGCGAGCGCGTCGACCGCCTCGAAGTCGCGCAGCCCGCTCAGCGGATCGCGCTCGCGCAGGCTGGCGTCGAAGGCCTCGTTGCTCGGCGTGGTGAAGGCGCCGTCGTACTTGAAGGCGCCGTAGACGCACAGCGTGCCGCCGTCGGCGAGTGCTTCCTCGACGCCGGCGAAGAAGCGCTGCACGTGGTCCCAGGACATGATGTGCAGGCTGTTGGCGGTGAAGATCGCGTCGAAGGCGTCGGGCGCGTCGCGGGCCGGCACCGGCCAGGGCAGGTCGCCGGCATCGAGCTCGATCGGCGACAGCAGGTTGTCGAGGTCAGTTTCCGCGATTCGCTGTTCCAGCGCGTCGAGATGTTCGGGCAGATCGCTCGGCTGCCAGGTCAGGGGCGGCAGGTTGGCGGCGAAATGGACGGCGTGCTGGCCGGTTCCGCTGGCGATTTCCAGGACCCGCCGGCTGGAGCGGAAGGCGTCCTTCAGGACGGCGAGGATCGGGTGCTTGTTGTTTTCTGCGGCAGCGGAGAAGGGCAGCATGTGCGTCGATCTGGTCAGGCGCTCGGAACTGTGGCGGCTAAGGTGAAACCCGTTGCAGCAATCAAGACCAGCAAAGCGAGCAGGACGCAAGCCCCTGCCATGGTCGCAAGCGCCCGGTGGATGTCTCGTGCCGTCAGGTCCCGGCGCCCGGCGGCGTTCAGGAACGGGTCGTCGACCGTGTAGCCGGCATAGGCGCGCGGGCCGGCGAGCGCGATGCCGAGCGCCCCGGCCATCGCCGCCTCGGGCCAGCCGGCGTTGGGCGAGCGGTGCTTGGCCGCGTCGCGGCGCACGCTCGCCAGCGCTGCCGTTGCGCTGCCGCCGGCGATCGGCGCGACCAGCGCGATCAGCAGGCCCGACAGACGCGAGGCCGGCAGGTTGACCAGGTCGTCGAAGCGCGCCGCCGCCCAGCCGAAATCGCGGTGGCGGTCGGTCTTGTGGCCGATCATCGAATCCGCGGTGTTGACCGCCTTGTATGCGACCAGGCCGGGCAGGCCGAGCAGGGCGAACCACAGCGCCGGCGCGACCACGCCGTCGGAGAAGTTCTCCGCCGCCGATTCGATCGCCGCCCGCGCCACGCCCGCTTCGTCCAGCCGCTCCGGATCTCGCCCGACGATCATCGCCACGGCGCGCCGGCCGCTGGCAAGGCCGTCGCGCGTCAGCCCCGCGGCGACGGCGGCGACGTGCTGGTAGAGGCTTTTCTGCGCGATCAGCACCGAGGCGATCAGGCCGATCAGGATCCATCCGTAGGTCATGGCCGAGAGCATAGCCTGAACGATCCAGCCGAGGATAAGACTCATGCCGACCAGCAGGACGAGGGTCGCGACACCGGCTGCGCGACGGCGCTCAGGGGTCATGGCCTCCTTGTTCAAGTGCCTGTCGCACAAGCCTATTCCGGCAGCAATCCAGGTCACGGGGTGGGGCAGGCGGCGCCACAGCGGAGCCGGGTCGCCGATCAGTCCGTCGAGGACAAGGGCGAGGAGCAGCAGCCAGAGGCAGTCGGGAAACAGGAGCATGGTGCGACGCTACAGCTCCTTTTCGGCCTCTGCCAATGCCGCCGTCAGGCGGGCGCGGGCGACCGGATCCGGCGGCAGGCCGACGCGCAGCCAGGTCGGCGCGTAGTCGAAGACCCGGGTCCAGATGCGCCGGCGCGCCAGCGCCCGGTGCAGGCCGTGGGCGTTGCCGTGGGCGGCGAGGGCATAGAGCGTCGTGCCACCGAACACCGTCAGGCCGGCCTCCGACAGCGCCAGCGTGAGGTCGGCCATCTCGTCGGCCAGCCGGTTGCGCATTGCCTCCTGCCAGGGTTCGTCGGCCAGGGCGATGCGGCCGATCGCCAGCGCCGGGCCGCTGACGGCCCAGCTGTCCAGCTGTCCGGCAAGCCGGTCGGTCGCCTCCGGTGGGCCGGCCAGGAAGCCGAGCCGCAGGCCGGCGAGGCCGAAGAACTTGCCGAAGGAGCGCAGTACCAGAACCGGCTCGTCGGCGAGGTGCGGCAGCAGGCTGGCGCCGGGCACGACATCCGCGAAGGCCTCGTCGACGACCAGCCAGCCGCCGCGTGCCGCCATCTGGCGGGCGAGGTCGAGGAGGGATTTCGGGTCGCTGAGGCGGCCGTCCGGATTGTTCGGATTGACCAGCACGACGATCCGGGTTTGCGCTGGCGCGGCAAAGGGATGGCCGATTTCCGTGACCTGTCGCCCGGCCCGGCGCCAGGCCTCGGCATGGCTCGAATAGGTCGGCGAGACGACGGCGACGTCGCCGTCCGGCAGGATCAGCGGTAGCCAGGCCAGGATCGCCTGGGTTCCCGGCGCGGCGACGAGGCCGGTTGCCGGTGGACAGCGATAGGCCTTGCGCGCGGCGCCGAGCAGCCGGTCGAGCGCCGCCTGGGTCGGCAACTGCGTCCAGCAGTCCGTCGGCAGCGCGGCCGGGACGGGATAGGCATGCGGATTGATGCCGGTCGACAGGTCGAGCCAGTCCCCGGTCCGTCCGCCGTAGCGTTCGCAGGCCTCGGCCAGGTCGCCGCCATGCTTCATTCCTGTCGGCCTCCCGCCATGACTGCCGTGCGCCCGGTCGGGTCCGGACGCAAGTCCCTCCGGTTGCCCGCTTTTTCCGCGCGGTTCAAGTGTTACCCGGGCCTGTGCGGCGATGCTGCGACGGGATGCGCGCATTTCTGGCCGATATGCGACATGTCGGCGCAGGGGCACGTCACGATGCCGGGCGCAAACAGGGGGGCAGCCGACCGCCCGACAGGGCGCCGGTTCGGCAAAGGGAAACGATTTCAGGAAATTGGAAGGTCTGGAGGCCTCGCCCGGAATCGAACCGGGGTACACGGATTTGCAATCCGCTGCGTCACCACTCCGCCACGAGGCCGAAAGACATCCGGCGCGCCCTGAGCGCGTCCGATGGCGGCGTTCATTAGCAGAGCCGGTAGCAAACCTCAATGGGCGTTCCACAGCTATTTGTTCCGGGGTAGAACGAGCAGGGCAGGCCCGGTCCGCATCTAACCCTTGTCAGGCCCGCCGGGCCTCGGTAAGGAACCGGTCGAGGATCGTCCGGCCAAGGGGCGTCAAGGGGCATCCGGCAGGCAGAAGAGGCTCGCGATGGCTGACTATGCGCAATCCCGCACGCGGATGGTGAACACCCAGCTGAGGACGAACGACGTCACCGACCATCGGATCCTCGATGCGATGGAAAGCGTTCCGCGCGAGCTGTTTGTCGCCGCCTCCAGACGGCCGATCGCCTATATCGACGAGGACATCGCCATTTCCGACGCGGCACCCGGCCGCTACCTGATGAAGCCGCATGTCTTCGCCAAGCTGATCCAGCTCGCCGCGGTCAGGCCCGAGGACGTTGTCCTGGTCGTCGGCGCCGGCTCCGGCTACAGCGCCGCCGTCCTGGCCAAGCTGGCCGGCATGGTCGTGGCCGTGGAGGAGAATCCGGATCTTGCCGCGATGGCGAGCGAGATCCTGGTGGAGCAGGGCATCGAGAACGCGGCGGTGATCGAGGGCAAGCTGACCGACGGCTGCGCCAGCGAAGGGCCCTACGACGTCATCGTCTTCGATGGCGCCATCGAGGTGCTGCCCGAGCGGCTCGCCGGCCAGTTGAAGCGCGGCGGTCGCATGGTCGCGATCGAGGGGCGCGGCGGCGCCGGCATCGCGAAGCTCTATCAGGATTCGGGCGAATCGATCGGCGCGCGCTTCGCCTTCAATGCGTCCGCGCATGTCCTTCCGGGCTTTGAAAAGGCCCGGGAATTCCAGTTCTGAAGGCGACCCGGCCGGAACGGCTCGCAGCGGCCACATGCCGCGCTGCCCAAGGGCACCTGTTGCGCGCGTGCCGCAGGTGCAATGAATGTTCGGTTAAAATCGCCGGGCTGGGTTTGCAGACTGGAGCGCGAGGCTATACTGCTCCGGACTATCGAGCACGGGTGGGGGTCCGTGGCATAAGGGGCTGACTTAAGTGCTTTTTCGCGTCTCACTGACCGCCGCCTTCACAGGCCTCGCCGTCCTGTCCGCAACCTCCCTGGCGACCGCGGAAACGATTACCGAAGCGCTCGCCCTGGCTTACGCGAACAATCCGACGCTCAACGCGGCGCGCGCCCAACTGCGCGGCGTCGACGAGAACGTGCCCCAGGCGCTGTCGGGCTGGCGGCCGACGGTCACGGCGGGCGCCGGCGTCGGCGGCATCCGCTCCAGCGCCGCGGGCCGCGAGACCTACCGCAACAACGCGTCGATCTCGCTGAGCGTGCAGCAGGCGCTGTTCCGCGGCTTTCGGACCGTCAACTCGACGCGCCAGGCCGAGGCGATCGTGCGCGCGCAGCGCGAAAGCCTGAACGCGACCGAGCAGGACGTCCTCCTGTCGGCGGCCCAGGCTTATGTCGACGTGATCCGCGACACCGCCCTCGTCTCGCTCCAGCGCAGCGATCTTGAGTTCCTCGGCGAACAGGTCCGCGCCGCGCGCGACCGGTTCGAGGTCGGGGAAGGGACGCGCACCGACGTCTCCCAGGCCGAAGCACGCTATGCCGAGGCCCAGGCCAACCTGAACTCCGCCATCGCCAATCTGACCTCCAGCCGGGCGGTCTATCGCCAGATCGTCGGCGTCGAGGCGCGCAACCTCTCGGCCAGCACGGCGATCAGCCGGTTCGTGCCGAAGTCGATGGACGAGGCCATGCGCATCGGCGACCAGATGCAGCCTTTGATCAGGCAGGCCCAGCACCTGGTGGATGCCGCCACATTCAGCGTCAAGACTATCGAGGGCGAACTGCTGCCCACCGTGTCGCTGGAAGGATCGATCGAACGGCAGTGGAACCCGTCGTCGTCGGTCAGCACCAGCAACAGCGCCTCCGTCTTCGGGCGCGTTAGCATCCCGATCTACCAGGGCGGCGCCGTCCACTCGCGGGTGCGCCAGGCCAAGGAGGAACTCGGCCAGGCGCAGATCCAGCTCGATGTCGTGCGTGACCGCATTCGCGCCAACGTGATCTCTGCTTGGGGCCAGTACCAGGCCGCCGAAGCCTCGATCAGCGCGGCCCAGGCGGCGGTCTCGGCGCAGCAGCTGGCGCTGGAAGGCGTCATCGAGGAACAGCGTGTCGGCCAGCGGACGACGCTGGACGTGCTCGACGCCCAGCGCGAACTGGTCAACCAGCGGGTCAACCTGGTGACGGCGCAGCGCAACCGGATCGTCGGCGGCTACCAGCTCGTTTCCGCGATCGGCCGGCTGGACGCCGAATTCCTCGGCCTGCCGGTCGCCCGCTACGAGCCGACCCAGCACTACGAAAAGGTGCGCGACAAGTGGTTCGGCCTGCGCACGCCGGACGGCCGCTGAGCTGGCCGCGGCGGGCGAATCGCCGCAACGCGTTGTCCCCGCAGGGCGGGTTTCTTTCCGAGGAAGCGTCAAGCATCCGCAAACCGCCTGTTTCCCCTGCATTAGGAGGGGATAAGGGCGTTTGCGCCGCTGGGTCAGCTTTTCGCTGCCAAAGCCTCGCGTCATACTTGGATTAACCGAATCGTAACAGTTGGGCTGTGCGACGGTGCGTAGGCGATTCAGTGCTGGGGGAACTCATGTCCAAGGCGAGTCAGGCCCAAGAACCCTCGATGGAGGAGATCCTTGCGTCGATACGCCGGATCATTTCGGATGAGGAAAGCCCGGCAGGCGGCAAGGAAGGCGAGGGCGATGCGGACGTCCTCGATTCGTTCGGTGCAGCGGGTGGCGACGACGTCGAGATGTCCCAGGACGATCTCGACAAGCTGTTCGATTCCGATGATTCGTCCGGCGATGCGGACATGGCGGCGTTCGACGAGGAAGACGCCGACGACGTGCTCGAACTGACCGAGGAACTGGCGGTCGACGACGACGAGGAGGGCTCCGGCGAGGATCCGTTCGCCATCGATGTCGAAGCCGTCGTCGATGATGGCGACATCGCCTTCGTCGACGACGACGTGCTGCCGATCGAACCGGCGAAGGCGCGCCCGGCTCCGGTCATGACCTCCAGCATCGATCTCGACAGCCTGGAGCCCCTGGAGGACGAGGCGCCGCTGACTTCGGACATGACCGGAGCGGCCGTGCATGCGGCGTTCGAGAACCTGTCGACCACCGTCCTGAATGCCAATGCCCGCACCCTTGAGGATCTGGTCAAGGACATGCTGCGGCCGATGCTCAAGGCCTGGCTCGACCAGAACCTGCCCGGCATGGTCGAGCGACTGGTGCGCCAGGAAATCGAGCGGGTAACCCGCAAGCGCTGACGGTCGGACCGTTCGGGACGTCGAGACAACGCCGCCGTCGGGCGGCGTTTTTCGTTGCTGCCGGGCCGTTGCCGGCCGCCTGGCGGTGCGTCGGCTGTTGACTTGCCGGGCCCCATCCGATTTACACCCTTGCGACAGTTCAAGCTTTCGAGTGCGTCCATGCTGGAAAAGACCTACGACGCCGCGTCCGTCGAGCCGCGGATCTACGACACCTGGGAAAAGGCCGAAGCCTTCAGCGCCGGTGCCGGCGCGGGCGCAGGTTCGCCCTCCTACACCATCGTGATCCCGCCGCCGAACGTCACCGGCTCGCTGCACATGGGGCACGCGCTCAACAACACGCTGCAGGACGTACTGGTGCGCTTCGAGCGCATGCGCGGCAAGGACGTGCTGTGGCAGCCGGGTATGGACCATGCCGGCATCGCGACCCAGATGGTGGTCGAGCGCCAGCTCATGGAGCGCCAGGAACCGGGCCGGCGCGACATGGGCCGCGACGCCTTCGTCCAGCGGGTGTGGGAATGGAAGGCCGAATCCGGCGGCATGATCCTCAACCAGCTCAAGCGCCTGGGCGCCTCCTGCGACTGGAGCCGCGAACGCTTCACCATGGACGAGGGCCTGTCGGCGGCGGTTCTCGAAGTGTTCGTCTCGCTCTACAGGGACGGCCTGATCTACAAGGATAAGCGGCTGGTCAACTGGGATCCGAAGCTCCTGACCGCGATTTCCGACCTGGAGGTCCAGCAGGTCGAGCTCAAGGGCAACCTGTGGCACTTCCGCTATCCGCTGGAAGACGGTCTGACCTATCGCCACCCGGTCGCCTTCGACGAGGATGGCACCCCGACCGAGTTCGAGATCCGCGACTACATCGTCGTGGCGACGACCCGTCCGGAGACCATGCTCGGCGACACGGCGGTGGCCGTGAACCCGGAGGATCCGCGCTACCGGGACCTGATCGGCCGGCACGTGATCCTGCCGCTGGTCGGCCGGCGCATCCCGATCGTCGGCGACGACTACGCCGACCCGACCGCCGGTTCGGGCGCAGTCAAGATCACGCCTGCCCATGATTTCAACGACTTCGAGGTCGGCAAGCGGCATGATCTGCCGATGATCAGCGTGCTCGACCGCGAGGCCCGGGTGATCCTGAAGGACAACGCGGAGTTCCTCGCCGGCGTCGCCAAGGGCGCGATGCTCGACGAGACCATCGCCGCCTTCGACGGCCTCGACCGCTTCGCCGCCCGCAAGCGCCTGGTCGAACGCATGGAGGCGGCCGGCTGCCTCGACCGCATCGAGGACCATGTCCACATGGTCCCGCACGGCGACCGCGGCGGCGTGCCGATCGAGCCGCTGCTGACAGACCAGTGGTACGTCGACGCCGCGACCCTGGCGAAGCCGGCCATCGCGTCGGTGCGCGAGGGTCGCACCAGCTTCGTGCCGAAGAACTGGGAAAAGACCTATTTCGAGTGGATGGAGAACATCCAGCCCTGGTGCATCTCGCGCCAGCTGTGGTGGGGCCACCAGATTCCGGCCTGGTACGGACCAGACGGCCACCTGTTCGTGGAAAAGGACGAGGCAACGGCCCTGGCCGCTGCGCAGGCGCATTACGGCACGCCGGTGCGTGTCGTCGCGATGGAGCAGGCGCTCGCCGCCTGGGAGAAAGGCACGGCGACGACAGAGACGCTCCTCTACCGCGACGAGGACGTGCTCGACACCTGGTTCTCGTCGGCGCTGTGGCCGTTCTCGACGCTCGGCTGGCCGGACAAGACGCCGGAACTCGCCCGCTATTTTCCGACCTCGGTGCTGATCACCGGCTTCGACATCATCTTCTTCTGGGTCGCCCGGATGATGATGATGTCGCTGCACTTCATGAAGACCGAGCCGTTCGAGACGGTCTACATCCATGCCCTCGTGCGCGACGAGAAGGGGCAGAAGATGTCGAAGTCGAAGGGCAACGTCATCGACCCGCTGTCGCTGGTCGAGGAGTTCGGCGCCGATGCGCTGCGCTTCACGCTGACGGCCATGGCGGCGCAGGGGCGCGACATCAAGCTGGCGACCAGCCGCGTCGGCGGCTACCGCAACTTCGCCACCAAGCTGTGGAACGCCGCCCGCTTCGCCGAGATGAACGGCTGCCGGCGGGTCGCCGGTTTCGATCCGAACGGTGTCACACATACGCTCAACCGCTGGATCGCGACCGAGACCGGACGCTGCGCGGAGGAAGTGACCGCGGCGCTGGAAAGCTACCGGTTCAACGACGCGGCAAACGTGGTCTACCGCTTCGTCTGGAACACCTATTGCGACTGGTTCCTGGAACTGGCCAAGCCCGTCTTCAACGGCTCGGACGAGGCGGTCAAGGCCGAGACCCGGGCGACTGCGGCCTGGGCGCTCGACGAGATCCTCAAGATCCTGCATCCGTTCATGCCGTTCCTGACCGAGGAACTGTGGGCGCGCCTCGGCGACGGCGCCGAGCTTCCCGGCGGCCGGCTGCTGATGCTGACGCCGTGGCCCACGGCGACCATGGCCGACGCGGCATCGGCGGACGAGATCAACTGGCTGGTCGAGCTGATCTCGGAAATCCGCTCGGTGCGGGCAGAGATGAACGTTCCGGCCGGCGCGCAGGTGCCGATCGTCATCGTCGGTGCCGGCGAGACGACGCTGTCGCGCATCCGGACCCACGAGGCGGCCATCCTGCGTCTCGCCCGAGCCGATAGCATCGCCCTTGCCGACGTCCTGCCCAAGGGGGCCGCGCAGATCATCATCGGCGATGCCACGGTCTGCCTGCCGCTGGAGGGCGTCATCGATCTCGATGCCGAGCGGGCACGGCTCGAAAAGGAGCTCGACAAGCTCGATGGCGAGATCGTACGGATCGAGAAGAAGCTCTCCAATCCGAGCTTCGTCGAGCGGGCGCCGGAAGAGGTGGTCGAGGGCGAAAGGGAGAAGCTGGCCGAATTCGCCGCCCGCAAGGAGCAGATGCGCGCGGCGTTGCAACGCCTGTCGGCGGCCGCATGACGCGGGCGCGCGTCGCCGGCCGAACGGTCCTGCGGCGCGCGAAGCCTTTTCGGAGCCGCAATCCGATGCTACATCCGCCCCGACAGCCAGTCTCGCCAGCCAGTCTTTCCAGAAGGACATCATGCGGCACTTGAACAAGACCATCGCCCGTTTCGGCAGCCGCGCCGCAGCGCTGAGCGGCCTTGTGGCCCTGGCGGCGGGGATCGTGACCGCAGGGCCGGCGCATGCCGACAAGATCGAGAATCCGGTCGCCGTGTTCTCCGGCCTCGACAAGATCACCGGCCGCATCATTTCCTTCGACGTCTACATCGGCGAGACGGTTCAGTTCGGTGCGCTGCAGGTGACGCCGCGGGTGTGCTATTCACGCCCGCAGACCGAGACGCCGCAGACCGACGCCTTCGTCCAGGTCGACGAGATCACGCTCAACAATGAGGTCCGGCGCATATTCTCCGGCTGGATGTTCGCGGCCAGCCCGGGCCTGCATGCGGTCGAACATGCCGTCTACGACGTCTGGTTGACCGATTGCAGGATGACCTCTTCCGTGCCGCCGCCTGAAGGCTACTCCGGACCGCCGGTCGCTGCGAGCGTGCCGGAAGGCGAGGACGGGCTGGCTGGCCCGGGCGCCGGATCCGGCATCGATATGGGCGTACCGGGTCTGCCGCGGCCCAAGCCGGCATTCTAGGTCGGGCGCTGCCGGAGCAGAAAAGGTCGACAGTCTGGACGGCGAGTCCAGTCAGGATGCGCTGTCGGCATCAGCCAGGGACGCCGTCCAGGCGTCCAGGACGGACAGGACGTCGGCCCCGCTCGCGTCGGCACGCAGCGCGTGGAAATCTCCCTCGACCTTGAGGGCGTCCCGCAGCAGGCGGTCATAGGCGGCCTTGGGGACCTCGATCGTGCCGAAGCGGCTCAGGTGCTCGGTGACGAACTGGGTGTCGAGCAACGTGTAGCCGCCGGCGATCAGGCGCGCGACCAGATGGGTCAGGCACACCTTCGACGCGTCGCGTTCGTGCGTGAACATGCTCTCACCGAAGAAGGCGCCGGCAAGGCTGACGCCGTAGAGGCCGCCGACGAGGCGGCCGTCGCGCCAGGCCTCGACCGTATGGCAGTAGCCGAGGTCGTAGAGCTCGCCGTAGAGGCGGCGGATCTGCCGGTTGATCCAGGTCTTGCGCCGTCCCGGCGCAGGCGCCGCGCAGCCGTCGACGACGGCCTGGAAATCCGTGTCGATGCGGATCTCGAAGTCGTCCGCGCGGACGGTACGGCGCAGGCGCTTCGGCAGGTGGAAGCCGTCGAGAGGCAGAATTCCGCGCTGTTCCGGCTCGATCCAGAACAGGCCCGGGTCGTCCGCGGACTCAGCCATGGGGAAAATGCCGCAGGCATAGGCCTTAAGCAGCACCTGCGGCGTGATCTCCAGAACGATGTCATCCTTCTGACCGGCCATGGCGGCGTGCCTTTTGGCTCAGCTTCCGTGCCCGGACAGGTACTTCTCGAGCCAATGAATATCGTACTGGCCGTTGGCGATGTCCTGGTTGTCGACGAGGTCGCGGAACAGCGGCACGGTCGACTGGATGCCGTCGACGACGAACTCGTCCAGGCAGCGCCTGAGCCGCATCATGCACTCGACGCGGTTGCGTCCGTGGACAATCAGCTTGCCGATCAGGCTATCGTAATAGGGCGGGATGCGGTAGCCCTGATAGACGCCGGAATCGACCCGAACGCCGAGCCCGCCGGGCGGATGATAGTAGGTGATCTGGCCGGGCGATGGGGCGAAGGTGCGCGGGTTCTCGGCGTTGATGCGGCATTCGATGGCGTGGCCCTCGAACAGCACGTCCTCCTGGCGCAGCGATAGCGTGCCGCCGGCGGCAATGCGGATCTGTTCGTTGACGAGGTCGATGCCGGTGATCATCTCGGTGACCGGATGCTCGACCTGCAGGCGCGTGTTCATCTCGATGAAATAGAACTCGCCGTCCTCGTAGAGGAACTCGACCGTGCCGGCACCGCGGTACTTCAGCTTGCGCATCGCGTCGGCGACGATCTCGCCGATTTCCATCCGCTGGCTGGCGTTGAGCGCCGGCGAGGGGGCTTCCTCGAGTACCTTCTGGTGCCGGCGCTGCAGCGAACAGTCGCGCTCGCCGAGATGAATGGCGTTGCCCTGGCCGTCGCCGAGCACCTGGATCTCGATGTGGCGCGGCCTGGCGAGGTATTTTTCCATGTACAGGGCATCGTCGCCGAACGCCGCCTTGGCTTCGGACCGCGCCGTTGACAGGGCGTTGTCGAGATGGGCCTCGGTCATGGCCACCTTCATGCCGCGACCGCCGCCGCCGGCAGCGGCCTTGACCAGCACAGGGTAGCCGATCTCGCGGGCGATCGCATGGGCGTCGTCCTTCGGCGTGACGGCGCCGTCGGACCCCGGGACGACCGGAATACCAAGGCGCTTGGCGGTCTGCTTGGCCTCGATCTTGTCGCCCATGATGCGGATGTGCTCGGACGTCGGGCCGATGAAGGTGATGCCGTGGGCCTCGAGGATCTCCGCGAAGCGGGCGTTTTCGGACAGGAAGCCGTAGCCAGGGTGGACGGCATCGGCGCCGGTGATTTCGCAGGCGGCCAGAAGCTGGGGAATGTTGAGATAGCTGTCGCGCGCCGGCGGCGGTCCGATGCACACGCTCTCGTCGGCGAGGCGAACGTGCATCGCGTCGGCGTCGGCCGTGGAATGCACCGCGACCGTCGAGATGCCCAGCTCCTTGCAGGCCCTGAGGACCCGGAGGGCGATCTCGCCCCGATTTGCGATCAGGATCTTGGAGAACATTACCGCCCGCCCTTATTCGACGATGAACAGCGGCTCGCCGTATTCGACCGGCTGGGCGTCCTCGACGAGGATCTGCTTGACGGTGCCACTGCGCGGCGCCGGGATCTGGTTCATCGTCTTCATGGCTTCGACGATCAGGATCGTCTGGCCTTCGCTGACCCGGTCGCCTACCTCGACGAAGACGCGGGCGCCGGGCTCGGGAGCCAGGTAGGCGGTGCCGACCATCGGCGACGTGACGACGCCCGGATGGCTGGACGGATCGGCGGCGGTCGCGGCGACCACTGCGGCGGCAGCCGGCACCACGGCGGCGGGAGCGGCCGGCGCGGCGACGGCGGCCTCGACGGTCAGCTGGCGGGCGACGCGGACCCGGAAGTCCTTCTGCTCCAGCTCGATCTCCGAGAGATTGGTCTCGTCCAGCAGGAGGGCGAGTTCTCGGATCAGTTCTTTGTCAAACGTCTTGTTTTCTTTGGACATCTCGGATGTGCTTTCGGTTTGGTGTCGGGTCACGCGCGGACCATGCCGGCAAGCGCTTCCAGCGCGAGGTCGTAGCCCTTGGCGCCGAAGCCGCAGATCACGCCGGCTGCAACCGGCGACACGTAGGAATGATGGCGGAACGGTTCCCTGGAGAAGACATTCGACAGGTGGACCTCCACGGTCGGAATCGCGGCCGTGCGGATCGCGTCGTGGATCGCGACCGAGGTGTGGGTATAGGCGGCAGGATTGATCACCAGGCCCTGCGCTTCGTCGCCGGCTTCCTGGATCCAGTCGACGAGGGTGCCTTCGGCATTCGACTGGCGGAACACGATGTCGAAGCCAAGCCGCTGTCCCGTGGCGCGGCACTGCGCTTCGATGTCGGCCAGCGTCGTGCGGCCGTAGGTCTCCGGTTCGCGGGTGCCGAGCCGGTTGAGATTTGGGCCGTTCAGGATGAATATGGAGGCGGGCATCGATACTCCATCGCCGCGAATTCCGCCTCCTTATAGGGATTTGCCGGGGTCAGGAAAAGCCCTGAATGGTCCCGCGGGCTCCCTGTCCCCGGCGCTCAGCAGGTTGTGCTGTCGCAGGCGCGCATCGCCTCGATCTTCTGCCTCAGCTCGTTGTAGCCGACAGCACCCATGATGACCTCGGTGCCGATCACGTAGGAGGGCGTGCCGGTGAGGCCGAGGCGGTTGGCCAGCGTGTAGACCTCCTCGACCGTCGCGCCGACTTCCGGGCTCGCCAGGGCCGCTTCCAGATCTGCGCCGGACAGACCGATGGAGGCGGCGATCTCGAGCGCGCTGGCCTTGTTGGCCTGGCCGCGGTGGTTCAGAAGGGCGGCGTGGAAGTCGCCGTATTTCTCCGGCGCCACGGTGTTGACGGCGATGGCGACTTGGGCCGCTTCCATCGAGCCCTGGCCGAGCACCGGGAATTCCTTCAGCACCACCCGCAGATTGGGGTCTTCCGCGATCAGGCGGTCCATGTCGCCCAGGGCGCGCTTGCAGTAGCCGCAGTTGTAGTCGAAGAACTCCACCATGGTGACGCCGCCGTCGGGATTGCCGAGCACGGCCTGCCGGGTCGAGTTGTACAGGATGCCGGCAGCGTCGGAAACGGCGGCCTGCCGGGCTGCAGCTTCGGCTTCCTTTTCCCGCCGGTCGAGTTCGATGATGGCGTCGCGGACCACTTCCGGATTGGCGAGCAGGTATTCGCGCACGATCTGTTCGACCTTCGAGCGGTCGAGTTCTTGCGAGACGGCCGGGGCCGGAACTGCGACGGTCAACAGCGCGAGAAGCGAGAGGGCGGCCGAGAATGCGCGCACGCAGGACTTGCGGACCATGATTGTCTCCTTGGCCTGCCGGCGGCGGCCGTTGCGGATTGCCTGATCGGGCAGGGGGCGATGCCCACTACTGCCCGAATGATGGAGGCTTATAGGACACGATGTCGTCGGCCTGTAGCCATGACGGTGTTCCTGGCTTCAAATTCTTTTGAGCGCGCGCCGCGTAGCGCTTCGCGCCCTGGAAGTCGCCGGCCATCATCAGGCCTTGCGCGGTGGCGACATCGGCCTCCGGCTGCTTGCCCTGGCGCGCCAGGGCGATCGCCAGCTGGCTGTAGGCGATGCCCGAGTTGGGATCCCGCTGGATGCCGCTCTTGAGCACCCGCTCGGCCTCCGGCAGCAGCGTCGGATCGTTCGCGCCGACCAGGGCATAGCCGAGCCAGATCAGGAACTGGCCCTCGTTCGGCTGCAGGGCAACCGCCTTGCGGAACGGCGCGACAGCTTCGCGCGGATTGCCCGATTCGAGCAGCGCCTGGCCCTTCAGTTCTTGGAAATAGGGATTGTTAGGCTGCTGCGCGATGAGCGCGTCGATCGCCTTCACCGCATCGCGGCTGCGGGTGTTCATGGTCGCGATGGCCCGAGCATACTGGGCCGCGAGACTCGTGTCCGAACGCGGATAGGCGCGGGCGACCGCGTTGGGATGGCTGGTGAAGGCCAGCAGTTTCGCGCGCACCATGTCGTGGCGCGCCTGCAGCGCGGTCGGCGCAGGCGTGTCGAAATAGCGGCTCTTGCGCGCCTCGGCCTCAAGGGCGTTGTAGCGCTCGCGGGCCATCGGATGGCTGAGGGCGTAGGGATCGGCGTAGCGGGACGAAAATATCTGCTGATCGGCGAAGCGCTCGAAGGTCTTGAGCATGCCCTTGGCCGACTGGCCGGTCGCCTCTAGGTACCTCAGGGCAGCCTTGTCCGCAGCCGCCTCCTCGCCGCGCTGGTAGGCGAGCAGGGATCGCTGGCCGACGGATCCGGCGCCCAGAGCCATGGCTGCACCGCCCTGCGCCACGCCGCCTGCGCCGGAGGAGGCGCCTGCGGCCATCGCGCCGACCCCGAGCACCAGTCCGATCACGGACATGATCTGGGCGTTGGTGGCTGCCTGGCGCAGGCGAACCAGATGGCGGCCGGCGATATGGCCGGTCTCGTGCGCGATCACGCCGATCACCTCGCCCGGCGTCTCCGCATCCATCAGCACGCCGAGGTTGACGAACATGCGCCGGGAATCGGGCACGAACGCGTTGAAGCCCTTGTCGTTGACGAGGATGATCTCGACCTGCGACTGGGGCAGGCCGGCCGCGCGATAGATGGGGGCGGCATAGTCGCGCAGCAGCGCCTCCGCTTCGGCATCGCGGACCAGCGGAAGCTTTCCGGTCTGGGCGTGAACCTGCGGCATGGCGAGCGGAAGAGCCGCCAGGCCGGCGCTGGCCAACGCGAGAAGACGACGGAAGGTGCCGAGCGGCGTCCTTCGCGACCGCTCGCAACAGGAGCTTGTTGGCTGCGCAATCATCTGCAATGGCTGTTTCCCGAAACCGTTGGTTGGACAGACCCTAGGAGACCAGCCTTGCGCTGGTCAACATCGAGCGGCTAGTGAAGCGCGGGAATGAGGCTGAACCGCGACGTCAGGGACGCCTGTCACAGCCGGTTCGCTAGCGGAGAGTGTCGGAATGTCGTTGCCCAGCCTGTCGCCGTCGAAACGCAGTGCAGTCGAACCGTTTCTCGCCATGGATGTGCTGTCCTCGGCCAGGGCTCTGGAAGCGGCTGGCCGGTCGATCATCCACATGGAGGTCGGTCAGCCAGGGGCACCCGCGCCGACCCGCGTTCTGGACGCCGCGCGCGAGGCGCTCGCCGACGGCCGACTCGGGTATACGGAGGCGCGCGGGCTGGAGCGCTTCCGCCGCCGGATCAGCCGCCACTATGCCGACACCTACGGCGTCGAGGTTCCCGAAGCACGGGTGCTGGCCACGACGGGATCGTCGGCCGCCTTCAACCTGACTTTCCTGGCCGCCTTCGATCCCGGCGACCGGATCGCGCTCGCGGCGCCCGGCTATCCGGCCTACCGCAACATCCTGACCGCTCTCGGCCTGGAGGCGGTGGAAATCCCTGTCGGTCCCGAGACCCGGTGGGCGCTGACGCCCGATCACGTCGAGGCTGCGCACCGGCAGCGACCGCTCAAGGGCGTGCTGGTTGCCAGTCCGGGCAATCCGACCGGCACGATGATGACGCCCGAGGCCCTGGGTGCTCTGGTCGAGGCCAGCCGCGCCCTTGGCCTCTGGTTCATCTCCGACGAGATCTACCATGGACTGGTCTATCAAGGCCGGCAGGAGACGGCGCTCACGTTTTCCGACGATGTCATCGTAATCAACAGCTTCTCCAAGTACTACTGCATGACCGGCTGGAGGATCGGCTGGATGATCGCGCCCGAGGTGCTCGTGCGGCCTATGGAGCGCATTGCGCAGAGCCTCTACATCTCGCCGCCGGACCTGTCCCAGCGCGCAGCCATCGCCGCCTTCGACGCCACGGACGAACTCGACCGGGTCAAGGCGGGCTATGCGGCCAACCGGGCCCTGCTGCTGCACCGTTTGCCGGCGATCGGCTTCGACGAACTGCTGCCGGTCGACGGTGCATTCTATGTCTATGCCAGCATTCGCAGATTCAGCAATGACGCCCTCGACTTCTCCCGGCGCATGCTGGTCGAAGCGGGCGTCGCGGCGACGCCCGGACCGGATTTCGACCATCAGCGGGGCAACGGCTATATTCGGTTCTCCTTCGCGGGGACCGGCGCCGACATGGAGGAGGCGATGACGCGGTTGCAGACCTGGCTCGTCTGACCTGGGGCTCGGACGGACTGCGCGCCGAAAGCTGCACGCGATCAAAAAAGGCGGCCCTGTGGGTCGCCTTTTCCATTCAGAAAACAATCCGTCAGCCGACGAAGCGATGCTCGACGCTCAGAAGAACGAGCGACGCTGCCACCACCCGGACCGCTTGGGCTTGCTGTCGTCGCCTTCGGCCGGCTCGCTACCGCTGCGCTCGCTGGTGACGACCGGGGTCACGGGGGCTGCGGGCCGAGCCGGCGCGGCCGGCGCCGCCTCGACGACCTCTTCCTCAGCCACCGCCTCAGCTGCGGGCGCGGCTTCGGTTTCCGCAACGACCGCTTCGCCCGCCATTTCTGCAGGTTCCGGTTCTGCAGGTTCCGGGGCCGGCTCGGTCGGAGTTGGGGCTTCGACTGCCTCCGCTTCCGTGACCGCCTCCGGCTCCGCGGGGCCTTCCGCGGCCGCAGCCTCGCCGGCTTCGGCAGGCGCGCTCATCTCCGGCTCGCCCTCGGCATCTTCGCCGTCTCGGATTTCACCCGCAGCTTCGTCGCCGCGGCGGCCGCGCCGGCCGCCGCGGCGGCCGCGCCGGCGCTTGCGCTTGGGCTCCTCGCCAGCCTGCTCGGAGGTCTCCTCGTCGGTCTCGTCGTCGTCCTCGGCCCCGGATGCCTGTTCTGCGTCCGATCCCCCGACGGCCTGGGCGGCGCGTTCCGTGCTTCCCGCTCCGTCCGGCGTGCGCTTGCGCTTGCGCCGCCGGCGGCGGCGGCGTTCGCCTTCGTCCTGCGCGCGCTCCTCCGCATCACCTTCCTCGTCGACTTCCTCGACTTCCTCGACTTCCTCGATTTCCTCGAGGACGACCGTATCCGGCTGCACGATGGCGGGGGCAGGGACCTTGTCGCGGTCGATGAGCGACGAGCGCTCCAGCACATAGTGCTGGCCGTTGAGCATCTCGTCGGCCTGGACGGCGATCTCGAGTCCGAACCGGGCCTCGAGGTCGGCGAGATTGCGGCGCTTCTGATTGAGGATGTAGAGGGCGGCCGCCGTCGTCGTTCGGACGATGACGTTGTGGGTGACGCCCTTGAGCAGGAAGTCCTCCAGCGACCGCAGCACGTGCAGGGCGACCGATTCGACCGAGCGGATCATGCCCGAGCCGTGGCAATGCGGGCAGACGCTGGTCGAGCTTTCCAGAACGCCGGTACGGATGCGCTGACGCGACATCTCCAGCAGGCCGAAGTGCGAGATGCGGCCGACCTGGATGCGGGCCCGGTCGTTCTTCAGGCAGTCCTTCAGCTTGCGCTCGACCGTCCGGTTGTTCTTGTTCTCCTCCATGTCGATGAAGTCGATCACGATCAGCCCCGCGAGGTCGCGCAGGCGAAGCTGACGAGTGACTTCTTCGGCGGCCTCAAGGTTGGTCTGGAGGGCGGTGTCCTCGATGTTGTGCTCGCGCGTCGACTTGCCCGAGTTGACGTCGATCGACACCAGCGCTTCGGTCTGGTTGATGACGATGTAGCCGCCGGACTTCAGCGTGACATGGGGCGAGAACATCGCGTCGAGCTGCGGCTCGACCCCAAACTTCGTGAAGATCGGCGTGGCGTCGCGGTAGGGCTGGACGTTCTTGGCATGGCTCGGCATGAGCATGCGCATGAAGTCCTTGGCCTCGCGATAGCCTTCGTCACCGGCGACCAGCACCTCGTCGATGTCCTTGTTGTAAAGGTCGCGGATCGAGCGCTTGATCAGGCTGCCTTCCTCGTAGACGAGGCAGGGGGCGCTCGATTTCAGCGTCAGGTCGCGCACGTTCTCCCACAAGCGCATCAGGTACTCGAAGTCGCGCTTGATCTCCGCCTTGGTGCGGCTGGCGCCGGCCGTGCGCAGGATCACGCCCATTCCATCGGGCACCTCCAGCTCGGAGGCGATCTTCTTCAGTCGCTTGCGGTCGGTGGGCTGGGTGATCTTGCGCGAGATGCCGCCGCCGCGGCCAGTGTTCGGCATGAGCACCGAGTAGCGTCCGGCGAGCGACAGGTAGGTCGTCAGAGCCGCGCCCTTGTTGCCGCGTTCCTCCTTGACGACCTGAACCAGAAGCACCTGGCGGCGCTTGATGACTTCCTGGATCTTGTACTGGCGGCGCTGACGGGGACGGCGCTCGGGCACTTCCTCCATCGCGTCTTCGGCACCGACCGATTCGACATGATCCTCGTCGTCGTCCTCCTCGTCGCCATTCTCGCCATTCTCGCCGTTGTCGCCATTCTCGCCGGCGTCGGCTTTGGGAGCGGATACCTTGCGCCTGGCGGCGGCTTTGGCCTCGGCGGCCTCCTGGCGTTCCTCCTCGTCGCGCTCGTCGTCGAGCAGCGCCTGCCGGTCGGCGACCGGAATCTGGTAGTAGTCCGGGTGGATTTCGCTGAAGGCTAGGAAGCCGTGCCTGTTGCCGCCGTATTCGACAAAGGCGGCTTGGAGCGAGGGTTCGACCCGCGTCACCTTTGCCAGATAGATATTGCCGCGAAGCTGTTTCCGGTTTGCTGCCTCGAAGTCGAATTCTTCAACTCGATTGCCGCGGACGACGACGACCCGGGTCTCTTCCGGGTGCGCCGCGTCGATCAGCATCTTGTTTGCCATAGATGGTGTTCTCCACGGAAGCCGCGCGGCCGGGGCGCGAAAGGCGCGTTCCTGGTCGTTGGGCGACGCGGTCCGTTCTGTTGTCTTCAGGATGGATGAATGGGGCAGGGGGGCGCGCGTGGGTGCCAGCGCTCCGGGCAGCACTCCTGTGGGAGCCTGCCGGCACTGCTGTGTCCGCTTGCATCGCGCGATCCGTCAAGGCAACGCCTGCCCTTGCTTAAGCCAATGTTACTACAATGCGAATGACCGAAGCTGCGGCATCGCCGCTGCGTCGACATTCCCGTTCGACCGGATCCGGGGGCCGCATTCCCGGTGACCATTCACTTCTGAGTGGGCGGGGCTAGCCCGGTGAGCCCGCAATGCGATACCCCGGCATCGTCCCGGCCGGATCGCCGCGTCGGACAGATGGCCTCGTCCAGAGCTGCTTAATCCGGACGGAACGCGATGACTTGTGGAAAGCCATGCATTTCCGTCATCCGGGGTGGTATCGATTGCAAACCGAAATCCGTAGTGTTCTTTTACGGTCGGATGCGCGCGTTGGCAAGCAATGGAAATCGGCTATGGCACGGATCCGATGCCGACGGCGAGCGTCAACGAAAGGTTAACTGTGACCGGTCAGGTTTGTGCCAATCGACGCAGAAGCGCTGCTTGCGGGAGCCAACTGCAGTGAACGGACGGCCCTTGCCCCTTGGACATCGGATCGCGATGGCGGTTGCCGCGCTCCTGCTCGTGTTCGCGAGCCCGGGACAGGCGGTCCTGCCGGCCCATGGGGAGACGGCTGCGGTCGCGGTGGCGATCGACGCGCGCATCGCCGGCGACGACGTCAGGACGCGATTCGTTCTCGACCTCGACGGCCAGATTCCATTTTCCGTCTCCACCCTTGCCGATCCCTACCGGCTGGTCATCGACCTGCCTGCGACGGATTTCAAGCTTCCCGCTGATTCCGGCCGCGAGGGGCGCGGCCTGATCAGGACCTGGCGCTACGGGATGTTTGCGCCGGGCAAGTCCCGAATCGTGCTCGATGCGACCGGTCCGGTCGAGGTCGACAAGACATTTGTCCTGCCCGCAGTCGATGACCAGCCGGCGCGGCTGGTCATCGACCTCGTACGCACGACGCGCGAAGCGTTTCTCGAAGAGGTGCGCAAAACGCGGCTCGCGGTCGAGGAGAGCGCGCCGAAGTTGGCGGCGCCCAAAGGCGATCGCCTTGATGTGCGCACCGTACCCGGCAAGCCGGTTATCGTTCTGGATCCGGGGCACGGTGGCATCGACACCGGAGCGGTGGGTGTCGCCGGAACGCTGGAAAAGGCCGTCGTGCTGGATTTCGCCAGCGTGCTGAAGAGGAAGCTCGAGGAGACTGGGCGCTACACCGTGCACCTCACCCGCGAGAGCGATACGTTCGTGCCGCTGCGCAAGCGGGTGAAGTTTGGCCGCGAGATGAAGGCTGACCTGTTCGTGTCGATTCATGCGGACTCCGTGCGTCATTCCCGTGACGCCGTGCGGGGAGCGACCGTCTACACGCTGTCGGAAAAGGCGTCGGACGACCTCGCGGCGCAGGTCGCCGAATCGGAGAACCTGTCGGACGTGATCGCCGGCGTCGAACTGGCAGAAGAGCCGGCGGATGTGACCGATATCCTTATCGACCTCGCCCGGCGCGAGACCAAGAATTTCTCCACCCATTTCGCCCGCACGCTGGTGAGCGAATTGCGCAGCGCTGTGAAGCTGATCAACAATCCGCATCGTTCCGGGGGCTTCGTCGTCCTGAAGGCTCACGACGTGCCGTCCGTGCTGCTCGAACTCGGCTACCTGTCGAATGAGCATGATGAAAAGCTTCTGGTGTCCGAAGCCTGGCGCGAGCGGACCGCGAACGCCGTTACCGAGGCGATCGGCGCGTTTTTCATGCCCCGGTTCGCCATGGAAAAGTCGGCGCTGCCGAAGTGAACGGAAAACGGGCTAGGGGCGGCCAAGTTGGGCCGATGCCTCAGCATCGCCATATTGGTCCTTGAGTAAGACGGCTGAGGACAGGGTGCACCCGCAGCGAAATCCGGTGCCGCCACGCCCGGAGTGTGGTAGGGGGCGCCAACGAACGATCTGGCCGGGGTAGAGACGAGCCCGACACATGAAATTTCTGATCAAACTCTTCGGCTACTTTTTCGGCATCGGCACCGTCATGGTGCTGTTGGTGGCAGGTGGCGTGTGGGTCTATCTCGATCAGGTCTCCAACGATCTGCCGGATTACACCGCACTGAAGAACTATGAGCCGCCGGTGATGACGCGCGTCCACGCGGCCGATGGCAGCCTGATGGCGGAATATGCGCGCGAACGGCGGCTGTTCCTGCCGATCCAGGCCATTCCGGACGCGGTGAAGCAGGCGTATCTGTCCGCCGAAGACAAGAATTTCTATCAGCATATCGGCATCGATCCGGAAGGCATTGCCCGTGCCGCCGTCCGCTTCGTCCAGAACTACGGCTCCGGCCGCCGGCCCGAGGGCGCATCGACCATTACCCAGCAGGTCGCCAAGAACTTCCTGCTGACCAACGAGGTCTCGGTCGAGCGCAAGGTCAAGGAAGCGATCCTGTCGCTGCGTATCGAGCAGGCCTACACGAAGGACGAGATTCTCGAACTCTACCTGAACGAGATCTACCTCGGCCTCGGTGCCTATGGCGTGGCGGCCGCGTCCCTGGTCTATTTCGACAAGTCTGTGCATGAGCTCAGCCTTGCCGAGATCGCCTATCTCGCGGCCCTGCCGAAGGCGCCGAACAACTACCATCCCTATCGCTTCCCCGAGCGGGCGATCGAGCGGCGCAACTGGGTCATCGACCGCATGGTCGAGAACGGCTACGTCACCGCCGCCGCAGGAGAGCAGGCCAAGGCGGATCCGCTCGACGTGAAGCCGCGCGAGACCGGGTCGCAGCTGTTTGCAGCCGAGTACTTCACCGAGGAGGTGCGCCGCGTCGTCGCCTCCATCTATGGCGAGAACAGTCTTTACGAGGGCGGCCTTTCCGTCCGCTCGACGCTCGACCCGACGATGCAGATGCAGGCGCGCAAGGCGCTGATGGACGGCCTTCTGGATTTCGACCAGAAGCGCGGCGGCTGGCGCGGTCCGGTGGCACGGATAGACCTTGGCGGCGACTGGGGAGCCGAACTGGCCAAGGTCGAGGCCCTGAGCGACGTGCCCGAATGGCAGCTTGCGGTCGTCCTGTCGGCGGCACAGGGACGCGCAGAAATCGGCCTCCAGCCGCGCAAGTTGGTGAGCGGCACCCTGTCGCCCGACCGCAACACGGCGGTCCTGACGATCGAGGGCATGAAATGGGCCCGGGTGTCTGGACGTGCCCCCAATGCTGTCACCGACGTGCTCGCGCCGGGGGACGTGGTCTATGTCGAGGCCACGGCGTCCGGCGGCTACGAGTTGCGTCAGATCCCGAAGGTTTCGGGAGCGCTGGTTGCCATGGATCCCTTCACGGGACGCGTTCTGGCACTGGTCGGAGGGTTCAGCTTCGCGCAGAGCGAGTTCAATCGGGCGACACAGGCCTACCGTCAGCCCGGCTCTTCCTTCAAGCCGTTCCTCTATGCCGCGGCGCTCGACAACGGCTACACGCCCTCGAGCGTGGTCATGGACGCGCCGCTGGAAATCAACCAGGGGCCGGGACTTGGGGCCTGGCGCCCGCAGAACTACGGCGGCAAGTTCTACGGACCGTCGACCTTGCGGACCGGCATCGAACTGTCGCGCAACGTGATGACCGTGCGTCTGGCGCAGGATATGGGCATGCCGCTGGTCGCCGAATACTCCAAGCGGTTCGGCATCTACGACAACATGCTGCCGGTGCTGTCGATGTCGCTGGGCGCCGGGGAGACCACGGTTCTGCGCATGGTGACGGCCTATTCGATCATCGCCAATGGCGGCCGCAAGGTGACGCCGACCCTGATCGACCGGATTCAGGACCGCTATGGCCGCACGATCTACAAGCATGACAGCCGCATCTGCGAAGCCTGTTCCGATCCGCAGTGGCAGGGGCAGGACGAGCCGGAACTGATCGACGACCGTGAGCAGGTCCTCGACCCCATGACGGCCTACCAGATCACGTCGATGATGGAAGGCGTCGTGCTGCGCGGCACGGCGACGAAGGTGCGGGAGGTCGGTCGGCCGGTCGCCGGCAAGACCGGCACGACGAACGAGGAGAAGGACGCCTGGTTCATCGGCTACACACCCGATCTGACCGTCGGCGTGTTCGTCGGCTACGACAATCCCAGGCCGATGGGGCGAGGTGCCACAGGCGGCCAGGTCGCGGCGCCGATCTTCACCGAGTTCATGAAGGCGGCGCTCGCCAAGACGCCGCCGGTGGAGTTCCGGGTGCCCAAGGGCCTGCAGCTCATCCCGATCAACCAGCGGACCGGTCTGCGTACGGCGGCGGGCGCTCCGGGGACCATTCTCGAAGCGTTCAAGCCGGGCACGGCGCCGCCCGACAGCTACTCGATCATCGGCTTCCAGGATGATATGGGCGTGCCGAGGACCGTTTCTCCCGAGGCCGGGCAGGCCGTGCTGTCGGGAACCGGCGGCCTTTACTGACTGCGACGCTCCGGACAGTCGGTTTACAGGCGTGGACCGTCTCGATATTGTCCGCGCCCGACCCCATATGCCGGTCAGACATCCGCAGTTGCCGGTGTTTTCAAGACGGAACGAGACTGAGAGGTACCCGATGCGCGCCGAAATGGAGGCCATCGTCGACGAAATCAAGCAGGCCATAAGCCTGCTGAGGAGGCATCTTTGACTGGGATCATGCCCTGGTCAGACTGGACGAACTGAACGCCCTTTCCGAGGATCCTGCGCTTTGGAATGATCCCGCGCGAGCACAGAAGCTGATGCGCGAGCGCCAGCAGCTCGACGAAGGCATTACGGGCGTCCGCCGCCTGGAATCCGAGCTGTCCGACAACATCGAACTGATCGAGCTCGGCGACCTCGAAGGCGACAAGTCGGTCGTGAACGAGGCCGAGGAGGCGTTGCGCGGGCTCAAGGACGAGGTGCTCAAGCTGCAGATGGCGTCGCTGCTTTCCGGCGAGGCCGACGGTAACGACACCTATCTGGAAATCAACGCCGGTGCTGGCGGTACCGAGAGCCAGGACTGGGCGAGCATGCTGCTGCGCATGTACCGCCGCTGGGCCGAAAAGCGCGGCTACAAGGTCGAACTTCTCGAAGTTCATGACGGCGAGGAGGCTGGCATCAAGTCGGCGACGCTCCTGATCAAGGGCGAAAACGCGTACGGCTGGCTGAAGACCGAATCGGGCGTCCATCGCCTGGTGCGGATTTCGCCCTACGATAGCCAGGCGCGCCGTCACACCAGTTTCGCCAGCGCCTGGGTCTATCCGGTGGTGGACGATTCGATCGAGATCGACATCAACGAAAGCGACTGTCGGATCGATACCTATCGGGCATCCGGTGCCGGCGGCCAGCACGTCAACACGACTGATTCGGCCGTGCGTATCACGCACATCCCGACGGGCATCGTCGTCCAGTGCCAGAGCGAACGCTCTCAGCACAAGAACCGGGCGACCGCCTGGGCGATGCTCAAGGCGCGCATGTACGAGGCCGAACTGCAGAAGCGCGAAGAGGCCGCGAGCGCCGAAGCGGCGTCCAAGACCTCGATCGGCTGGGGACACCAGATCCGCTCTTATGTCCTGCAGCCCTACCAGATGGTGAAGGACCTGCGCACCGGCGTCGAAAGCTCGTCGCCCGACGATGTCCTGAACGGCGACCTGGATCCGTTCATGGAAGCGGCGCTCGCCCAGCGGGTCTTCGGGGGCGAAAAGGATCTCGTTCTGGAAGACGTCGACTGATCCGGTCGACCTGGCAGGCAAACAGGACCCGCGCGGCCGGAAGGACGCGCGGGTCTTTCAGTTTGCGAGGATCGGTGCGAGATGGTCGCCCGCGACGACGAAGTCGAACGGATCCACGGCCTCGCCGTCCAGCCGAATCTCGTAGTGGAGATGCGGGCCCGTGGACCGTCCCGTGCTGCCGACCAAGCCGACGATGTCTCCGGGCTCGACCACATCTCCTTCGCCGACCTTGATCTGACTCAAATGAGCATAGCGCGTAACGACGTCGCCCGCGTGGCGGATCTCGACCATCTTGCCGTAGCCGCCCTGGCGATCGGCGGCAATGACCGTGCCGCCGGCCGCGGCACGTACCGCGGTGCCGTAGTTGGCCTTGAAATCAATGCCGGTGTGCATGGCTAGGGTGCGCAGGAACGGATCCAGACGCGGCCCATAGTCGCTGGAGACTTCGACGTTGGCGATCGGGCGGGTGAGGGGCAGTCGGCGCGCGGCCGTCTTCAAGGACTCCAGCGCGGCGAGGGCCCGCTCCGCCCGCTGGATCCGTTCGTCGAAGGTGAAGGCCGGGAGGGGAATGTAGGGACCGCCGACATTGGCGCCGACCGAAGCGTCGGACAGGGCGGGCAGGCGGATCCCGAGCGGTGCCGTGGCCTCGACTATCGTGTCGATGTGCTGTTCGGCTGCGACCGCGAGCGCGTCGAGGGCGGCTGCGCTTTCCGAATACATGCGCTTGAGCGTGTCTTCCACTTGGGACAGCTTGCCCTCATCCACCGTCGTGGCAGCGGAAGGCGCGTGGTCCAAGGGCACGACGGACGACGTTCCGCGCAGGCCGAGGGCCGGCAGCGGATTCGCGATCGGGGCGGGCTCGCCGCCGATCGCCGAGGCATCGCCGGCAGCGGGGTTTTGCAGCGTTCCTTGCGCGAAGACCGGTTTGCTGGGCGGCACCGGGTTGTCAATCGCCACGCGCAGGCCGCTGCGGGCGGCCCGTTCGACCAGGCTGGCCACCTTGGAGTGGCGGTCGCTCAGGGCGTCCTGACGGGCGATGAGGCTTTCGACCAGGGTTTCGACCGATGCCCGGTCGACGATCTGGCGGCTGGTCAGTCGGTCGATTTCCGCGCGCAGATGGGCGATGCGCGCCTGGTAGGCGCTCTCGATCTCGGCCTGCTGCGCGGCCCGGGCGCCGAGCAGGTCGTCGCGCAGGAAGAGATAGGCTGCGGCCGACAGATAGCCGCCGAGGAACAGGATGAGGACGACCGCGGCGGTGCCCATGATCCAGGGCCGGATGACGAATGTTCGCGACGTGTTGCCACGGGTGATCGTGACATGGTGGAAACCACCGCGTTTGCCGAATGATTTCCTCGGGGACGAGGTGTTGTCAGACATGGGCACGCGTCTTGATCCCGTTGGCAGGCCGAGAGCCGTGATGTTCGACGCTGATTAGAAAACGGTAAGGTTAACAAACCCTCATTCTGGGGAGCGCCCGTTGCGGAATGTGGTGGCGGAGCCGGCTGGATCTCCGCAGACCCGGGGGAGCTATCCGACGAGGCGGGCGAGAGGGCGGTAGAAGCCGGGCGTCAGACCAGCCTCCGATCGGGCGCGGTCGTTGAACGGCGGCTTCAGCGTACCCTTGAAATGGGTTCGGACCAGATCGTGGAACCGCGGCTCCGGCCTGGTTCCTGTGCGATCGCACAGGAAGCGGAACCATTTGGCACCGAAGGCGACATGGGTCTTCTCGTCGCGGTAGATGATGGCGAGAATCCTGGCGGTCGCCTCGTCGCCGAGCGATTCGGCCTTGGCGATCATCGACGGGGTGATGTCGAGCCCGCGCGCCTCGAGCACAAGGGGAATGACCGCCAGCCGGGCGGCCAGATCATGACCGGTGTCCTGGGCGGCCTGCCATAGGCCGTCATGGGCCGGCAGGTCGCCGTAGGCCGCGCGGAGATCGGCCAGCCGCGCCTCGAGGAGCGAGAAGTGCTTCGCCTCCTCCAGGCCGACTCGGACCCAGTCGTCGTAATAGGAGCGCGGCAGGCGGACGTGGGCGAACCGTCCGATCAGGTCCCACGTCAGGTCCACCGCGTTCAGTTCGATGTGGGCGAGCGAATGCAGCAGGGCGATGCGGCCGGCCTCGCCGCCGAGGGCACGCTTGGGCATGTCCCGCGGCGCCAGAAGGACCGGACGGTCGGGACGTCCGGGCCGGTCCGGCATGCCGCCCTCGCGCGACGGGCTGCCGAGGGCGAGCCGGCGCTGGAACCAGGCCTTTGCCGTCTCGTAGGCCAGCGCCACCTTGTCGGCGGTCGCCGGTGCGCGCACGATGGCGTTCGCGCGCGCGACCAGCGTGTCGCCCTGCAGCGGGGCCTGTTCTTCGGTCACCGGCTGCCTCACAGTCCGCGGGCCGCTTCCAGGATGGCCTCCGCATGGCCGGGCACCTTCACCTTGCGCCAGATCTGCGCGATCGTGCCGTCCGCCTTGATCAGGAACGTGGAGCGCTCGACGCCCATGTAGGTCTTGCCGTACATCGATTTCTCCGCCCACACGCCGTAGGCGGCGCATGTCGCCGAATCGGTGTCAGCGGCGAGGTCGACGGCAAGGCCGTGCTTCGCCTTGAACCGGTCGTGCTTGGCGGCGGTGTCGGGCGAGATTCCGATGATGCGCACGCCGAGCGCGTCGAATTCGGGCTTCAGGGCGCTGAAGGACTGGGCCTCGGTGGTGCAGCCGGGCGTGTCGTCCTTGGGATAGAAATAGACGACGACGGCCTTGCCCCGGCAATCGGAAAGCTTGATGGTCCTGCCGCCATCGGCGGCCAGATTGAAATCAGGGGCCGGGTCGCCGATCTTCAATTCGCTCATGTTGCCTTCCTTCCGTCAAACTCGGTCGGTTAATGCTGGATAACGGCCTGCCAAGCGAAAATCGTCCATGGCCGGCTCAGCTTTCCGTTCGGACCGCAGGTATCATACATTCGCATCCGACTCGACCACCGGCCGACCGATGAAGGGCGTCAAACGCTGAACGATACCAAGCCCATGAACGGCACGACCCGCATACGCTCGCCGAGACCGTCCGGATCGCGCAGGCGGCGCCTTGTGCTGGTACTTCTGGCGGTCGCCCTCGTCGGCGTGGCGGCGGCAGCCTACCGGCTGGCGAGCGGGGCGATTGTCGCACCGCTTCTTGCCGACCTGATGGAGGAGCGGGCTTCGAATGGCCCGACCCGCCTGACGATCGGCAGCGTCTCGATCGATCTGTTCGCCGACGATGGTGTACAGGTGGTCATCAGCGACGCCCATCTGAGAGTGGAGGGGGCCGCTCCCGTCGACCTGTTCCTGCCGCGCATCGAAGCTCCGGTGCAGATCGCTCCGCTGTGGTCCGGTGTCATTCGGTTTGCCACGCTCGCAGTCGACCGGCCGCGCCTTGTGCTCGGCATGGCCGGGTCGCCGGACGAGATTCCCGATATGGCTCACGTCATGGAGGCGATCGACCGGGTCGCCGCGGTCGTCGTGGCGGAGTTCGACCGGCGCGCCCTGGCGGATGTCACGATCGCCAACGGCCGGATCGACATCGAGGGCGCAGTGCCTCGGCGGCTGACCGGCATCGATGCCGAAATCCGCCGCGATGCCCGTGAAGGTCTGATCGCGGAGGCGGAGGTTGCCGGCCGGATGGGAACCTGGAACCTGGTCATGCGCCGGACCTTGGTGAGTGAGAATGGCGCCCGCCACATCGGCCTGGTGGCGCGTGATCTGACGCTCGCCGAGTTGTTTTCGTCCGACGAAAGCGTCGTGGCCGGCCGTGGCTTCGGATTGCCTATGCAGGTCCGGTTCAATGCGAATCTCTCGGATACCGGCAAGTTCGAGGCAGCGAATCTTGTCGGGCGCTCTGTGAACGGATGGTTTCAGATGGGCCCGACCACGATCCAGTTCGATGATGTCGCCTTGTCGCTGTCCTGGATCGAAGGCACGCCCGGGATCCTGGTGAGCAAGTCCCATGTGATCCGCGGCAATACGCATCTGTTCTTCAGTGGCAATCTCATGCCGCCTCAGACCGGTGAAACCGCATGGCACCTTGCGCTCATGTCCGACCAGGCACAGTTCGGATCCGGTGACGTGCCCGAACCGCCGCAACAGGTCGACGTGATACAGGCCGAGGCGCATCTGGATCCTCAAAGCCGCATGATCTTCGTCGACCGCTTCGCACTTCAGGCCGGCCCGTCCAGTCTGCAGGGCGTGGGTTCCGTCGAACTGCGGGGGGACGGACCCTATGTCGCTCTTGCCTTCAATGCGGCGGATGTCGGCGTGTCCCTGCTCAAGCAGGTCTGGCCGATCACCCTGACGCCGCCGGCAAGGCGCTGGATCATCGATCACATGCGCGGCGGACGCATCGACGCCGGGCAGATCGACGTTGCGATCCGCCCGCCGGCATTCGACGTCTCCCATCCCGATCCCGGCTGGTCCGGCGACGACCTGAAAATGGACCTCAGGATGGCTGACGTCAGCGTTGCACCGCTCGGCAGCCTGCCGACGATCGAGGGGCTGACGGCAACGGTGTCGATCGACAACGAGGTTCTCACGATCGCCGCGCGCGGAGGCCAGGCACGTCTCGCCAGCGGAAACGCCGTGAACGTGCCGGAGGCAACCTTCCGGATCGAGCAGTTGCGCGAGCGCAACGACAAGGTCGGCGTGCTGGACGTCAAGCTCGACGGCGCCGCGGCGGACCTCGGCGCGATCGTCGACAGCAAGCCGTTCCAGGTCCTGGAACGGACCGGACTTTCGGCGCAGGCCCTGTCCGGGTCAGGCGAGATGCGGGTGGATGCCCGCTTTCCTCTCAGACTGTCGGTCGATCTCGACGCGGTAGCCTGGTCGGCGCAAGCGGTGCTCGACGATTTTTCCTCGAAAGATCCGATCAAGGGCCATCTAGTGAGGGACGCCGATGTTACCGTCGTTGCCGATCCGTCGAAGGTGACGATCAAGGGCAACGGCCGCCTGGACGGGCTGAAGGCCGACATCGACATCCAGATGCCGCTGGGCGGCAGTGACGTTGCCGCGCGCCAGGGCGTCGTGCTGAAGGTGACCGCAAAGGAACTGGCGGAACGCGGGATCGATCTAAGCTCGCTGGTCAAGGGCCCAATGGTGCTCGAGCTGAGCGATGCGGAGGGCCATCAGCGCTTCGACATCGACCTGACCGATGCGGCGGTCACGTTGGAGCCGCTGGGATGGGAGAAGGCACCGGGCGTGTTGTCTCGGGCATCGTTCCTGCTCGTCACCGGCAGCGGCGACAGGGTTCTTCGCGACTTCAGGCTTCAATCGGATGGCGTCGACGTTGCCGGCTCGGTGACGCTGTCGGCCACCGGCGAATTCCGTGAGGCCTCTTTCGACCGGTTCCAGATCCGTCCCGGCGACACGGCCTCGTTGAAGGTCGGCAGGGACAACGGCGGGCGCTACCGGATGGTCCTCAAGGGGAGGGATTTCGACGGCAGAGGCCTGATTGCCCGCCTGCGCGACCAATCCCGGTCCGAGAACGAAGCGGCATTGTCGGCCGGATATGTCGTCACGGCGCAGATCGATCGCCTTCAAGGCTTCGGCGGAGTGGTCGCGACGGGCTTTGCGGCGACCATCGAAGGCAACGGCGTCGGTGTGAAGAACGCTGTCATTGCGGGCCAGACGAACAACCGCTCCACGTTCCAGTTCAGGATCGAGAGTCAGAACGGGGCGCGTACGGCAACGGCGGAGCTGGCCGATACCGGCGCGATCCTTCGCTTCCTTGATCTCTACGAGCGCATGCGGGGCGGTCGGGGACAATTGAGCGTCGCGATGCCGTCGGGCGACGAATGGGTCGGAAGCATCACCGTGCGCGATCTGTCGATCGCCGAGGACCCGGCGATCCGAAAGCTCAGCGAGATTCAGGCGGCGACAGGGGGGCGCGACGGTCGGCCGATCCTCAATGCCGGGTCTGTCCGAAACGGCGAAGCCTCGTTCGATACCATGCAGATCGTATTCGACCGACGGGGCGACATGTTGACCGTGCAGCGCGGCACGCTGCAGGGCGCGGTCGTCGGCGGCACCATCGGCGGGACGGTCAACCTGGCTTCGCGCTCGCTCGCGCTGACCGGAACCTTCGTGCCGATCTTTGCGCTCAACAACCTGTTCGCCAAAATCCCGCTCCTCGGCTTCGCGCTCGGCGGCGGCAGCGAGGAAGGCCTGATCGGCGTCACCTACCGGCTGTCGGGCCCGATGAACGATCCCGTCCTGAGCGTCAATCCGGTCTCGGCCATCGCGCCCGGAATCTTCCGCAAGATGTTCGAGTTCCGCTGACCGGCGGAGCGCGCCGCCTCAGTCCGCCGGCCTGAGCAGGACGTGCTTCTTCTTGCCGAGCGACAGCTTGATGACGCCTTGTGCCGTCACATCGGCGCCGGTGAGCTGGAGCGTGTCGTCGGCGACGACGGCGTCGTTGACGCGCACCGCGCCGCCCTTGATGTTGCGGCGGACCTCGCCGTTGGAGGCGCACAGGCCGGCGGCCACGAAGGCGTTCAGGATGCCCAGCCCGGCATCGAGCTGGGCCGCCGGCAGGTCGACCGTCGGCAGGCCGGCGTCCGTCTCGCCTTCCTCGAAGGCCTTGCGGGCCGTTTCGGCAGCTGCCTCGGCCGCCGCGCGGCCATGCACCAGGGCCGTCGCCTCGGTGGCCAGGGTCTTCTTGGCCTCGTTGATCTCCGCCCCCTCGAGTGCGGCAAGGCGGGCGATCTCGTCGAGTGGCAAGGTGGTGAACAGCTTGAGGAAGCGCTCGACGTCGGCATCCTCGGTGTTGCGCCAGTACTGCCAGTAGTCGTAGCTGGACAGCTGGTCCTCGTTCAGCCAGACGGCGCCGGCGGCGGTCTTGCCCATCTTGGCGCCTGAGGCGGTGGTCAGCAGCGGCGAGGTGAGGGCGAAGGTCTCGGTGCCCTCCATGCGCCGGGTCAGGTCGACGCCGGACAGGATGTTGCCCCACTGGTCCGAGCCGCCCATCTGCAGCCGGCAGCCCGTGCGCCGGTAGATCTCCAGGTAGTCGTAGCCCTGCAGCAGCATGTAGTTGAATTCTAGGAAAGACAGGTGATGTTCGCGCTCGAGGCGCAAACGCACCGAGTCGCGCTGGATCATCTGGTTGACCGAGAAATGGCGGCCGACTTCGCGCAGGAAGTCGACGTAGTTCAGCTTCAGCAGCCAGTCGGCGTTGTCCATCATCAGGGCATCGGTCGGCCCGTCGCCGAATACCAGCAGCCTTTCGAAAACCTTTCGGATGCCGGCCTTGTTGGCCTCGATCGTTTCGGGCGTCAGCAGCTGGCGGCTCTCGTCCTTGCCGGACGGATCGCCGACGCGCGTGGTCCCGCCGCCCATCAGCGCAATCGGCCGATGGCCGGTCTGCTGCAGCCAGTAGAGCATCATGATCTGGACCAGCGAGCCGACATGCAGGCTCGGCGCGGTGCAGTCGAAGCCGATATAGGCGGTGACCGTCTCGGAGGCGCACAGCTTGTCGAGACCCTTGGGATCCGAGATCTGGTGAATGAAGCCCCGGTCGCCGAGTGTCTTCAGGAACTCCGACTTGAATTCGGTCATCGCGCTCAATTCCGTCGTCTTGTCTGGCTGGGCGCCCGCCGGAGGGGCGCGGTCCGCTCTATAGCGGATGCGGGGCCGGATTTCACCGGGGCGACGAAGAAAAAGAAAAGGCCGGGCGGGGCCCGGCCTTTCCTGTCTGTGCCTTGGGAGGCTTAGACGGAGTAGTACATGTCGAACTCGACCGGATGCGGCGTCATTTCGAAGCGCATCACCTCTTCCATCTTCAGTTCGATGTAGGCGTCGATCTGGTCGTCGTCGAACACGCCGCCGGCCTTGAGGAAGTCGCGGTCGGCATCCAGCGACTGCAGGGCTTCGCGCAGCGAGCCGCAGACGGTCGGGATCTCGGCCAGTTCTTCCGGCGGCAGGTCGTAGAGGTTCTTGTCCATCGCGTCGCCCGGATGGAGCTTGTTCTTGATGCCGTCGAGGCCGGCCATCAGCTGGGCGGCGAAGGCGAGGTACGGGTTCGCGGCCGGATCCGGGAAGCGGACCTCGATGCGCTTGGCCTTCGGCGAGGTCGTGAACGGGATGCGGCAGGACGCCGAGCGGTTGCGCGACGAATAGGCCAGCAGCACCGGCGCCTCGTAGCCCGGAACCAGACGCTTGTAGGAGTTGGTCGACGGGTTGGTGAAGGCGTTGAGCGCCTTGGCGTGCTTCAGGATGCCGCCGATGTAGAACAGGCACGTCTCGCTGAGGTCGGCATAGAGGTTGCCGGCGAAGACCGGCTTGCCGTCCTTCCAGATCGACTGGTGGCAGTGCATGCCGGTGCCGTTGTCGCCGAAGATCGGCTTGGGCATGAAGGTCGCGGTCTTGCCGTAGGCATGGGCGACCTGGTGCACGACGTACTTGTAGATCTGCATGTGGTCGGCGGTGCGGGTCAGCGTGCTGAACTTCATGCCGAGTTCGTGCTGAGCCGCGGCCACCTCATGGTGGTGCTTCTCGACGCCGACGCCCATCTCCGCCATGACGGACAGCATCTCGGAGCGGATGTCCTGGCAGCTGTCGATCGGCGGGACCGGGAAGTAGCCGCCCTTGGTGCGCGGACGGTGGCCGAGGTTGCCGGCCTCGTATTCCGAGCCCATGTTGATCGGCAACTCGGAGCTGTCGAGTTTGAAGCCGGTGTTGTAGGGGTCGGAGGTGAAGCGCACGTCGTCGAAGATGAAGAATTCGGCTTCCGGACCGAAGTAGATGGTGTCGCCGATGCCGGTGGCCTTGACATAGGCCTCGGCCTTCTTGGCGGTCATGCGCGGATCGCGGTTATAGGCCTCGCCGGTGACCGGATCGACGACGTCGCAGATGATGACCATCGTCGACTGGGCGAAGAACGGATCCATGTGAGCCGATTCCGGGTCGAGGATGAGAGTCATGTCGGACTCGTTGATCGCCTTCCAGCCGGCGATGGACGAGCCGTCGAAGGCGACGCCTTCGGCGAACATGTCTTCGTCGACAAGGCCGGAATCCATGGTGACGTGCTGCATCTTGCCGCGCGGGTCGGTGAACCGCAGGTCGACGAACTTGACGTCCTTGTCCTTGATTTCCTTCAGGACATCCGAAGCAGTGGTCATTACGAACTTCCCTATGTGTTTTGGTTTCGTCAGGTTGTGTTCATTCCCGGGCGCCCGGTTCCCAAGTGGCCAACGGCCGGAAGCGGCACACCCAGATTCGGTCGGGACCAGACAGGTCCCGGCTGTCTCTGCTAGATCGCGTCCACTCCGGACTCGCCGGTACGGATGCGAACGGCCTCCTCGATGTTGGACACGAAGATCTTCCCGTCACCGATGCGGCCCGTCTGGGCCGCGGTGCGGATGGCATCGACGGCCTTTTCGACCATTTCATCGGCCAGAACAATCTCGACCTTTACCTTCGGCAGGAAGTCGACGACGTATTCCGCGCCGCGGTAGAGTTCCGTATGGCCCTTCTGGCGCCCGAACCCCTTGGCCTCCGTGACGGTGATGCCCTGGAGGCCGACCTCCTGGAGAGCTTCCTTCACCTCGTCCAACTTGAAGGGCTTGATGATCGCCTCGATCTTTTTCATGGCCTTCGGTCTCTCTCCATGTCTGTGGCAGGGATCCGGCCTGCCGGATCGCGGTGTCTCTGCGATAAAGCATACTGCGTGCCAATTGTCCCGTCGCGCGAAAAACGCCGAAAAAAGGAGCATGAAGAGGGCTGAGCCATCAATCCGAACCACAAGTCGCGCAAAGGTCTGGACGAAAAATAGGCGGTTTGATTAGAAAGTAGGCATATACCGGCGCCGGGGCTCCGAAGCCTGACCGATTGCCCCGATTCCGGCTTGTCTTGCCACGGTCCTGCATTTCGGTTGAAGTGCGCCTGAGCCGGCCGCCGCGCCGGCCGCGTGCCGGGAGCAATCAGGTGAGTATCGAATTGTTGACGCCCGCCGAAATGGCTACCGCGGACGCGCTCACGATTGCGGCCGGCACCGCAGGCATCGTGCTCATGGAGCGGGCAGGGCAGGGGGTTTCGAACGCCGTGCTCAGGGAAGCCGGCGCGGATGCGGAAATCCGGATCCTGTGCGGGCCGGGCAACAATGGCGGCGACGGCTTCGTGGCCGCCAGGCTGCTGAGGAGGCAGGGGAGACCGGTCCGTGTTGCCGTGCTCGGCGATCCGTCACAGCTGAGAAGCGACGCCCGGTCTGCGTTCGAAGCCATGGGCGGCGGCTGGGAGGCCCTGAGCCTCGATTTCGTGCGTTCGGCGCCGGCCGGACGGGTGCTGTTCGTCGACGCCCTGTTCGGCGCCGGCCTCGACCGGCCGCTCGAGGGACTGGCGCGTGCCTGTATCGAGGCGCTCAACGAGGCCGGCGCGCCGGTCGTTGCGGTCGACCTGCCGTCGGGGCTGAACGGCGCCGACGGGAGGATGCTCGGTGCCGCCGTCAGGGCGCGGCACACGGTGACCTTCTGCCGGCGCAAGCCGGGCCATCTGCTTCAGCCCGGACGGTGCCTGTGCGGCACGACCGAGGTCGTCGACATCGGCATCGCCGATGCCACGGTGGCGTCGTTGGAGCCGACTTGTTTCGCCAATGCGCCCGGCCTGTGGCGTGCCTCTTGGCATCCGCCGGCGCCTGAGGGGCACAAGTACGACCGCGGCCATGCCGTCGTCGTGTCCGGTCCGCTGGCGACGACGGGGGCGGCGCGGCTGGCGGCTTCGGCGGCGCTGCGCGCAGGCGCCGGGCTGGTCACGGTCGCCTGCGACCCGTCGGCGCTGATCGTCCATGCCGCGCATCTGACCGCGGTGATGGTGCGTCCGGTCCGCGGCGTGGACGGCCTTGGCGAGATGCTTGCCGACCGCCGGCTCAACGCCGTGCTGTTCGGGCCGGGCGCGGGCGTCGGGGAAGGGGCGCGTTCGGTCGTCAAACGGCTGCTCGACGCGGAGCGGGCGGTCGTGCTGGACGCGGACGCCCTGACCAGTTTCGGGGACGCACGGGAGCACTTCCTCGCGCTGTCGCGCGCGGCGCGCGGACCGCTGGTGCTCACGCCGCATGATGGCGAGTTCCAGCGCCTGTTTCCGGCCTTCGCCGGGCTGGACCGGCTGTCGGCGGCGCGCGCGGCGGCGCGCGAATGCGGGGCGGTGGTGGTGCTGAAGGGCGCCGACACGGTCATCGCCGACCCGCAGGGACGGGCGGCGATCAACGACAACGCCAGTCCCTGGCTCGCGACGGCGGGCACGGGCGACGTGCTGGCGGGCATCGTGACCGGGCTGCTGGCGCAGGGGCTGCCTGCCTTCGAGGCGGCGGCGATGGCGGTGTGGATGCACGGCGAGGCGGGACGCGTCGCGGGCGCGGGGCTGATCTCGGAGGATCTTTTGCCGGCACTCAAGCTGGTGGTCGCCGGGCTTGCCGGCGAGGAGGACCGCTGATTCATTCACCCGCCGACCGGCATTTTCTCTTTGATGGAGCGAGGGCCGGTGTTATAGAGGCCGCGCCCTGGCTTCGGGCGTTGCAGGCCGTTGCGGGCGTGGTGGAACTGGTAGACACGCCAGATTTAGGTTCTGGTGGCGCAAGCCGTGGGGGTTCAAGTCCCTCCGCCCGCACCATGTCCTAGGGCTCCGGGTTTGCCGGTTCCGGCCGTTGCGGCCGATGCCGATCGAGATCCGGCAAAGGCTAATCACAAACACGATGGTGGACCGTCTGGGTCCATTCCGAGGACGAAGCACAATACCATGCAGGTGACCGAAACCCTTTCCGAGGGCCTCAAGCGCGAACTGAAAGTCGTCATTCCGGCTACCGATCTGGCGAGCAGGCTCGAGTCCTATCTCGACGACCTGAAGTCCAAGGTGCGCATCAACGGCTTTCGGCCGGGCAAGGTGCCGACGGCCCACTTGAAGCGCCTGTATGGCCGCCAGGCCATGGCGGAGATCCTGAACACGATGATTCAGGAGACCAGCCAGAAGGCGATTGAGGACCGCTCCGAGCGTCCGGCCCTGCAGCCTGACATCGACCTGCCGGACGACGAGGCGGAGGCGATCCTGGACGGCAGCGCGGACCTCGCCTTCAAGATCAGCTACGACTTGCTGCCCGAGTTCGAGGTTGTCGACTTCTCGGGCATCGAGATCGAACGGCCGGTCGTCGAGATCTCCGACGCCGGCGTCATGGAGCAGGTCGAGGCGATCGCCGCCAACAACCGCCCGTTCGAGTCCAAGGGTGAGGGCGCCGTTGCCGAGGCCGGCGACCGGGTGACCATGTCCTACCTCGGCAAGATCGACGGCGAGCCGTTCGAGGGTGGTGCCGACGAGAACGGTCAGCTCGTGCTCGGCTCGGGCCAGTTCATCCCCGGCTTCGAGGATGGCATCCTCGGCATGAAGGCCGGCGAAGAAAAGGTCATCACGGTCAAGTTCCCGGACGACTATCCCGCACCGCATCTCGCCGGTAAGGAAGCGACCTTCGACATCGTGCTGAAGGACGTTGCCGCGCCGGGCGAATTGAAGCTCGACGACGACTTCGCCAAGTCCCTCGGCCTGGAATCGCTGGATCAGCTCAAGGATATCGTGCGCGGCCAGATCGAGAGCCAGTTCGGTGCGCTGACGCGCCAGCGGGTCAAGCGCCAGCTGCTCGACAAACTCGATGAAGTCTACTCCTTCGACCTGCCCGGCAAGCTGCTGGAGACGGAGTTCCAGAACATCTGGAACCAGGTCGAGATGGACATGCAGCGCAGCGGCAAGACCTTCGAGGACGAGGGGACGACTGAGGAAGCGGCCAGGAGCGACTACCGCAAGATTGCCGAACGGCGCGTCCGGCTCGGCCTGGTGCTGTCCGAGATCGGGGAGAAGAACAACATCCAGGTCACCGACGAGGAAGTCCAGCGCGCGCTCTACGACCGCGTGCGGCAGTTCCCGGGCCAGGAGCGGCAGGTGTTCGAGTTCTACAAGAGCAATCCGCAGGCGCTCGCCAGCCTGCGTGCGCCGATCTACGAGGAGAAGGTCGTCGACTACATCCTGGAGCTCGCCAAGGTCACCGACAAGACGGTCACCAAGGAAGAGTTGGAGAAGCTCGCCGCCGAAGACGAGGACGAGGCGACCGCGGGCTGATCCGGGGCAATATGCCGGGCGGCGCTGTGGGTTTTAACCTTGCCTTCATGCCGCACCGGCAAACCTCCTTGCGATGCGGGCGACATCCATTATGTATGGGTGTCGCTCTTTTCGACTCAAGGTCGGACCGATGCGTTCCACCGCCTGCCAACCGGCGCCGGCCATGCGCGCAAGGGGCTTGGGCCAGCACATGGATGAGGTATGAAGGATCCTGTCGAACTCTTCACGAACACTCTCGTGCCGATGGTCGTCGAGCAGACGAACCGGGGCGAGCGGGCCTTCGATATCTATTCCCGTCTCCTGAAGGAGCGGATCATTTTCCTGACCGGTCCGATCGAGGATCAGCTCGCGACCCTGGTCTGTGCCCAGTTGCTGTATCTCGAGGCGGAAAATCCGAACAAGGAAATCGCGCTCTACATCAACTCGCCCGGCGGGCTGGTGACGTCGGGCCTGGCGATCTACGACACCATGCAGTTCATCCGCCCGGAAGTGTCCACGCTGTGCATCGGCCAGGCCGCGTCAATGGGCTCGCTGCTGCTGGCGGCCGGCCAGAAGGGCATGCGCTTCTCGCTGCCGAACGCGCGCGTCATGGTGCACCAGCCGTCTGGCGGTTTCCGCGGACAGGCTGCCGATATCATGCTGCATGCCCAGGAAATCCTCAAGCTGAAGCGTCGCCTGAACGATATCTACGTCAAGCACACCGGCCAGAGCCTCGATTCGGTTGAAGAAGCGCTGGAGCGCGATAATTTCATGACGGCCGACATGGCGAAGGGCTTCGGCATTGTCGATAGCGTGATCTCCGATCGCGCAAGTCTGGGCACAGAAGGGCAATCGTGACGCTTTCGCCGCATTCGTGACGCAATTGCCTGCGGAAGTCCCTTGGCGGTCAATGCCGCTGGAATTCCGCCGTCGCCTTAAGCGAATGTTGATCTTTAAGGGCGAAGCATGAAAGCATCCCGGTCCATGGAAGTCGCACTCAGCGGTCCGGGACCGGCAGCCGGGCAGGCGCAACGGCGCGTCCCGGCATTACCGAGAGTGGAGGGCGTCAGCCCTTCCGGAAAGTGCGGGGTTGATACATGACAAAGGCCAGCGGCAGCGACTCCAAGAACACGCTCTACTGCTCGTTCTGTGGCAAGAGCCAACATGAAGTGCGCAAGCTGATCGCCGGCCCGACTGTTTTCATCTGCGATGAATGTGTCGAGCTGTGCATGGACATCATACGCGAGGAGAACAAGTCCTCGCTGGTGAAATCGCGCGATGGTATTCCCACCCCGCAGGAGATTCGCCACGTCCTCGACGACTACGTGATCGGCCAGAACAGTGCCAAGAAGGTTCTGTCGGTCGCCGTCCACAACCACTACAAGCGCCTCAACCACGCGTCCAAGAACAACGACGTGGAACTGGCCAAGTCGAACATCCTGCTCGTCGGCCCGACCGGCTGCGGCAAGACTCTGCTGGCGCAGACGCTGGCGCGCATCCTCGACGTGCCGTTCACCATGGCCGATGCGACGACGCTGACGGAGGCGGGCTATGTCGGCGAGGACGTCGAGAACATCATCCTGAAGCTGCTGCAGGCGGCCGACTACAACGTCGAGCGCGCCCAGCGCGGCATCGTCTACATCGACGAGGTCGACAAGATCAGCCGCAAGGCCGACAACCCGTCGATCACCCGCGACGTGTCGGGCGAAGGCGTGCAGCAGGCGCTGCTGAAGATCATGGAAGGCACCGTCGCATCGGTACCGCCGCAGGGCGGGCGCAAGCATCCGCAGCAGGAATTCCTGCAGGTGGACACGACCAACATCCTGTTCATCTGCGGCGGCGCCTTTGCCGGCCTCGACAAGATCATTTCGGACCGCGGCCGCAAGACCTCGATCGGCTTCAAGGCCAATGTCGTGGGGCCGGAGGATCGCCGCATCGGTGAACTGTTCTCCGAACTGGAACCGGAAGACCTGCTGAAGTTCGGCCTCATTCCGGAGTTCGTCGGCCGCCTGCCGGTGATCGCCACGCTGGAGGACCTCGACGAGGAAGCGCTGGTCACGATCCTGACCGAACCCAAGAACGCGCTGGTCAAGCAGTACCAGCGGCTGTTCGAGATGGAGAACGTCGACCTGTCCTTCCACGAGGAGGCCCTGAAGGCGGTCGCGCGGCGCGCGATCGAACGCAAGACCGGCGCCCGCGGCTTGCGCTCGATCCTGGAGGCGATCCTGCTCGACACCATGTACGAACTGCCCGGTCTCAAGGGCGTGAAGGAAGTGGTCATCTCGCCTGAGGTGGTCGAAGGCAAGGCGCGACCGCTCTACATTTACGAGGACCGCGTCGAAAGCTCAGTGTCGACTGCGTGATGCGGCTTTTAGCCCAACCGTGACGAATGCATGAATGCCGCCCGTGAGGGCGGCATTTTGCATTCACGGCGCTGTTCCGGCGCGGGCCTTGCCGCCTGTCAACAGGTGAGGCGGGTGCTATGTGTCCGTCCGCCTTGACACTCGTAGCCCCGGTGTCCACCTAATAGGTCAACCGATGGTCCGGCGGTTCGAAACGTGCCCAAGAGGGGCGGTTCGAACCGGCTGTTCCCCGACCCTCCCCGGATCGGGACACCATCCAAGAAGTGCCTGCGGCAGACCTCCTCCCGGACGCTCGCAGGCCCGCAGAAAGGAATGGACATGAGCGAATCCGAAACGCGCTCCATCGAAGAGGCCGGTAAGACTGTGTACCCGGTGCTGCCCCTGCGTGACATCGTTGTGTTCCCGCACATGATCGTTCCGCTTTTCGTCGGCCGTGAAAAGTCGATCCGTGCGCTTGAGGAGGTGATGACTTCCGACAAGCACATCCTGCTCGCCACCCAGATCAACGCGGCTGA